>CAJTXC010000059.1 GCA_910580135.1 uncultured Bacilli bacterium | reverse complement strand
TATTGTTTCGGCTGGAGCGGGTTCTGGTAAGACAGCAGTTTTATCAGAAAGGGTAATTAAACTTATTTTAGAAGGGGTAAGCGTAGATGAACTTTTGGTTGTAACTTTTACTAAAGCTGCAGCAGAGGAAATGAAAACAAGAATCAAAGAAAAAATAGAAAAGGCTTATGCCGATGACTTAACAAATGATTATCTAAAAAAGCAATTATCTTTAGTTGATTTAGCTAACATAACTACGATGGATGCTTTTTATGGTGATTTAGTAAAAGAAAACTTTGAAAAACTTGGCATTGATAAAAACTTTAATATTTTATCAAATGAAGAAGAGGTAATATTAAAAAATAAAGTATTAAAAGAAGTACTTGAAAAATCATTTAATGAAGAAGAAAACTATGAGCAGATGCTTGATATGTTTGGTGCGAATTCAGTTGATTTAATTAAAGGTATCATACTTAAAATAGATTCGTTTTTATCTACGCTTCCATATCCTAAAGAGTTTGTTTTAAAATTAATAAGTAATTATGATCAAGATAATACGTTTTACAAAGATTTATTATTGAAACAAATAAAACAAAAAATGTCTGGCTATGAAGAAGTTTATGCAGAACTTATAGAAGAACTTTATGACCAGTCAGATGATTTTGATAAAGTTTTAGAACTAGCTAGAAAAGAAAAAAATTATATTACAGACTTTTTGTGTATTAATGATTTAGACTCCTTATCGTCAAGAATTAGAACCATAGAATTTGATACTTTAAGAACTCCTAAAGGTCATAGTAGTGATGCTGTAATGGTTAAATATAAAGTAATAAGAGATGAGTTTAAAAAGGACATAAGAAAAAATTATCATGAACTTATATTTATAACTGATGAAGTATTTAATAGTGAACAAGAAAAGATAAGAAACGTTATAAATTGTTTATTTAACGTTGTACAGAATTTTAGAAAATTATTATTGCATAATAAGAAAAAGATAAATGCATTTTCATTTGGAGATATAGCACATTTTGTTATAAGTTTACTTATAAAGGATGGTAAGAAAACTAATCTTGCGATGAGTTTATCTAAAAAATTCAAAGAAATATTAATAGATGAGTATCAAGATACTAATAATTTACAAAACGTTATCTTTAATGCTATATCAGATGATGATAAAAATCTTTTTATAGTAGGAGATGTTAAGCAAAGTATTTATAGGTTTAGAAGTGCGTGTCCAGAAATATTTAATGGTGATAAAGCAAAGGCAAGTAAAGATTCTTTTCCTAAATTAATTACTTTATCCAAAAACTTTAGAAGTAGAGGTGAAGTTTTAGATTTTTGTAATTTCATTTTTGAAAACACAATGAGTAATTATTTTGGTGAAGTAAAATATGATGCTTTAGAAAAACTTTATCTTGGCGCATCGTTTGAAAGTGGTAAAAATTTAGAAACAGAAGTATTACTTATAGATGGCATGGAAAAGAAGGAAGACGATGGCGAAGATCTTACTAAAATTCAAAAAGAGGCCATTGTTGTTGCGGATAAAATAAAATTTTTATTGGATTCTAATTATAAAGTTTATGATAATAAAAATAGCAAGTGGAGAAATATTAAACCTAGTGATATAGTAATCCTTTTAAGGTCACTTAAAAATAGTGAGGTTTTTGCAAGTGCTTTAAGAAAAAGAAACATTAGTGTATATATGGAATCATCTTTAGAATACTTTGATAATTATGAAGTTAAATTAATAATTAACTTTCTTAAAATAATAGATAATCCATATGATGATATTTCTTTGATGAGCATTTTAAACTCATCACTAATTAACGTAAGCATTGATGAAATATTAAACTTAAGAAATGATAGTTTATACACTAGCTTATATGATGCTATAAAAATTACTTCAAACGAAGAATTAAAAAGTTTCTTTGATAGGTTAGAAGAATTAAAAGAGTATAGTTTAATTAATCCTCTAAGCGATTTAATTGCTAAAATATATAAAGACTTTGATTGTTTATCTATTTTAACAGCACATGATAATGCTTTGTCAAAATCAAAAAACTTAATGCAAATGATTAATCATGCAAGTAAGTATGAAGAAAAAGAAAAAAGAAGCTTGCATGAGTTTATTGGTTATATAGAAAGTGTAATTTTAAGTAAAGGAACGCTTGAAGGAGTTAATCCTTTAAGTGAAGGTGATAACGTTTTAATAACTACTATCCATAAGTCTAAAGGACTTGAATATCCAGTTGTAATCTTAAGTGAAACTGGTAAGAACTTTAATTTTAAAGACGTAAGAAGTGACGTTCTAATAAATGAAGAGTTAGGATTCGTATGTAACATAAAAGATGATTATTATAAATTAAAATATGAATCTGTCCCTGTTATGGTTTTTAAAGATCAAGAAAAAAGTAAAATGTTATCAGAAGAAGAAAGAATTTTATACGTAGCATTAACAAGGGCCAAAGAAAAAATAATAATAACTGGTTATACTAATAATCTTACTAGTTTAGTAACTAAGGTTTCTGCTAAGATAGGTGACAATAAGCTTGTTTCTAAACTATACTTAAACGGAGTAAAAAACTACTTGGATATAATAATACCTTGTTTACTTAGACATCCTAGTTTAAGAGAACTAAGAAGTTTTAGTGAGGTTATTCCAAAAACATTTGCGAGCGAAGCTAAAGTGAAAATCGATATTAAAAGTGCAGCACAAATAGATGAATCTGAATTTTTAGAAGAAGAAAAAAAGGAAAAAGAAACTTTTGACTATGAGTGGTATGAAAAGATATCTAATTTTACTTATGAAAGTAATAATTTAAATATACCTAATTATTTAAGCGTAAGTGATATAAAAAAGAAAAAAGAAATTATACCAAAACCTACCTTTTTAGATGATGGTGTAAGTCATACTAGTAAAGGTACTTTATATCATAAAGTTTTAGAGCTTTTACCAGTTAAAAAATATGGAATAGCATCATTAAGTTCGGCGCTTGATGAAATGGTAGAAAATAATGAAATAACAAAAGAAGAATTAAAACTAATTAAGTTGGAAGATATTTTTTCATATTTGGCATCAGATGTTTATGATTTATTATTACAAAGTGATTTATTTTATAAAGAAATGCCTATTACTTTCGAAATGCCTTCCAGTTACTATGATAAATCATTAAAAAGTGGTAATATATTAACAAGCGGAGTAATAGATTTATTGTTTATAAAAGATGATGTTTATACAATAGTTGATTATAAGACAGATAATGTAAATAAGTTAGAAGACTTAAAGGACATGTATAAAACTCAACTTGATTTATATGAAATAGGGGTAAAATCAAAAACTAATGCTAAAAAGGTAAATAAATTCATATATTCTATAAAACTTGGTAAATTTATTGAAGTTTAAAGGAGATGGTTTAAATGGTAAGCAATATATTTAAAACGATAGAAAAAGAAAAAGAAAGACAGCAAAATACAATTGAACTTATTGCTTCAGAAAACTTTGTTAGTAAAAACGTACTTAAAGCACAAGGTAGTATTTTAACTAATAAGTATGCTGAAGGTTACCCTAATAAAAGATATTACGGAGGATGTAAGTTCGTTGATGAAATAGAAAACATTGCAATAGATTCCGTAACAAAACTTTTTGGTGTTCGTTTTGCTAACGTTCAACCTCATTCAGGTTCAAGTGCTAACATGGCTGTTTATCGTGCACTTTTAAAAAAAGGTGATAAGGTTCTTTCAATGAGTTTGGATGAAGGTGGTCATTTAACACATGGTCATGATCTTAGCTTTTCTGGAAAAGATTATAAATTCATTCATTATGGAGTAGAAAAAGAAACTTGTCAAATTAATTATGAAGCAGTAAGGCGTCTAGCTTTAAAAGAAAAACCAAAACTTATTTTAGCAGGTGCATCGGCTTATTCTAGAAAAATCGATTTTGCGGAGTTTCATGATATTGCTCGTGAATGTGGAGCCTATTTTATGGTAGACATGGCACATATTGCAGGGCTTGTAGCAGCAGGTCTTCATCAAAACCCATGTAAATATGCTGATGTTGTAACATCAACAACTCATAAAACTTTAAGAGGACCTCGCGGTGGTATTATTTTAACTAACAATGAAGAGATAATTAAAAAAGTAAATAAAACGGTTTTCCCTGGAATTCAGGGTGGTCCATTAATGCACGTTATTGCAGCTAAAGCAGTGTGCTTTGAAGAAGCTATGTCACTTGATTTTATTAAGTACCAAAAAAGAGTTGTAAATAACGCAAAAGTTTTATGTGATGTTTTAAAGATGAATGGCTTTAAAATAATTACAAACGGAACGGATAATCATTTAATATTAGTTGACGTTAAAAAATCAGTTAACTTAACTGGCAAGGAAGCAGAGGAAATACTTGATGATATTGGTATAACATGTAATAAAAACATGATTCCTTATGATTCTACAACACCATTTATCACAAGTGGTATAAGATTAGGTACCGCTGCAATGACAACAAGAGGTTTTGATGAAAAAGACTTTAAAGAAGTAGGAAAAATAATAAGTACATGTTTAACTAATTATGATAATAAAAAAGTTTTAGAGGATTTAAAATTAAGGGTTAAAATATTATGCGATAATCATCCTATATATGAGGAGGTACATTATGAATAATATAATAGATGGAGTAGGAGCAAGTCTTACTTTGAAAAAAAATATAAAAAAAGAAATTGGTAAAAATAATTTAACTCCAAGTCTTGCGGTTATTCAAGTAGGAGATAACAAGGCAAGTAGTATTTACGTAAGAAATAAACAAAAGGCTTGTGAAGAAGTAGGTATTAGTTTTAATCATATAAAACTTCCAGATACTATATCCGAGAACGTTGTAATAAGTGAAATAAAGCGTTTGAATGAAGATATTAGTGTTAATGGTATTTTGGTTCAACTACCTTTGCCAAGCAACTTTGATACTCCTACAATTATAAATGAAATTAGTCCTTTAAAAGACGTTGATGGTCTTACTTATCAAAATGTAGGAAACTTAGTTTTAGAAAATGAATGTTTAGTTTCTTGTACACCAACTGGTGTTATGGAGCTTCTAAAAATGTATAACGTTTCCTTATCAGGTAAGAATGTATGCGTTGTTGGAAGAAGTAATTTAGTTGGTAAACCATTAATTCAGTTATTATTGCAAGAAGATGCAACCGTAAGTATTTGTCATTCTAAAAGTAAAAACATAAAGGACTATACAAAGAAAGCTGACGTTTTAATTGTAGCTGCAGGGCATCCTAATTTAATAACAAAAGACATGGTAAAAGAAGGTGTAGTTGTAATCGATGTTGGAATAAATAGAGAAAATGATTCTTTATGTGGCGATGTTTCCTTTGATGAAGTAAGTAAAAAAGCTTCACTAATTACTCCTGTTCCAGGTGGGGTAGGACCTATGACGGTTGCTTGTTTACTTAAAAACGTTGTTAAAGCATATAGAGTTCAAAATAGAAAGTAATGAAAACTTCTTTAGATGATATTTTTATAAATTCATTACCAACGCTTGATTTACATGGGGAAATAAGAGATTCAGCGAGAGTTTTAGTTAATGAATTTATAAATGACAACTATTTTTTGAAAAATGAAAGAATAGTTATTGTTCATGGAATAGGAACTGGAGCTTTAAAAGACGAAACATATAATATTTTAAGAAAGAGTAAATTAGTTAAGGAATTTCATTTAAATCATTATAATGCAGGATGTACACTTGTATATCTAAAAAAAAGAACTGATTAAATAGAGTGATATTATAAAAGTAAACAGTTCTTTTTTTTATTTTTTTAAGTATTATATTGTTGTAGAAACAATTAATTAATTTACGTATATATGGTTGACATTATAATGTTTTTGTGATAGTATATAGGGCATTCTAACAAAAGGGGGAATTTTGATGGAAGAAAATAGAGGCTTAACTATAAAGGATTTATTAATAAGATTAATATTAATTATTATTTTTATATTCTTACTTATGTGGTTATTTCCAATGCCTGATTTGAAACCACTTAATAATCAAATTTTTGCAGATAACATTGATAGAATGAAAAATGTTGCAAAATCATATTATACTGTAGAAAGATTACCTAAAAACATTAATGAATCTAAAAAAATGACTTTAAAAGAGATGATTAATGCTAATATGATATTACCTTTAATGGATTCTAATGGTAAATATTGTAGCGAAGAAGATTCATACGTTGAAATTACTAAACTTGAAAATGAATACATTATAAAAGTAAATTTATCATGTACTGATAAAAAAGCTTATATAATAGAACATTATGGATGCTATGACATATGTAGTGATACATGTAAAATGTTAGAGACTACTTCTAAGTCTGGTTATAAGACTTCTAAAAAATCTACTAAACCAATAGTTACAACTTTAAAACCAACTACTAAGCCAAATGCAAAAATTTATGAATATCAATTCGTTAAAAACGTATGTACTGAAAAGTTTGATAAATACGTTTGCCCATCAGGTTATTATTTAGCGGGTGATACTTGTATAAAAAATGGATCTAGGGTTGAAAGCGTTGCTGCTAAAAAGACGATAACAAACGTAACTTCTACTAAGACAGAAAATGCAAAGGCAGTTATTACTAATTCAACAAAACTAGAGGATGCAACTTGTAGAAATGAATATATGACTTCTACAATCAACGCTGGTTACAAACAAACGACTTATTCAGCGGCCCTTAAAACGGTTACTCAAAAGATAAAAGCAGACGAAATATATTCTTACGATGTAAAAGGAGCTGTTGAAAAAACTACAACTCAAACAGCAAGTTATAATGTAACACAAAACTATTTAACAGTTGCAGCTGATAAGGTTTATAAAGAACATCAATTTAAATATGTAGCAACCGTAATAGATACTAAAGCCGGATTACAATATGTTAATGAAAAAGAAAAATTAGTTTACATAGAATCATGGCAAGAACGTGTATGTACAACAACAAACGCTTGTGGTGCAGTTGTTACATATTATAAATATTTTAAATATGAGCTAAAACCAGTTGGTGATCCAACATATACTTGCGATTCACATCCAGGTTATACTTTAAGTGGAACGACTTGTAAAAAAGCAAATGGTACTACTAGGACTTGTCCATCTGGATATAAAGATACTGGGTCTGGTTGTGTTAAAACAACAACATCTTTAAGTTGTGATAAGTATGGTTCTGATTATAAGTTAGATAGTAATAAGAAAACTTGTACAAAAACAAAGGTTTCTTATAAATGTTCAAAAGGAACTCCTGTTTCAGGTGATGCTAGATATTGTAATGTTACAACCAAAGAGTACACTTGCCCAACTGGTATGGAAAAACAAGGAACTGGTGCGAATACTAAGTGTATTGACAAACATGATTATTATTGTCCAGATGATACTTCGAATAAAAAATATAAATTAAACGGAACAAAGTGTACTGTTAAAACGAAAGTTAAAGTATGTTCTTGTCCGACAGGAACTGTTCAAACGGATGATAAATTACATTGTGCAGTAACAAATAGTAAAACAACTTATACATGTAAAGATTATCCAGGTTATACATTAAATGGTAAAAAATGTATTAAAACGACAACAACCGCTAAAGAAACATATTCTTGTGATAAAGGTTATACTTTAAGTGGTAAAATTTGTTTAAAAACAGTTAATACAACTGATAGTAAAAAAGCTGAAAAGACTTATAAAACATCATGTGAACAAAAATATAAATGGTCTACAAGCACATCTTTAAACGGATGGAATTATACTGGTAACAAAAGAGCTATTAACTAATTATAAAAATGAATAAAAAGGGTAAGAAGGCTTTATAAAAGTCTTCTTTTGTTTTATAATGAAATTAAGGAGATGGTGATATGTACGTTGAGGTTTTAATAGAAACAAAAGTTAAATCAAATGCTATGACGTTTACGTATCATATATCTAAAAACAATTGTGATAACATAATTGGTAAAAGAGTATTAGTTCCTTTTTCAAATCGTATAGTAGAAGGCTTTGTAATTAGTTATGCAAATAAACCAATAGACTATGAAGTAAAGGGCGTACTTAAAGTAGTAGACGAAGAACCTGTTTTAAACGAGGAATTAATTAAGCTTGGTAAGTTTATGAGTGAAAAATATTTATGCTCTTTAATATATGCGTATCAAGCAATGCTTCCAAAAGCATTAAAAGCTAATCATAAAGTAAATGATAAAGCTAAAACAGTTACTTATGTAAAACTTAATTCTAATTTAAAAACAGATGATATAAAAATTAAAAGCCAACTAGATATAATAGATCTTTTAAAAGAAAAT
Organism: uncultured Bacilli bacterium; assembly: GCA_910580135.1. Taxonomy (GTDB): domain Bacteria; phylum Bacillota_I; class Bacilli_A; order RF39; family UBA660; genus Aphodocola. Next base: position 160 of record CAJTXC010000059.1, on the reverse strand, counting down.
AAAGAAGTTTTAAAAAGTAATATTAAAAGCAAATCTTCATTAAAGAAATTAGTAGATAAAAACATAGTTATTGAATTTCAAAAAGAAGTGTATAGAAACATTTATTTATCTACAGATAAAAAAGAAATAAAACTAACTAATCCTCAAAAAGAAGTATCAG
>CAJTXC010000058.1 GCA_910580135.1 uncultured Bacilli bacterium | reverse complement strand
TAAAAATAAATAAAGAATATCGTAAGAAAAAAGAAACTGAATTTAATCATTCTAATAAAAGAAAAGCAGGCTTTGAAGAAACAAAAAAAGATAACAAAGAAAAAAAGACTAATCAAGAACAAAAAAAAGAAGAACCCAAACAAAATTTTAAGAAAACTGAATTTAAAAAAGAAAAAAATGAACAAGTAAAAAAAGATACTAAACCTAAAGAAAAAAAGGAAAAGAAACAAGAACTTAAGAAAAAGGAAAATAAAAAACTAAGATTAAGTAATTTCTTGTTAGAAAATGGTATTTCTAAAGAAGATTTTTTAATAGCAATAACACTTTTAGATTCTGTTAGTAAAAAAGTAGTAGAGCTTTATTATGGCTTAAAAAAAGAACCTATAGATTTAGAAGCTATCGCACAAAAACTATCAAAAGAGTTAGAAGAAATAATAGAAATATTAGAAAATGCAGAAGAAAAAATCGTAAGATTAATAAAAATAGGAGAGATAGAAAAAATAAAAGAAGAAAATAAAAAGGAAGAAAAAGCTAAAGCCTCTAATAGTTCCAATAAACTTAAATCTCTTTTATCTTCCGGAAAAATAAACATGGCAACGATAATGACTGCAATGGTGATTTTAGAACCAATAGAAAAACTAGTGGTAAATCATGTTTTAAATAGTAAAGAAAATTCATTTAAAGAAATTGCTTTAGAGCTTAACGTAGAAGAGAAGAAGGCTAAAAATATATTTGAGGTAGCATCAGATAAAATAATTTCTTCTTTAAAAATTGATAATAAAGAAAATAATGAAGAAGTTAAAAACGAAGAGAAAAAAGAAGAAACTATAAAGGAAGAATCAAAAAAAGAACCCGATGATAAGAAAGAAAATAAAACAGATTCTAAAGGTAGCTCGCTAGCTTCCTTCTTAAAAGAAACTGGTTTAAGTAAAAAAGAATTTTTTGAAGGTTTTAAAAAGTTAGATGATTTTAGTAAAAAAGTCATGTCATTGTACTTAGGATTATATTCTGCTTCCGTATCAGTTAGCGAGATTGCTAAAATATATGGCCTAAATGAAAATGAAATAAAAAAAGTTATTTCTTCATCTAAGAGTATTATTGTTAAGTCATCTGCTAAAGAAGAAAAAATAAATTTAAATGCTTTTCTTAAAGAAAATAAACTTACAAACGCTGATTTTATTAAATGTTTAGATAGTTTATCATCATCCAATAGAAATCTTTTAAAACAATATTTTGGAATAGGTTCTTTACCTGTTAGTTTAAACGTTTTAGCGAAAAGATATAATACTGATGAAGCTACTATTAATAAAATGGTTAAAGGTGCGTTAAATGAAGTTTTATCTAATAGTAAAAAAGATAATGAGGATAAAGATATATCTAATAAATTAAATAGGTTTTTAACTGTAAATAATATAGATAAAACAAAATTCTTTATAGCTTTAGAATTATTATCACCAGAAGATAAAAACTTAGTTTCGATGTATCTAGGTCTAAACGGTAGAGAAATGTCTATTGCTGAAATAGCATTATTATATAAAGCTAATCCTATAGTAGTAAAAAACAATTTATCAAGTATATTATTAAATATAAATTCTTTAGCTAAATCAAAAGATTTAAATAAGATGGTTGTAAATAAAAGATATCAAAACCTTAGAAATAAAATAAATACATCATATAATATGCTTATTAATGATATTAATTTTGTTTCGGTAATAAGTACAAATCCAAATATTTTAAACACAATATCAGTTATAAATAAATTAGGATATGATTTAGAAACTGCTTCAAGTGTTTTAAATATATCTCCTAATGAGCTAATTAATAACATGGTGTCTATTTCTATGATTTGTGATGAATATCTTAATAATATGACTAAAAATAAAACATCAGGCTTTAAAGACGAAGAAAAAGAAAATAATAAAACAAAGTAGCATAAATTAAATATTTATGCTACTTTTAAATTCTTCTTTATAATCATAATCAGTTATTAAGGAATATATTTTACTAGCTTTAATATCGTCATTAAAAAGATGATCATATTCTTTTTTATATTTAGTAATAATAGGTACATCAACTTTTTTCTTAACTTCTTTTAAAACTTTTTTACCGTTATTATTTAAACCAAGTACTCTTATGTATTTTATATCTTTATCATAATCTTTTTTTGTATTAGTAAGAACGTGAAGGAGCATTCTTTTTATTCTATTATAAGAATATCTTTTTGATTTAACTTTTAAAATAAGTTCATCTACCGAATTTAATGTTTCAATTTCTTTTTTTAGTTTATTTTCTATTCCTTCATTAACATCTAATATTTCATTTATCTTATCGTTTGTTATAATCTCGTATTTAATGTATTTAAAATAATCATTTAATGAAATATCTTTACATAATTTTAATGATTCTATCGGGAGTGCGTTTTTTATTACTTCTTTATCTTTAATGTTTTTTCTAATTGATGTAGCACTCGTTATATTATTTAATATTTCTTCTGCGTGGTAATTATTAGTTCTTTTAATACTTATAGGTTTTATTTTACTATTTGTATCAATTATATTTCTAACGTATTCTAGAGCTAAAACATCATTAGGTTTATCAATTGTTATTTTAGAAATATCATTAAGTGCTAAAGAGCAGGACTTAGGATAGTTATAACCTTTATCTAAATAATATTTTATTTTATTTTCATAAACTTTATTATCTTTTGTTATATTAACTAGATCTTTAAATAATTCCACATTGTTTGTTTCTGAGCCAAATACTAAGTAATCACAATTCAATTTATTAAGGATATCAATAGCTCCCTTTGCATAATAATTAGCAGAGGAAGTTGCAACATTAAATGGAAGTTCTACAACAAGATCAAATCCATAATCTAGTGCAAGTTTTGTTTTATCCCATTTATTTATGATGCTAACGTCTCCTCTTTGGGTAAAGTTGCCTGCTAAAACAAGAATTAAACTAGCATCAGGAAACATTTCTTTAACTTTATTTAAATGATAAATATGTCCGTTATGAAAAGGATTGTATTCTGCTATAACACCGACTTTTTGCATAATTATTCCTTCTTTCTTTTAATATATATAATAACATAAATTTTTATAAAAAGTTGAAATTTTACTAAAACGTTTATTTATGAATGTATTTTATTTTAATAATATAAAAATTGTTATACAAAAATAACTTTTTTTGTTTTAAATAGTGTTCAAAATTCAATTTTGTATAATTATAAAATTATGTTATTATGCATCTCGGAACATTTAATAAGCCCAAGTGATTTGCCAAATTCCTTATGGAAGGAGGCGATAATATGAAAAAGAAAGATTTGTTAATCTTCGCTTTGATAATTATTATCTTACTGCTTATATTATTGCTATTCGTAGTCTTAATATAAAAAGAAAAATCACCTAACACGTAGTTAGGTGATACACAACATTGTGGTAACACTCAACATGCGATTATTAAGTGTTTCTCTTTTATTTTATGAGATTTCCTCATCTGTATTCATAATAGCATATAAAAAAATTTTTTCAATTATTTTATTTTTCCTTTAAACTCATTAAATAACTTTAAACCATTGTTAAATGTTTCATCAGATACTTTTCCCTTTAAAGTGCTAATTGCTTTAACCGCATCTCCTTTATATACTTCTTTCCAGTTATTCATTATAAAGTTATATATAATTTTATCTTCCCCGTTTTTAAGTGGCATATTATTTTTATTTGCAAAATCATTAATGTCTTTTAAAGATAACCTTTTTAAATATTCTTTTATTAAAACTTCGTACAATTTAAATCAACTCCTATTTATTATATGCATAGAGAGCCTTTTTTATTAACATATTAATAATGGGTGATTTTCTATGAATAATGAAAATAAAGACGTTGTAACAAAAAATAGGATAATGATAGTTTTATTTATAATGTTTTTTTTATTTTTGATTTTAATTGTTAGAATATCTTATATGCAAATATTTAATACTAAAGCATCAATAGCTGATTTAGAAAAACTATCTACTAAAGAAGTATATGGTTCTTCTATGCCTAGGGGAAAAATATATGATAGAAACTATAACGTGATAGTAGATAACGTCGGCACTAACATGATTAGCTATAAAAGAGAGTCTGGTGTTAAAACAGAAGATGAAATAGAAATGGCTTATTTATTAGCAGAAAAAATAGACGTTGACTATGCTAAATTAACCACTAATATTTTAAAAGATTTTTGGATTGCTAATAATATCGAAAAAGCAAATAATAAAATTACAAATAAAGAATACGGGGAATATGAAAGAAGAAAGTTAAAGGCTAAAGATTTAGAACGACTTAAAATAGAAAGGGTAACTGATGAGGAATTAAGTGTATATGAAGAAATAGATAAAGAAGCTGCATATATATATTATTTGATGAGACATGGTTATTCATACGACGAAAAAGTTATTAAGGAAGAAGCTAGTGATATAGAGTATGCTTTTGTTGCACAAAACAAAAGCAAGTTAAAAGGATTTATAGTGTCTACTTCTTGGAAAAGAACTTATCCTTATGGTGATACGTTAAGACAGATTTTAGGAAACGTATCAACTAGTAGTCAAGGAATTCCTGAGGAATTAAAAGCAGAATATATAAATAAAGGATATTCATTAAATGATCGTGTAGGTCTTAGTTATTTAGAATTACAATACGAAGATGAACTAAGTGGTAAAAAGGATAAATATAAAATTCAAAATGGTAAAAAAACTTTAATAGAAAAAGGAACTAAAGGTAATGATATAGTTTTATCAATTGATATTAACCTGCAACAAGAATTGGAAAAAGTAATAGAAGAAGAATTAATAAAAGCAAAAAAAGAACCTAATACAGAATTTTATGATCATACTTCAGTTGTTATAACTGATCCTAAAACAGGTGAAGTACTAGCTATGGCTTCAAAGCAGATAACAAAAACATCTGACGGTTATAAAGTAAGTGATTACACAACTAACTTAGTAACTGGAAGTGATACCCCTGGTTCGGTAGTTAAAGGAGCTTCCATGCTTGTTGGATATTCAACTGGTAATTTAAAAATAGGAGATGTGTTTTATGATAAATGTATCAAATTTAAAAACACTCCACAAAAATGTTCTTGGAAGGCTTCACTTGGCTCTTTAAACGACATAAGAGCATTACAATTATCTTCAAATTCGTATCAGTTTCAATTAGCGCTTAAAGTTGCGGGAGTAAACTATTATCACAACATGCCAATAAAAATAGATGATACTGCACTTAATACTTACCGAAACGTTTTTTCTTCGGTGGGATTAGGTGTTAAGTCAGGTATTGATTTGCCATTTGAAACAGAAGGTTATAAAGGTAAACAATCCAATGCAGGATTACTATTAAACTATGCAATAGGTCAGTATGATACTTATTCAGTCCTTCAACTATCTAGTTATATAAATACCATTATAAACGAAGGAGATAGATTAAAGCTAAACTTAGTAAAAGAAATAAGAAAAGCAACTAGTGATGATAGTTTAGGAGAGGTTAAAAGTACGTATGAAAAAACAGTTTTAAATACATCAGAAATTGATAAAATATATTTTCAGAGAGTTAAAGAAGGATTTAAAAGTGTAATGGTAGGGTCTTTAGGTAGAGGATACATGGGAAATAGTCCAAATTCAGCAGGTAAAACTGGTACTTCTGAAACTTTTTATGACAGTAATAATGATGGTAAGGTAGATACGGAAACATATAGTAAGTCATTTATTGGTTATGCACCTTACGATAATCCTGTTATGAGTATTGTATCTATTTCTCCTCACGTTAGGCATAAAAAAAGTAATTCCACGTATGCTAGTAACGTAAATAAACGAATTGTATCAAGAATTTGTAATATTTTCTTTGAAATTTATAAATAATTTGATATAATACCTTTAGTTATCCGAAAAGGAGGGGAATTTTTATGGCAAAGAAGAATGAAAATAGAGCTAATGTAACTTTAAAATGCCCTAAGTGTGGTGAATTAAATTACCGTACTCCAAAGAACAAGGTGAATAGCCCTGAACGTATGGAAATAAATAAATTCTGTTCAAGATGCAGACAACACACTGCTCACAAAGAAACTAAAAACTAATAAGCTTTGAGCTTATTTTTTATCGTATTAAGAAAGGAGTAAGTAAAGATGGTAAACGTAAATGATATTAAAAACGGAATGACTGTTGAAGACGAAGGAAACATTTATCAAGTTTTAGATTTTTCTCACGTTAAACCTGGTAAAGGTGCAGCTTTTGTTAAAATGAAATTAAAAAACTTAAGAACTGGTTCAATCGTTGAAAAAACTTACAACAGTAGTGTTAAACTTGCAAAAGCGAACGTTCAAAGAAAACCAATGCAATATTTATATCAAGCAGGTGATGCTTATAGTTTCATGGATATGAATACTTATGAACAAGTTGAACTTACAAGTGACCAAATAGGTGAAGATTTAAAATATTTAAAAGAAAACTTAGAAGTTAGTTTAGTATATTATGGTGAAGAATTAATAGGACTTAACTTGCCTGAAAAGATTGCTTATGAAATAACTAAATCAGAGCCAGCAGTTAAAGGAAACACTTCACAAGGCGCACAAAAAGATGCAGAATTAGAAAATGGTATGACTGTAAAGGTTCCATTATTCATTGGTGAAGGTGAAACAATTTTAGTATCAACAAAAGATGGTAAATACGTATCAAGAGCCTAAGTGTAGGTTCTTTTTGTATAATAAAAAGTGCCTAAATGCACTTTTATAAACTTTTTCTATATTCTTTTGCGTTTTTAATTACCTTTACTACGTCAGAATATGATAAATTATCTTCTTGCATGTTATTAGCAATTTCTTCATCTATGAACATAGCGGTTGGAGCAGTGAAATGACTACTTTGTTTTTTATACTCTGTTTTAGTTAAAATATCTTTATAATATTTTACAATTTGGAAAGGGTGTAACATCCAAACGTCAGAGGCTATTTTTGACTTTTTTCTAACCACTGTTACAAAGTTGTCGTCTGTATTATTAAATAATACATAGCTTTTTTTAAAATTAATATTTTTTCTTTTTTCCATACTAAACATCTCCTTTTTGAGTACCTAATGTATAAAAGTATATAAAAAGAACAAAACTTTATACATTACGTTATGCAAAAGTCTCGTTCAATAATTTTTATGTTATTATTTAACCCGAATGTGTTTAAACATTGTCTTGACGAGTTAAATGTCATATTTATATATGAGAACTACTCCCTTTTGTTGAAAGATATAATACTATATTTTGATCATTTTGTCAATAACTAAAAAATTTTCTTTTTTGTAATATATCTATTTCAAAATTTAAACAATTGTGTTAAAATACTTTTATAATATAGTAGTACAAAATACATGGAGGGATAAAAATGGCATTTAGTTTAAAGAAATTTTTAAATGGAAGTGACGTATCTAGTGAAGATGAATATTATACACTAAGCGTTGAGGAAGCAACTAGAGAAGAAACCGCTGAAGGTTCTAAGATGATTCTTTTAGAACCAAGAGCATATTCTGAATCACAACAGATTGCAGATTATTTAAAAAAGAGAAATACGGTTGTAGTTAACTTAAAAAGAGTTACTCCTGATCAAGGAAAAAGAATAATTGATTTTGTTAGTGGGTGTTTATATGCAATTGGTGGTTCTATGCAAAAATTAGGTGATGGTATATTTTTATGCGCTCCAAAGAATATAAATGTTCAAGGTAAAATGACTGAGGAAGAAGAACCTAAAAGAAGTAGAACGAAAAATATTTCAGAAGATTTTTAGGACTTGATTATTTTATTGTTTATGATAAAATATATGACATAAAGCAAATGAGGAAGACGACATAATGGTAATTTATTAGAGAACTTATCATTTTTGGTGAAAGATAAGCTAAATTTAAATTTTGTAAATCACTTCTGATGTGTTTATCTGAATTTAGTAAGATATTACCGCTTAGAAAGCGTTAAAAACATTAAGAGCATATCAAAAGATATGAATTAAGGTGGTACCGTGGGTATATAACTCATCCTTTAGTTAGGATGAGTTTTTTATATATAAAGGAGGAATTTAATATGGGAAAATTATTTAAAGAATTATCAAAAAAACAAGTGCCGGAAACCGAAAAAGATATTTTAAAAAAATGGAAAGAAGAAGATATCTTAAATAAAACTATCGATAATAGAAAAGATGCTAAAAACTTCGTTTTCTATGATGGACCAATTTATGCTAATGCTAAACCAGGAATCCATCACGTATTTGCAAAAACAATAAAGGATGCTTTTTGTAAATATAAGACCATGCAAGGATACCGCGTATTAAGAAAGATAGGACTTGATACACATGGACTTCCAATTGAAGTAAACGTAGAAAAAAAGTTAGGTTTTAAATCAAAAGCTGATATTGAAAAACTAGGTGTAGAAAGATTCTGCGCAGAATGTAAAATAGAAACAGATAGTAACATTGATGAAGTTAAAAGAGTAACTGATATGATGGGCCAATTTATAGATTGTGATCATCCGTATGTTACTTGTGATAATGAGTATATTGAATCTGAATGGTGGATAGTAGATGAACTTAATAAAAAAGGTTTAA
>CAJTXC010000057.1 GCA_910580135.1 uncultured Bacilli bacterium | reverse complement strand
AAGTGAAGTCATTACCAGTCATGTTATCACACATGTTTTTATAAAAAAACTTAGATAACTCTAACAACGCTTCCCTTGCACAAGTTTGTTTTATACTCGTTTTCAAATCATTATCTGCCTCAATATCAACACCATATTTTTCCTTGTAGGCATTATAAAAATTTTTATCTTTTACCTGCGATACCTCAATGCTATAAAGACACTTTATTACGTCTTTTTTTTCATCAGTAGTCCTAGCATCAAACAGTTCATATAAATCATCAAAACTCTTACTAAAACCGATGGTGTATACGGCGTTTGTTTCATAAGAAAAACTAGAAGATAAAGCTAAATTAACGCTTTTTAAATAACCTACCTGGTTAGTATAAGTCGTTATATCAGTTTTCGTATAATTAGACATTTCTATTTCAGCGTTAGATTCTAAAATCCATGTTAGGTTAAGTGGGTTAACCTCTTTCGAATCTATATATGATACAAAAGGACCTATTTTAACGCCATCAGCATCATCCATGTTAGAACTCTGGTATTGAATAAGGTGCATTACTTCATGTGCTAATACCTCATCATAGCAATCCCTTCCGTTATTATAAACTTTAAATATCTTATCCATAAAATTTTTATTTATAAGGAAACACATATTTTTATTAACATAAGCATTGCTAGGTGTTGTATCATCTTCAAATATTTTTAAATGTTCTAAATTTTTACATATATTCAAAAGGTTTAATTTATCATTTTCCTGCACCTCATGATTTATTACCTCTGATATAAAATCACAAATTTGTTTTATTTCCTTATCCTTTAACTCGTTATAAAACGCCCTTGCATTATTATTTTTCACATCGTTATAATAAACGTCATTATTTTTTAATACCTGATTATACAAAGCACTAGAATTAAGTTTATTACTGCTTATTAACATACTATCGTTTAAAGCATTTATTACGGGAACTTTATAATTATTATATGATTTTTCAATGTTATATAAATCTTCATACGTATATCTAACCTTTTTTTCACTTAGATATTTTTTAAATTCATTAATATGGTTTTTACTTACGCTTAAACTAATAAAGTTCTTGTGTGGTACAACGTCATCTTCTCCACTTTCAATCCCATACGTATAATACATTTTTTCATCGTTATTTTTTGTTACATCATCAGGATAATTTGTGGTACTTTCCGTTGTTATAACAACGGTATTTTTATCATAACTCGAATCGTCTTCGAATAATAGTTTTCCTACTCCCAAAACAATTAAAGCACTTAACCCTATTGCTAAAACCTTTTTTGATCTTCTCTTTATTTTATACTTTTTATTCTTCTTTTTATCAAACACAACTACGTTTCCAACGTTTCCATATTTGTCTATGTATGTTTCTTCATGTCTTTTCATAAACACCTCAATACTATTAAAGAGTCAACTTTAATGACCCTTTTATCTTCTATTTATTATTTTTGTAGGTAAATTACTAGAATCTCTAATAATATCTTGTAAAACGCTATCAAAGGAACTATTACTTTCGTTAATATACACCTTAACTTTTTCTAGTTTTGTTATGCAAGTATCAATTGAATTTATTATGTTCTCAAGTCTACTTCTATATTTAAAATTAGTAGGTAAAGACCCATAAGATAAGTAATTTCTTGCGTTTCTTAGCGTGCTTTTTAAATCATTAATTCTAGGTATACACTTATTTTTTAGCGTGTAAGAATCAAGTTTTATGGTAGCCATATTAATCCCACTTCCTTACGTTATTCTCTAGCCTACTACCCGCGTTTTTCATAACTCGTCCGTAGTTAATCAAGGCGTTTACAAGGACTTGGTATTGCACCCTTTGTTGATGAACCTGAGCAGCATATTTGTTTGCCGTAACCCCACTCCATGCGGTAAGATTTATTCTTTCGAGGTTATTAAATATGTCATTTAATAGGTTACCACACTCCGTAGCTTTACTTATAATATCATTGCCACAATCAATCATCTTACTAGTGTTTGCGTTAATGGTTGCCATGTTAGTTTTCCTCATAATTCCTTATGTCTCGTTTAAGGTTATCCAAAGAACCTGAAACCAAACTATATAATTTTCTTAAATTTGACAAAATAGACTCTACGTCATCCCTACAATCTTCTATTAAATCTGAAGCCTTACTATTTCCGTTTAATTTGCAACCTTCATTAGCAGCTCTTTTTGCAGAAGAAAAATCATCTTTAAAACCAGTAGCAGAAAGAACATTAACCGCATACTTAATGTTCTCTTTTAAATTGCTATACCTAGTTTTATTTCTCTCCATTTCATATAATTCTGGATTCATTTAATTATCCTTGATGAGAAACTGTTTCATGTTCTTGAGCTTGAGATCTTACCGAATCAGAAGCAGTGTTAATATCACTCTTCAATTGAGCATCTCTTTGTTTGTAAGCTGCAATTGCGTTATTTAAGATTGTTTGAAATTCTCTTAAATTAGATGAAACGTTATGACAAGTTTCTTTAACTGCAACAATGAAATCTTGAATGGCCGCCGTGAACTGCTCACCTTTAAACGCACCAGAAGTTTCGATTGCTTCTACTTGCTTTAAATCCGCATCAATTTGTGTTAACCAAGCTTCTATTGCTGTGTTTATAGCACCTGCATTGGCATAATTAATACCTGTCATGGTACCATTTTTTAGTTCGTTTCCAAAGGTACCAGCATAGGTTCCTATTGCACTTTCAAAATTACTTCTTATTGAATTAAATTTAGTAGAAATTGAATCTTCTGCTCTTTTTATTGTTTCAAATGCACTTGTTATACTCATTATTTATTCCTCCTTAATCATTATCTAACGCACTCATTAAACCATTATCAAAATCGGCTATTGCGTTTCCTATATTATTAATTTCGTTTACTAATTGAGTATATAACTCTTCTAATGAGTTTGAAATTTCATCAGTATCTTTTTTTAATGCTGTTTTAAATTTTTCTGCAGCAGCACCTTTCCAGTTTTCATCTACCGCATTATTAATTGCAGTAATATCCTTTGCATCCCTTGCAGCTGTTTCTATTACCTTCGCACGTATTTCCTCTAAATATTCTTTTTTTCCATTTGCATCAAATCCAAATGTAGCACTTCCAATATCCATTTCTTCCTCCTTTTGGTTATAAGTGTTCTGTACCTCTTACAACCGCTTTACTTTGAATTTTTCTTGATAACTCAACCATTTCATCATAGTGTAACATTTTAATTCTGGCTAAATCCGACTTATACGATGATAAGTTTTTAATAACGTTATCACAATCATCCTTTAACTGCCTAATGTTACTACGCCACTTATTTAAAGCCGTACAAGCAGAGTATAGGCTAGAATCATCTGACAAATCCTGAATATCGTTAAATAACCTTCTTAATCTCCCACTATAATCGGTAATCTTAAGCATTAGTTTATTAATTTCGTCATCATTAACCGCAACAATGTTCTTAGCCATCTTACCTTCTCCTTTAAAATTCACTAACGTAAAATACGTTGCTTATCTTGATTTCAATATAACATAATGTTATATACAAAAACAATTGTTTTTGTATAATTTTTACAATTTTTTACATTTTTCTTGCTTTTTATACATTTATTTGTTTTTTTCATGAGTTTTATATTAGTATTACATGAGTTCCGTTTCTTATGTCCGTATCTACTACTAAGCTATTATTATTATATCTATTACCCGTATACTTGTTATATAAGTTCTGTCTTTTAGTACCTTGATAAACGCCTTTAGTTAATTCACCAAGAGATTTATTAAGTAACTCTATTACGTTTCCTATTTTTCTATTTATGGGAATAAATACATCGTAAGTATCATCTAAGTCTGGAACCTTAAGTTTAATCAGTACCTTATTATTCATTCTTTGCCTCCAAAATAACATGCTTGATAGCAACTGGTTTTCCAGCATCACAAACAACCATTTTTTCACCAAAGCTTTGTTTTCTTACGTCGTCTGGAATGTCATCAAACTTGATAAGCATTTGCTCGTCTACTCCATCACCAATCCATATACCATCACTATCATTTACCGCGGATGCATACCAGTTTTCAATTTCGACGTTTTTAAAGGATTCGTAATCATCTACCAATATAAATTTCGCGTTTTTAAACAAGTTAATCTTTTCAAATAAAGAATTATAATACGGAATGTATTTTTCTGAGATATGCTCTTTAAACTTGCTAAATCCATAAAAGATAAATAGCCTTTTCTTAGCATCTGCTTCTTTATTTACTTCCTGTATTATGTTTATTAAAACACTATCAAAGTTTTTGTTCATTATCTCTTTACTTACGTTATCCTGGTTTAATTTACCCAAAGCATCAACTATGTTTATTTCCACTTGCGGTATATTTTCTATCGTTTTATTAAGAGCGTACACAAAATTCTCTGCGTCATCTAATGTATTTGATAACACAAGGGTTACCGGATCCTTGTTAAAGTTATAACTATATAATTCCTTAGTTTCTACGGCATATCCTATCCCAACGGATGCTATGTCGTTACTTTTTCCAGAAACCATATCATAAGTTACAATGTCAGGTAATTTTGCAGCCGATACAGCTTTGGTTTTATATTTTTCGTTTAACTTAACAGCAAGTTCTCTTATGCTGGCGTTAACCTTTTCTTTTTCTGCAATATATGCCGTTTGAAATTCGTAAGCCGTCCCATCCATTGATACAATACCACGACCAAATATCTTTTTAGGAAGAATACCTTTTGGTGCCCCAACAAGAGATCGATATTCCATTGCATCATTTTGTTGAAGAGATATTTTATTTTGAAATAACTGTGCCGTTCTCATTCTAATCGAATTGTTAGTTGCCGTAGTAACAACAAACTTAAGTCCGTATTTATCGGCGTCGCGTATCATGGTATTTAACGCTTCTGCTACTCTCGAATTGTTTTCGGCGAATATTTCATAGTAGTTAATAACTAATATCAACAAAGGAAGTTTTTCACCACTTTCTTTAATATAATTGTTATAACTACCGCCATAATCAATAAACAAATTCTTTCTTCTATCACATTCTTTTTCAAGCATTATTAACGTATCAAGAAGTAAGTTCTGATCCTCTTGTGTAATAATAGAACCCACGTGAGGAAACTTATTAAATATCTTAAGCGTTTCCGCTCCAAAATCCATGATGTATAAATTGACTTCTTCTGGTGAATGTTCGGTACATATAGAGGTTATGAGCGTCGTAAGTAAATTTTCTTTACCGCTACCACTAATTCCGTACACGAGCGTACTACCAACGTTAGTTAAGTTTACTGTTAATAAACCTTGCGTTTGAGAAGATGGATTATCGTATTCACCAATTATCGGATTTATTTCATAAGGATTTACCACGTAGTCATATTTATCTTTTAAATCATTAAGATAAATAATTTCTGGAATACTACTAAGCCATAACTTTTGAATTTTTATTTTTTCTTTCTTTGCAACGTTTACGATGTATTTAACGGTATTAGTAAGCTGATCACCAAAATCATTTTCTTTGCTAGTCGCCTCTATTTCATCGTTTATGGTTTTTATAGTACTACCTATGTTGTTTATGTACGCGATGGAATCATCAACTTTTTTAACGATTCTATCCGATGGAACATATTTAGCACCCGAATAGCCAGATTGACCTATATCAAAGTATTCATCATATCCAACTTGCAAGTAAAACCTACCAGTTTCTTTTATGCTTGCCGCTTCTGGCCTTTTAAGCATTTCCATGGAATCACTTCTATCTTGAACCTTAAGACATATCTTAAACTTTGAGTTAGCCCATATTTGATCGTTAACAACACCACTTGGTTTTTGGGTTGCAAGAATTAAATGTACCCCTAAGGAACGCCCAATACGAGCTGTCGATATAAGCTCACTCATGAACTCTGGCTGTTGACTTTTAAGTTCTGCGAACTCATCGGATATGATAAACAAGTGTGCGATAGGCTCTTTTATAACACCCTGTCTATATAACTTTTGGTATTTATAAATATCAATCGTTCCTTCGCCTAGTTTATCACGTACCTCGTTAAACTTTCTTTGTCTTCTTTTAAGCTCACTGTTTATGGAAACTAAGGTACGGTTCATTTCAGCGGTATCTAAGTTAGTTATCGTCCCTGCTAAATGAGGTAAACAGATACCTTTTTCTCTATTTTCAAACGCACCTGCAAGTCCACCACCCTTATAATCAATTAGTACGAATTGTACTTCGTTTGGGTGAAAGTTAATCGCCATTGACAAAACAAAAGTAATTATAAATTCTGATTTACCAGAACCAGTAGAACCAGCGATAAGTCCATGCGGGCCGTGTGCCTTTTCGTGAAGGTCCAACATAAATAATTCTCGGTCGGCATGCACACCAATTGGTGTTTTTAGGTTAGCTACAGGATTATTTGTTTCCCACCTATTAAGAATGTTAAGTTGTTCTATTTTTGATACGTTATACATTTCTAAGAAAGTAAGGCTTTTTGGCAACTCTGCTTTCCCTTCCTTTGCCATGATCGGGATGTTTGATAAGGTTCCCGTTATTAATTCCATGTTAATTAAAGGAAGTTCTGGAACGTTAAAAGGTCTTGTTACGTTGTTTTCTCCTTTGGGTTCCAATATATAGCTGTTTTTATTTTGAGTGAAAATAAACGAAGAACATGACGGTGGAATACCACCTAGGTTAGAATCAATAAAAAGCATTGAAAATCCAAAGTTTTCATCGGCCTTTAATAGTTCGTTTATTATTTCAAAATCTTTTATTTTTCTATAACAATCGGTAATTATAAGATAATAACAAGAAAAGTTTTTATATCCCATTTTTTGTTTAATATCTTTATCTTCGTCTTTACCAGCATTACTAATGGATTTTTTTCTTTTGTTAAACTCTCCTAAAATGTTATCCGCAATACTTTTCATTTCTTCCATGGTGGTAGCAAAATATCTTGTGTTTTTATCTTCGCTCCAAATGTGAGGAAAATATTTAGCATATTCAAAACTATTTTCATCATTCAACAAAAACACCATTTTTAAGTCTGCTGCACTATGAAGAGTAATAAGCTGTAATAGCATGTTGCTAAAGTAATTTTTTTTAATATTATTATCACAGATAAGTGCTGATAATCTGTTTTTAGTAAGAGAAAAAGTTATCGGAACGTTAGTTAACGTTCTGGATCTATTAACAACTTCAAAGACCATTTCTTGAAGATTATCTTCTTCTAACATAAAATGTTTTTCTGGAGCCTGTATTTGTATATTAGCAGGACTATTTCCTACTCCAACGGAAAATTCCAAAAAATCTTCATCAACGATTTGTCTTTCCCAAAGTCTATCTTCTTTGCTTTTTATAATGTTTGCACATTCGGCTGAAGACGGAAAATTTCGTATTATAATATCAACCTGTTTTTTTATAATATCATTTATTTCGGCTTCTTTACGAGCTAAATACTCTCCGTATTTTTTTTGTCTTAATTCCTCACGCTTCTTTTTTTGCCTTTTTTGATACGCCGTAGTTATTCGTGGCATAACCAAACTCCCAATAATCATGCACACGCACATAACTATTTGTGGTAATGACTCTGCTAACGTTCTAGTTCCTTTATTCATACCATAAATAACGGAGTATCCCATCATGAGTGATGAAGCTGACATCGTAAGACTAGAGCCAATCGTTAAAATTGCTGGCATGCTATCTATTTTTTCTTCAGCGGGTGGTGCATCTATCTCAACTTTAGTTACCTCTAAAACGTTTTTAATTCTTGGTTTATGAAAGAAATAATCTCCAGTTTCATATAATTCGATGTCTGACTCACTAGAGTTGGTTTTTTCATAGTTTGAATTATCCGTTTCGTTTATAACATCAGATGATTGCAATCCGTTTATACTTACCATTTTATTTGGATTATTTATCTTTAAAAACGTACCCATGTATATTATTTTTAAGCCATGTATAAATATTATATCTCCTATGTTTAAATATGCCATGCTTATTGTCACATTGTTTAAATAAACATCAGATGAAGTAGCTTTTACCATGTATCTACCGTTGTTTTGATATATGGTAAGGTGGTTTGGTGATATGTATTTGCCTTGATAAAAAACATTATCGCTAGATGAAGAACCAATCGTTATGTTATTAATACCGTAAGTAGAAACCAAAAAAGATGATTCATCTATTGTTGGCATAAGACATATAGTTAATTTTTTCTTTTCACTTACTATTTCACAGCTAACGGGAATATAAAGGTTTAAAATATTTTCCATAACCGTCATGTTATTTTCTAATACGTTTATGGAACCATTACTTTTTACTTGCCAATTTCCATCCACTGCCTCTATCGTTATTAAGTATTCTTTTTTAGAACTTATGTCCTTATAAGGAACTAAAAAAGATTCTCTTATTTCCGTAGGAAGCTCAAACTTCGTAAGCTTTTCATCATCCGCTATATATAATCTCAAAACAACTCACCAACTTCCCTTTATCTCTCTATTCTAAATATCAGTATACTTGCAAAGGCGAAATTTGTCAATTTATAAAAATCCTTTTTTTAATGGAAAAAGATTAATATATAAATATATTATAAAAAAATGAATTTACCATTATTAAAATCTAACTTTACATTCTTTTTTTCGACAAAATATATGAAAATATTATCTATAATATACGGCTATAAAAGAAAGGAAAAAGTATATGGACTATTATAACAAAATAAAAAATGAACTAATAAATAATGAAGTATATAAAAAAGTAAAAGATTATTCTAAAAATAGAAGTGATTTAAAAACTTATTATAACGTTGGTAAATTACTTAGTGAAGCTGGCAGGCAGTATGGTGAAG
>CAJTXC010000056.1 GCA_910580135.1 uncultured Bacilli bacterium | reverse complement strand
ATTGTCAATTTGACATTAGTGATCTTTTTTACGAAGATGATTTTTCTTTCGAAGATGTAAAAAAAATTACATTAATACTTAATGAATTACATAATATTACAGAAAATATGTATTATTTTAGGAGCTGTAAAAATGCAATTAAAGATATTATTAATAGTTTGTCTTATATTTTAACCGATAATGAACTAAATGTTATAAAAAATGAATATATCAAACTATTAAGTAATCCTAGCAGACTTGATGAATTACGAATTTTCATTGGAAAAATAAACCATCTAACAAAACAATACTATTTTAAAAAATTAAGTGATTTAAATAATTTGAATGATGATTTTTCTTTTATAGTTCATAGTGTTAAAACTGAAAATTGGAACGGAAAATTTTATGATCCTTTAGTATCTGCTAGCCTAATTAATAATGAAGTTAAAGATTTATATAGTTATGGTGCTGGTTTTATACTTGATCCATCTAGTATGATTTCAGCTAATAGTAATGATACATATACCTCTAACTCTATGTATTCGAATTCTTTTTCCATGGTAGGAAATATACCAATCATATATTCTTATGATAAAGTTATAAATGATTGTAAACAAAGAAAAAAGGAAAATCCGAGTAGTAGAGTTTATAGTGAAGTTGTTTTAACTGAATTTAATCCAATAGCAATATTTTATTATCCTGATCCAAGAGATTTTAATAAGCATATTGCCATTAATTTAAAAAAGCAAGTACAAGAGATTTATCCTAATCTTCAAATTATAGAAATTGGATCCAAGATAAAAAAAGTAGAGGATTTAGAAGACAACTTTAAAATGAATATAAAATAATTATATTTGGAACAATTGACTAATCATTAAAAATATAATAAAATATATTTAGTTTTTAGTAAGAAGTGACAGCTTACATCAAAAATAAAAACTAGACAATTAAATAATTTAAATAAAGAGCACTTATGTGAAGTAGGGTGGCACCGTGGACAAATACGTTCATCCCTATAACTTAAGGCTCTTTTTATTTAATAAGGAGGGGTTATGAAAAAGGTAGCAATATTACTTAGACTTACGAGAAAAGAAAATGAAAATGCTAAAGAAATGTTTCAGATAAAAGAAGACGTAATTAACGTTTTTAAAAATTATGATGTTAACTACTTTTTAATTCCTATGAATACCGCATCAAATGATGATTATGAAAACATCATTGAAATGATAAAAATGGCAGACGGTGTTATTATTCCAGGAGGAGTGCGTGGTGGCTCCAAAATGGAACTAGATATAGTTAAATATTTATATGATAATGATATTCCAACAGTTGGTATTTGTTTTGGACATCAAAGTATGGGCGTAGTATTTGGTGGTAAAAAGGAGAATGTAGAAGGCCACTGGAGATTAGGAGAAAAATATGTCCATTATGTTAATATAAACAAAGACTCTTTGCTATATAAAATAATAGGTAAAGAAAGAATGTTAGTTAATAGTAAACACAAAAAAGTAGTTACTGATACAAACATACCTGTTTCAGCATATAACGATGATGGTATGATAGAAGCAGTTGAAGATAGAACTAAAAAATGTTTTCTAGGTGTTCAGTGGCATCCAGAAAGTATAATGGATGAAGATAATAAAAAAATATTTGATTACTTTATAAGTAAGTTATAGAAAGGAAGATATTATGATAACTAAACCAAAAGGAACAAAAGATATTTATGGAGTTGAAGCTAAAAGATGGCAATATGTATCTAAAGTAATTGATGAGGTAATGGAAAAGTATAATTATAACTACGTGCGTGTTCCAGTATTCGAATCAAGTGAGTTATTTCATAGAGGTGTTGGAGAAACTACTGATATAGTAACTAAAGAAACATACGATTTTACTGATCGTGGTGGAAGAAATATGACTCTTAGACCAGAAGGTACTGCAGGTGTTGCTAGATGCTTTATTGAAAATAAAATGTATGGAGATAATAACCAACCAATAAAGCTTTATTATAATTGCCCAATGTATCGTTATGAAAGACCACAAGCAGGAAGATATAGAGAACTTACCCAGTTTGGTTATGAACTTATTGGAAGTGATGATCCGCTTGCGGACGCTGAAGTAATAAGCCTTGCCGTTAACATATATAAAATACTTGGTTTAAAAGGTATTAAGGTTAATATTAACTCTTTAGGAGATGCTGAATCTAGAAATAACTATAGAGAAGCTTTAGTTAACCATTTTAAACCTCATGTAGACGATTTATGTTCTGACTGCAAGGAAAGATTAGAAAAAAATCCACTTAGAATCCTTGATTGTAAAGTAGATGCTGATAAGGAAATAATGAAAACTGCCCCTAAAACAATAGACTATTTAAATGAAGAATCTAAGGTAAGATTTGAAAAAGTAAAAGAATATTTAGAAGTTATGGGTGTAGAATACATAGTTAATCCATCAGTAGTTAGAGGTCTTGATTATTATAATCACACCGTGTTTGAAGTAGAAGCTGATATCGAAGGATTTGGTGCTCAAAACGTTATCGGTGCTGGTGGACGCTATAATGGCATGATAGAACAATTAGGCGGGCCATCTACTCCAGCGATAGGCTTTGCGGTAGGATTTGATAGATTAATGCTTGCTTTAGAATATGAAAAGGTAGAATTACCAGTAAATGAAAGCGTAGATTTATTCTTGTTATACGTTAATGATGATGAGAAAAAGTACGCAGCATATTTAACTAACGAACTTAGAATGAATGGATTTGTTGTAGAAACTGATTATTTAAATAGAAGTTTAAAAGCTGGTTTTAAACAAGCTGACAGATTAAATAGTAAATTTACCATCGTGCTTAACAGTGAAGAATTAGAACGTAACGAGGTTAAAATAAAAAATAACAAAACAAAGGAAGAAGATATTGTATCGCTTGATGCCTTAATTTATTATTTAGATGAAAATATAATAGAAGATGAAGATTGTAATTGCAATCACGACCATGAAAATTGTGCTTGTAACGGAAAAACTTGCACGTGTCACCATAAGGATAATGATGAATAACGAAGAATTAAAATATCTTATAAGGAAAAAATTTAATGCTATATCAGATCCTTTAATTGCTAAAAACTATGACGGTTTTATTGACCAAGACGGATACTTTTACGCATCTGCTACTAAGTTTAAACATGAACCAAGTCATGCCGATTTAGCTCTTGATATATTAACTTACGTTGATGTTTTAAACGGTAAGGAAAAAGGTGGTATTATTAACAAAATAAAAGAACTAGCGTTTTCATATGTAAAAGATGAATACGAAAGAAATACTTTAGTACACCAAAAACCACACTTTAATCCAACCAAAGAACTGATTGAAAAATTTAAGTTTATGTATTATGGTCATTCTCAAAACACGGATAGAAAACCGATTATAGAGATAAATCATACTGGTATAGCCAGTAAAGAACAAAAGTATATGATAGCAAGTATTTTACAATTAAATAATGAATTATCCTTTTTGCCTCATGATTTAATTGAAGCTAAAAGCGAAAATTCCCATCAAAGATACGTTGATGAGTATATTATAAAAAGAATTATGGAGGAAAGAAATAAATGATTAATTTTAAAGAACACTTAAATGAAAAAGTAACCATATCTGGTTTTGCAGAAAAAGTTAGAAATCTTCAATGGGTACAGTTTATCGTGCTTAGAAATGAAGGACAAAGAATTCAAATTACAATAGAAAAATCCATCGATGCAAATAAAAAAATGGTGGAAATAGTAGATAAGCTGACAAACGAGTCAACTATTACCGTAACAGGTACTATAAAAGAAAATGAAAAAGTTAAAATGGGTGGGATGGAGCTAATACCTGATTCTATCGAAGTAACTAGCTTATCAGCTCCTGAACTTCCTATTAACATAACTAATAAAGATGCAGCAGCAATTGATACTAGAATGGATAATAGATTTATTGACCTAAGAAATGATGTTAACTTTAACATATTTAAGATTCAAACTGAATTTGTAAGAGCGATGAGACAGTATTTATATGAAAATGATTTCACTGAGATTCATACACCAAAATTAATCGGTGCAGCATCAGAGTCAGGTAGTGAAGTATTTGAAGTTGATTATTTCGGAGATAAGGCATATCTTGCTCAATCACCACAATTTTATAAACAAATGGCAATAGCATCTGGGTATGAAAGAGTATTTGAAGTAGCCCCTGCATTTAGAGCAGAAAATTCAAATACTAACAGACACGCAACAGAATTTACTTCATTTGATTTAGAATTTGCTAATATTAAATCATATGAAGATGTAATGTCACTAGAAGAAAATCTTTTAGTAGCAGGTCTTACTGCTGTTAAAGAAAAATATGGAGATTTAATAAAAGAATTATACGGCGTAGAAGTAGTAGTTCCTACCATTCCTTTCCCTAGAATTAAATTACAAGATTTATACAAAGAATTAAGTGAAAGATATGGTTATAAAGTGCCTGATCATGATATTGGAGATATGAATGCAGAAGCTGAAAAATTAACTAGTAAATATGCTAGTGAAGTATATGGTCATGAATTTATATTTGTAACAGATTTTAGTAAAACAAAAAGAGCTTTTTATCACATGAGAAAAAATGATATACCTCAAGGTTATGATCTTATATGGAAAGGCACTGAGATAACTACTGGTGCGCAAAGAGAACATAGATATGATGTGTTAGATGCGCAAGCAAGTGAAAAAGGTTTAGGAGAAGATATTAAATTCTATAAAGACTTCTTTAAATATGGTTGCCCACCTCACGGAGGATTTGCTCTTGGAATAGATAGATTAACAATGTTATTACTAGGTCTTCCATCATTAAAAGAAACCATGTTCTTATTTAGAGGGCCAAATAGAATTACACCATAAAAAGGAGAAAAAAATGAAAAAAATTATTAAGATATCTTGTATTGCTCTGATAATAGTAAGTAGTTTATTTATACTAACAGCATGCACTACTAATAAAAAAGATAAAAAAACAGAAGAGAAACAAACAAAAAAACAAATTACATTAGGCAAATGGAGTGGTAATACTTATACAAACGATTACTTAAAAATTAAATTTGAAATGCCAAGTAACTGGCAACGCTATTCTGATGAAGAAATTTTAGAAGTAATGAAAATAGGATTAGAATATTTAGATAATGATGAAAAAATAACGGAAAAATTACTAGAACTTAATAATGTATCTTTCTTAATGGCAAGTGATCCAGATACTGGTAGTAGCGTAATAATGATGAGTGAAAAAGTAGCTCTTAAAAACGCATCAATTAAATTTTATACAGATGTATTAAAAAAACAATTGGGATCTGTAACAGCAATGAATTATGAATTATACGATTCTAAAGAAGAAGAAATCGCAGGAGAAAATTATACAGCAATGACATTTAAAGCATCTTCAAATGGTATTGATATGATGCAAAAATACTACGTAAGAAAAATTGATGATTATTTCTTTAGTATTATTTTAACTAGCCCAGATAACGAAGATTTTCTTAACGAAATGGTTAATAGCATAAGTTCGTATTAAGGAAAATTAATTGTAAACTAATTTATTGGTTCTTTTTACACATGTAATTATTTTTATTGTTTTTTAATCTAAAATAATATATAATTATTTTAGAATGAATAGGAGTGGGAGTATGAAGGAAGAAATATTAGGATTAGAAGCTGATTTTGCTAATAATGAATATTTTGGTACTAATGTATGGACAGAAGAAAAATACCGTGTTTTAAGTGGTAATATTCCTGTTTTATTGTCTGCTCCACACGCCGTTAATCAAATTCGTGGCGATGATGTAAGAGATGCAGAAAAGTATACTGGAGCATTAGTTAGGTATTTAAGTGGTTCAACTAATTCTTATGCTATATTTCAATTATTTACTCATGCCGATCCAAATACTGATATAGAAAATGATTACAAAAATGCAGTAATAAATTTAATAAATGCATTTAATATTAAGATATTATTAGATATACATTCTAGTACCTTTAAAGATGAAACGGATATAGATATAGTAACTAACGCTAGAGAAACATTAAGAGGAATGGATAACTTATTTGATAAATTTAAAGAATTAGGGATTAAATATAATATTACCATTGATGAACATAATGAACCAAATAAAGAAAAAGAAAACGAAATAATAACAGTATCTTCTTTGGTTTGTGGTATACCATCTATGAGAATAATTATTAATAATAAAAGAACTGATATTTTGAATAATCAAGAAGCTTTCGAAAATATTACAAAACTTTTAGAAGAATTCATTTCGTTTTTCAACTATTCATAGTGTAAAGTTTTGTCATATCACTTGAATAGATATATTACTAAATGGTATAATATAAATGACCTGGAGGTATCGCAAGCTGGCACATTTAACCCGCTAAGATTTTAAAGGGAATCAGAATCAATAGTGGTGTTCATGCTTAAATTTATTTAAGAAGTCTAAAGCTATTGTGGGATGCCCACCTGCAACAAAGTGCAGGTTAATCTTGCTAGCAAACGACCCTCTGGGTCTCTTTTTTATTGCAATAATTATTTAAAAAATATATAATTTTAATAGGTGAAGTAAATGAATCAATTTAGTAGAAGCGAAAAAATAATAGGAACAGATAATCTAGAAAAGTTAAAAGATTCCAGAGTTCTTTTAGTTGGTATAGGTGGTGTTGGAGGAATCACATTAGAAATGCTTGTTCGTAGTGGTATAGAAAACATTGCTGTAGCCGATTTTGATACTTTTGAAGAAAGTAATTTAAATAGACAAATATTAAGTCTTAATAGTAATGTAAATAGAAAAAAAGTAGAAGTAGCTAAAAAAAGAGTGTTAGATATTAATCCTAGCTGTAAAATAAATGCTATATCATCAAAAGTAGATGAATTATTCTTGGATAATCTTAATTTACAATTTGATTATGTAATTGATGCTTGTGATGATATAAAAGCTAAAATAGCATTAGTTAAATATGCAATAAATAATAATATTAAGATAATTTCTTGCTGTGGTACAGGAAATAGATTAAAACCTGAATTACTCACAATATCAAATATTTGGAAAACAGAATATGACCCACTAGCTAAAAAGTTTAGAGCAGAACTTAGAAAAGAAAATATAAAATATAAGTTACCGGTAGTTTATTCAAAAGAACAACCAATAATAAAAACAAATGGAACAGTTGGTTCTATGGCTATGGTTCCAAATAGTGCAGGAATACTTCTTGCAAGTTATGTAATAAACTGTATTATAAAGGAGGTTTAATATGTTTGATAGAGCTAAAGTTTTAGCATCAAAATTTAAATTGGATAATCTAGCAAATACTAACTATCAAAGTCAGTTGGATAGAATTAGTAAAGGTAAAATAGCATGTGCTCAGACAAGATTTTTTTCTGATTCTAATAAAGAAGATTTAAGAAAAAGACATTCTTATTCAAAAAAATTAAAAAGAAATAAATGATTGAATAAAAGTAAATAAGATGATACAATTATTTATATAAAATAGGAGTTGAAACAATGAAAAAGAAATTAAGTTTGTTATTATTTTTAATAACTATATCATTTGCATTTATAGCGAGTGTTAAAGCAGAATCTAGCATTACATGTACACCAACTAATGCGTTTATAGGTGATCAAATAACGTGTGCTATTAATACTGATGAACCAGTAGAGGTATCATCAAAATTAAGTTTAGTAGCAGGAGATACAACATTAACAAAAAATGGTAATATTGTTTATAAAGCTACAAATAAAGGGACTTACAAAGTTATATTAAAAACTATAGATCCTGGTTTTGAAACAAGTGTTGAGGTAATTGTTACCGAAAAAACAACTATGACTACAACCACAACTACAAAGACAAAATCAGATAATAATTATTTATCATCAATAACGGTTGACGGTGTAGAATTGAAAGATTTTTCTAAAACTAAAACAAAATATTTTATAGAATTAGAAAATGATGTAACAAGTGCAAATATTAGTGCAAAAGCTGAGGACGAGAATGCAAAAATAGAAATCGATGGGCCTAAGACTTTAAAGGTCGGAGAGAACGAATTTACCATTTCAGTAACATCTGAAAGCAATACAACTAAGTTTTATAAAGTAATAGTTACAAGAAAAGATGAAGAAGAATCAGCTAATACTGATATTAAAAATATAAAAATAAAAGGTTACAAGTTAAATTTTGACAAAAACTCTAAAACTTTTTATTTGAATATTAATAAAGAAGATACAGAGCTTGATATTACTGTAACTTTAAATGACAAAAATGCTGATTATGATATAGAAGGTAATAAAAATCTTAAAGCTGGAAGTATTATTAAGATAAAAGTTACAGCTGAAAATGGAGAAACGGATACCTACCGTATAATTATAGAAAAAAAAGAAAGCAGCGTTTTGCCTATAATAATTGGTATATGTATACTATTAGTAATTATAGGTATAATTGTATTTGTAGTTATCAAAAAGAAAAAAAGCAAGAATAATAATCAAAAGGAAAATAAAAATGTAGATAAAATAACTAAAAAGCCAGAGGAAGTAAGAAAATCATACGATGGGGAAAAGACAATTGAAATGCCTCCTATAAATGGTGAAGAAAATCAAAATGATACTGAAAGTTATGAAGATGAAGAATTAGTACCAGTTGACAATGATGAAGAGGAACCTACAAGGATGTTATCTTACGCAGAAAGACAAGAACTTGAAAGAAATAGTATCATAAATGATGATTTAGAAAACAAGTTAAATGAAGAAATCAATAAAACTTTATCGTTTGATTTTGATGAGAATAATAGGGAAGAATATTAAAAAAGTAAAGAATTATTTAAAGTGAACCCTTTGTCAAGGACTAAATAAAAAAGAGAGAATCTAGGCAATG
>CAJTXC010000055.1 GCA_910580135.1 uncultured Bacilli bacterium | reverse complement strand
TCTTATTATAACTATTTAAATAACAAAATTTATAATCCTACATTTTAACTTTTTTATTAAAAATCCCCAAAACTCTTTACACTAACTTTTCTTACCAATTTTAACTTTTACTCTAACTTTCTTTATTACTTTTCCATCTTCATCTTTGTATATGAAGTTATTTACTGTTTGTTTTTTCTCTTGTTCTTTTTCTTTACTATAATTTTCTATGTAATTATACACAATTGGATTTACTAAGTCTTTTGATAAATATTCATCAAAGTACCACTTTAGCTCCGTATTATTAAAATTACCATCGTAAAAACCATTTTTTTTCTTAAATTTTACTCCTGCTATTATTATTTTTTCTGCTACAAACCAATCATCTTCTGGATGTCTTATCAATTCAAAAGGTTCTACCTTGGTCCATACATAGTCGTTATCTTTATAATCTTCTCCGTTAGAAAGAGTAAACGTTTTTCCGTCATAATATGAATTTGCTCTTACTCTAGCATATACAGTTCCTTCATAACCATAATACATTTGATCTTCTGGTAAAAAATCTTTATCGTATTCATCATATTTTCTACCATCAAACGTGCAACCTTTTCCAAGGATGCTTAAAGTACCCGCTTTATACATATTTTCTAACATTACTTGCATTTCTTCTTCTAATGCTTGACCAGAATAGTAACCAAGCTTTACTCTTTCTAATCCATCTTCTCCCTTTGTTAAATTAGGAAAAATTGATAAGATGAATGAGGACGGTAAAGCTGGGCGACTACCAAGGTAACGTCTGTCACAGTAGCTGTCGAAACTACTACCACCAAAACTGCTAACGGCGCGCACGTTCTCTCTACCACCAGATGTTTTTGTCCAATACCATCCAGTACGGCCTGATAAAGTATTATTACCATGTACATGGTAATTGGATGATACATATGCACCTCTTAATATTGCCGTATCACTTACCGCTGCCTCTTTGCCTATTACATCAAATATTTTTAATCTATTAGGTCCACTTATTTGTTCTTCTGTTAATATTGTTAAATTTGGTATTTCTGGTATTTTCATATTTTTTCTCCTTTATACTAAATGACTAACAGCCTTAGTTATTTTCTTTTTATGGGTAGCATCAATACTATCAGATGAATTTATTTTTTTAATTAAGCATTCTATTAATCTAGCTGAATAATTTTCATCGTCTAGTAATGCTACTAAATAATCGGTTGTTTTATTTTCAAAGTTTTCAATGTCGTTTTCACTTAAACTTTCTATTACATCAAAATATACGTTTAAACATTCGAATTCTTCCTTACTTAAGTCTTGATCTCCAGAGTCTTTATACTTTTTATTTTTCACCTCATATTTTTTTAATCTTTCTTCTCTTGTTTCAAAGTATTTAACTGATGGTCTATTATTGATATTACTATTAGTATTTACGTGCATCTTAGTTTCTTGTTTTGATGGTGAAACTTCATCATTATAGCGTTCTATAACATCTTTGTTAATAGTTTTTTCAAAATCAATATTGTAATCCATAAACCATAACTGTAATTCTTCAATTAAAGAATAATCAATCGGTCTTTTGTTATTGACTAACTTAGCAATTTTTTTAATTATTTTTCTTTGTTCCTCGGATGTTTCTACAATTTGGCTTAATGAGTTATAAGTAGCATCTAAAACATCGCAAAGACAACCAATAACCACTGTTATTAAACCTTTAGAATAAAGGTTACCATTGTAGTATGACTTGGTTACTACAATTAACTCATCCATGTTTTTGCATTTATATATTTGTACCATTAATTCCTTAATGTGCGGTATATCAAGTTTTATTTTACAAGAATTATATATACCAAGAATTTTTACTTTTATAGTTTCAAAATCATAATCAAACTTTAATTTTGTTTCCTTTATTAAATCTTTAGAAACATTTTCGCCTACTATTGATAATAATTTATCAAAGTCCTCGTCAGTTAATACGTTTTTATTTTTTTCAATATAAGCTTTATTATAAATTCTACTTAATTCATTACATTTATTAGCTGTTTCATTAAAATACGTATTCAAATAGAAACTACATTTATCAATGTGAGATACTAACTCGCTAAATTCTTTATAATCAGGTCTATTTTCTTTATTATCAACTGCATTGTTATTATAATGTATTTTTATTTCCATGTTTTTACCTCTTTTCAAGTCTATTATTATATATGCACGAAGAGAAAAAATCAAGCCTATTAAAATAGACTTAATTGGCTTGATTCTGGAAGTGCATCTAAAATACCCATCATTCTCATTTTATCAGTTAAGGTTTGAGAAACTTTGCCTCTTACTTGAACATCTTCTATACTTATAAATTCACCATTTTCTCTTTCTTCAACTATTTTTTTAGCAACGGTATCTCCAAGTCCATCGATAGACGCAAAAGGAGGATATATAGTTTTATCATCTTTAACTCCCCATACAGTTGCGTTACTCTTATATAAATCTATTGGTGCAAAAGCAATTCCTCTTGCGGTAGCTTCTAAACAAACTTTTAAACTTTCTAATTGCCCTAACTCTTTATTGGTAGCATCAAAACCCTTGTTTTGAATTTCTATTATTTTAGCTTTTATCGCATCATAACCTTTTATCATGGTTTCAACGTCAACGTCAGTTGCTTTAGACGTTAACCATGATGCATAAAAGTATACTGGCATATGTACTTTATACCAAGCTATTCTAAATGCCGATATAACGTAAGCTGCGGCATGCGCCTTAGGAAACATGTACTTAATCTTACCACATGAATCTATAAACCAGTCTGGAATGGAAGCTTCCTCCATAGTCTTTTTATGTTCTTTCCAAGTTTCTGGATCTTTAGAAGCCCTTCCTTTACGAACAAATTCCATTATCTTAAACGCTTTTATCGGTTTTACTCCATGATACATAAGGTAAACCATTATATCGTCACGACACCCAATAACCTCTTTAAACGGAACTATGTTATTCTTTATTAAATCTTGTGCGTTACCTAACCAAACGTCAGTACCATGTGATAAACCAGATATCTTAATTAATTCAGCAAAAGTAGTTGGTTTTGTTTCCGCAACCATTCCAATTGTAAACGGCGTGCCAAATTCTGGAATACCTAAAGTACCAGTCTTGCACATTATTTGTTCATTTGTAACACCAAGTGCTTTAGTTGATGTAAATATACTCATTGTATCTTTATCATCAAGTGGCACTTTTGTTATATCAGTTCCAGTTAAATCTTGAATCATTCTAAGCTGAGTTGGGTCTGAGTGACCTAAAATATCTAGTTTAAGTACGCATTCATCAATTGCGTGGTAATCAAAGTGTGTTGTTCTCCATGGACTTGTTGCGTCTTCTGCTGGAAATTGGAAAGGTGTGAAATCAAATACTTGCATATAATCTG
Source organism: uncultured Bacilli bacterium (assembly GCA_910580135.1). Taxonomy (GTDB): domain Bacteria; phylum Bacillota_I; class Bacilli_A; order RF39; family UBA660; genus Aphodocola. The sequence goes on along the minus strand of CAJTXC010000055.1, from coordinate 5,537 downwards.
GTATAACAACAATACCACCCGGATGTTGCCCAGTTGTTCTTTTAACACCAGTACAACCAGATGCTAATCTTTCTATTTCAGCAGCACGTTTATTTATTTCTTTATCTTCACAATAACCTTTAACAAAACCAAATGCTGTTTTTTCGGCAACAGTACCAATAGTTCCTGCACGATATACGTTATCATCACCAAATAATACCTTAGTATAAGCATGTGCTGATGCTTGGTTTAAATCACTAAAGTTAAGGTCGATATCTGGAACCTTATCAGCGTTAAATCCTAGGAACGTAGCAAACGGCATGTCTTGTCCATCTTTATATAATAATTCACCACATTTAGGACATTTTTTATCAGGAAGGTCAAACCCAGTTGAATATTCTGCTCCAAGTGGAGTACCGTCATCAAAATCAAAGATACTATGTTGACAGTTAGTACATCTATAATGGGCTGGAAGCGGATTAACCTCTGTAATTCCCATCATTGTTGCAACGAACGATGATCCGACAGATCCACGGGAACCAACAAGATATCCGTCATCATTAGAGTGTTTAACAAGTCTTTGTGATATTAAGTATATAGGATCAAAGCCACCACCTATAATACCACCTAATTCTTTACTTATTTTTTTCTCTAATGATTCATCAGTTAATTCACCATCTTCTTCGTTCCAATTTTCTTTGAAGTAAGTTCTTAATAAGTCTTTAACCGCATCAAAGCCTTTAACAATTACGGTATGTAAGGTCTCAAATGTTTTTATCTCTAACTCTTCATCAGATATATTCGGCTCTTTTTTCTTAAGATTTTCTTCGCATACTTTATATACGATATTACCATAAAGTTCCATAGCAATACGTTCTTCAATATTATGAGGAAGTGGATTACCATACCAAGAAGCTGCTTTATCATATACTAAATCTGTAACAACTCTTGGACAATCAAGATACTCTTTTCCATCGTCTGACTTAACCCTAGGTGAGAATGGAATACCTTTTGTATCTATGATTACTTCTATTTCTTCTACCATATCAAGTACTTTATTAGTATTAGTAACAACTATTTCGTATGCTAGGGTCTTACCTAAAAATTCGAAGTCTGAAAGCATCTCATTTGTTGTTCTAAAGTGCTGAGAAGGTATTTCTTTGATATCCTTTTTAGCAAGTGGATGTCTTCCACCCCCAGGTACCTTTTGGTTAACAATTATTTCACGATATATTTTATCTTCTCTCTTGAAGTGGTGGACATCACCTGTTGCAACAATCAACTTACCTGCTTCACGAGTTGCATCAACCACTTTTTTAATATGTTTTTTTAGTTCCTCTTCGTTTTTAAAATCACTCATTTGAATAAGATGAGTATAAACTTCTGGGGGTTGAACTTCTACGTAATCATAAAAGTTTATTATGTTAGTAAGTTCTTGCCCTTCCTTACTTCTTGCTTGCGTAAATACTTCTGATTCATAGCAACCACTACCAATTAAAACACCTTCTCTTAATTTTTCAACTTCACTTCTAAGTATTCTAGGAGTTTTATATAAGTAGACAGTATTTGCTAGCGATATCATTTTAAAGATGTTCTTAAGACCTGTTTTGTTAACCGCAATGGCATTAAAATGATAAGTTCTACCAAATTTATGTATCTCGTCTTTAGAAACTAATCTATCCAAATCACTAATTTTTTCGTAGTTTTGAGAATCAAGTTTTTGTAAAAACTTATGAAATACGTGAGCAGTTCCTTCAGCATCATAATCAGCTCTATGGTGAGCATCTTCTTCCCATGGAACATTATATCTTTTAACTAATGCGGAAAGACCGTGTCTTGCATAACCTTGGTCTAAAGTTCTAGAAAGTTCTAAAGTATCAATAACCGTGTTTTTAAACTCTCCTAAATTATACTTTTTCATTGCCATTTCAATAAATGATATATCAAACTTTGCGTTATGCGCAACCATTGGCAAATCGCCAGCCCACTCTAAGAATCTTTTAGTAACGGTCTCTTCATCATCACACCCAGAAACCATAGCATCAGTAATGCAAGTAAGTTCTGTTATTTTATCTGGAATATGTCTTTTAGGATCAATAAGCTCATCAAAACGATCAATTATATCACCGTGTGATATTTTAACTGCTCCTATTTCAATCATTTGATCTCCACCAGCAGCATTAAAACCTGTTGTTTCAGTATCAAATACAACATAAGTGTTATCCATTAAAGATTCATCAGTTGGTCTTACTACGATGTTAACAGTATCATCTACTAAGGTTAATTCTGTACCATATAGCCCTTTAAAACGTTTAGATGGATCTTCTATTTTTTTATTATGTCCTTTTATTAAACTATAAGCAATAGGAAATGCTTGGCAACCATTATGGTCAGTTATTGCAACACCACGGTATCCCATGTTAATTGCGTTAGTGACTAACTCACAAGTATGTTTACCTAAATCAAGTTTTGTTAAACCATCCATTTGGCTCATCATCGTATGTGCGTGAAGTTCAACTCTTTTTTCTTCAGCATCATCTGTTATAGTAACGTCTTTTGAAGGTATTTTCATAACGTTTCTAATGTTTAAAACAAGGTCTTTAGCGTATACGTCTTGCTTAACATAACCATTAATTCTAAACCAACCTGATTTCATACCTTTAGAAAGTTTCTTAAAAAGATCAGCATCCTTAGTAAAGAATTTAGCATATATACTATCAGTATTATCACTTATCTTAAACGTAAGAATCTTAAACGCACTTTTATTTGATTCAAACTCTTCAACTCCAAAAACGTATGCTTCAACGGTTACGTTTCCTTCTTCTGCTATTATATCTTTTATTTCAGTAATAGCACCCTTAGGTTCATCACCCATTAATATAGGGCTCTCTTCTTTTGGTTTAGATACCATTTCTTTTTTTATTTCTTCTTCTAATTCTTTTTTTACTTTAATAGCATTTTCTTCATTTATAAAAACATCCACTACTACGTCTTTAAAACCTAATCTTTTAAGATGATTTAAAATACTATCCAAATGATTTCTAAATATGTTTTCCTCGGCAATATTATCAACGTCTATAGTAAGTTTAGTACCATCTACACTTACTTTTTTCTCTTTAAATAATTCTTTCATTGGTTTAGTTAAAGTACTATTATCTATCGCATCAGGGAAATAATTAACTATCGTTTTATAATCAACGTTTCTTACAACAAATTCTGCTTTGATAGATTCCATATCCGGAAAACCACTAGAAATATTCTCATTTATATAACGAAGTACTTCATCATCCAAAGTATTTTCTATTTCAATTACAAAAACTCCATTTTTTCTAGATGGATCTAATTTTAATTTTAATATTTTTCCGTCATTAAAATATTTATAATATTCTTCTTTAAGATTAATTTTACTTAAAAATAACTTTAACTTATCATGCATAATATCACCTTACTTCGACAATTTATATTATAACATCTAAACTTTTTTTGATAAAGAAAAAACAATAAAAAAACAACTTTTTAAGTTGTTTTTCTTACTCTTTTAATAAATCAGATAAACTAATTATTTCATAACCCCTACTAGTTATGGTATTTATCATTAAACTAAACTTTGAATAATCATAATCAGAAGCATCAAATAATATCATTTCACCTTTATTTAAATTTTTCTTTAAGTCCGTTATATTTGGATTACTTATGTTAGGCGTTATAGTATGCATTTTTTTATTGCTACATAATTTTTTTGCCTCATCATCTTTATTTTCATTAAGACAAAGATTTGAATCTTTTAAAGAAATACTTTCTATTAGATTATTAGTTACGTTTATCATGTTTTTAGTATATTTTTTATCATAACCTAGATTATATATTTCACAATCTAAATTAACCATTGAAAAAGCGGTCTCAACGTTTTTATCTAGCCAAGATCCATCAACAAAGAAATTAACTTTTACATTATTTTTTGATACAAGTTTTAATAACTCATCAATGCTAGTATTATCATATGCTTTAAATATTATTGATACTGCTTCTTTTTTATCATTTCCCTTTGTTATGTAATAGTCAAAGTTTTTGGTTATTGTTTTTTCTGGCAGTTTACTATTATATACTATCTTATCTTTGTCGAACCTTTTATCTTTTTTCATATTCTTATATGTTTCTTTTGCATCAACAACTAATCCAGATAACCCTAAAACTATTTCATCATCATGAAGTCTTGGCTCGATAGGTTCTATATCATTTTCCTTTTTATAATTCATTACTTCCTTCATTATCGGATCATTTTCCCTAGCCTCACTAAATACTTTATCAGTATAAATAAAACTTAATAATAGTAAAAGAAAAAGACTCGCTAATTTACTTATGTTTTTTAACAATATAATCACCTAATTAATAATATGAAGCTTATTAAAAAAAAGACTTTAAAAGTCTTAATTTTTATATGCAGCTTCTGGCTTTAAAACATAAGTGTTAGTAATATAAGTATTACCACCCTTATCAGTCTTTTCTTTCCAGTTAGAAAGTTTTAAGCTACTTATCTTAGAATTATATACGTCAATAGTAACAAGACTTGTCCTATCAAGGTTAGGCACTTTATAAGTCTTTGTTCCTGTAACAACTTTATCATCAGATAATATAATAGACTTATTGTTTAAATCAGTATATTTAATCTTTATATCATAAGTCTCGTTAGCAGGTAAATTTATAACAAAGCATCTTGGATCGTTTTTTTTCGTATCAACGCTTATCTTATCTTTAGACTTTTTAGCTTCCTTTAATTCATTTAATGAAACTGGACTATAATAGCCTTTTACCGTAAATACTTTATATGTATACATATCACTATTTTTATCAGAATCTACAAATGACCATCCAGCTGGAGCATATGACTTTTTAATAGAAGAAGCATTTACTATTTGAAGTTTTATCTTCCATGTTTTATTTTGATTTTTTAAAGATCTCACATTTATTTTAAAACTTTTTGTATTTCTATCAAACTCACCAGTTTCTTTTTCTTTCCAAGTATTTTTATCCATTTCATATAAAGTATATTTATATGAACCAGAATAATTAGAAACTGAAGATGGTACGTTAAACTCCATTACATAATTATAATCATTATCATATTTATAACTAACAATGAATCCATCTTTATTTTCTATCGCTCCAAATACTTTTTCTAATGTTAGATGATAAGCAAATTTTAAAGGTTGCTCTCCTTTTATATTACAGTAAAAGTAAAAAGAAAGAAAAACGCATAAAAGAATTGAAAAGAAAATAGACATTTTAGCTTTTTTAAGCACGTTTTCATCAGCTAGTTTTGGTCTTCCTACTTTGTTTTTTTCTTCTTTCAAAAGCCAATCTTTCATGCAAATCACTTCCTTTATTTTTTATAATCTAATATTTTCTTATGAATACCAGGTTCTACCATATCAAGTGTTGTAATACTAAGTTCCAAAGATTTTTTATAATCGCCTTGGAAGAATAAGTTTTCAGCTTTAACAAGGTTGCCGTCTTTTCCGATGTATTGGACACGCTCATACAAAACGGTCACGTCCACG
>CAJTXC010000054.1 GCA_910580135.1 uncultured Bacilli bacterium | reverse complement strand
CGCGAGCTGGGTTCAGAACGTCGTGAGACAGTTCGGTCCCTATCCGTTGTGGGCGTTGGAAAATTGAGGAGATCTGTCCTTAGTACGAGAGGACCGGGATGGACTTACCTCTGGTGTATCTGTTGTCACGCCAGTGGCAGTGCAGAGTAGCTATGTAGGGAATGGATAACCGCTGAAGGCATCTAAGTGGGAAGCCAACTCCAAGATGAATTTTCCTGTTTTTTAAAAACTAAGATCCCAGAAAGACTATCTGGTTGATAGGCTAGACGTGGAAGCATAGTGATATGTTGAGCTGACTAGTACTAATAGATCGAGAGTTTAACCCTATTAATTTGTTGAACCATATTATCATGTTTTCAGAGAATTATTTCTCTATATTTTAATTGGTAACGATAGCAAAGTGGATACACCTGTTCCCATCCCGAACACAGAAGTTAAGCACTTTAACGCCGACGATAGTGTAAGCGAAAATAGGAAGTTGCCAATTTTTTTTATGTAATAAAAAGGGCCTTAAATGGCTCTTTTTTCTATACATTTTGAAAAACTAATGTTTTAAAAAGGCAGTGTTTATTTCTTTTCTAAACACTGCTCAATCATAGAAATTATTACATTATTAAACGAAGTATTATTATCTTTTGCTATCTTCTCTATCTCTTTAATTAATTTTTCTTTTATGTATAGGGATTTATAGCCTGCAGGCTCCTTTTCTTTTGTTCTTTTCGGAACAAATGCCATAATATCACCCCTCAATATAAATTTTAATATATTCATCTGATGTATGATATATCAGAAATTTCTGATACTATTTTTTAATATGTTAATAATTTATAATTTATTTGAATAGAAGGTGGAAATTTGTTATTCAAAGCAAGTAAATTATATTGTGAATATGTAATTAACATAATAAGTGCTAGTATAAAGAAATTAAAGATTAATACTGATTCATATAAAGAGCTTGACGATAAGCTATATGAATCTTACTTAAAATTAGAAGAAATAATAAACTCTGAATTTCTTTAATTTTAAATTTATTATATTTTATATGTTTTACATTTTTTGTAACATTTTGAAAAAAAAGATTTTTATATTTAATAAAAGTTTTTTTTTTGCTATAATGTTTATGGTGATTAATATGGAATATAAAATAACAACTAATTCTGAAGAAGATACTATTGTTTTAGCTCAAAATTTTGAAGCTGAAAAATTCAGCAACATGGTTATCTGTTTAATTGGCGAACTTGGTAGTGGTAAAACCGTTTTTACTAAAGGTTTTGCTGGAGCACTTGGAATAGAAGAAAATATAACATCTCCAACTTTTAACATCATAAAAGAATATACAACTGGTGAAATGGATTTATACCATATGGACGTATATCGTCTTGAAGGAGATACTACTGATTTAGGTTTAGAAGAATATCTAAAAAAAGATGGTGTAGTAATAATAGAATGGGCTGATATGATCCAAAGTGAGTTACCTGAAGAAAGATTAGAAATTAGATTTAAAATTACTGGCGAAGAAAAAAGAACGCTTACTATAATTCCTTATGGTAGTGATTATGAAGATTTATGTGAGGATGTACTTTGAAAACTCTTTTTATAGATTCATCTAGGAAAAGCTTATCAATTGCAGTTTCAAATGGAGATAAGCTTCTTTTTACATCAAACGTTAATTCTTATAGTAAACATTCTAATTTTTTAATGAATGAAATAAAAAGTATTTTAAATAAATCTGATTTTACAGTCTATGATTTAGATAGTGTTGTTATTTTAAATGGACCAGGTAGTTTTACTGGGGTAAGAGTAGGTGTTACGATTGCTAAAACTATTTGTTGGACTTTATCAAAAAAACTTTATCAATTAAATAATCTAGAAGCACTTAGAGTTGGGGTTAATAATGATATAGTAATTTCTGTTATACCAGATAAACTGGATAACTCTTACGTTGGTATATATGAAGAACAAAAAGTTATAGAAGATTATTTATCAATTGATAGTGAATTATTTAATATAGAAAATAAAAATATTACCATAGTTAGTACCGCAGAAAACGATTTTGCTAGTTCTTTAAAAGAAAAATTATCTGTTAACAATAACGTTGATATAAATATCATTAGAGATTACAATTATATAGATGTTATTAAATATGCTATGTCAAAGAAAGATATTAATCCTCATTTAGCAGAACCAATTTATTTAAAGAAAATAGATGCGGAAAAAAACAAAAATGTTAATTAGAAAATATATTGAAAAAGATATTCCATATATAAATAAACTAGGTGCTTTATTGCATGATAATTATATATTTTCATTAGATAATTTTTCTGATTGTTTAGTTATAGAAGCTGACGAAAAACTTATTGGATTTATAATATATAGTGAAATATATGAACGTGCGGAAATAGTGGATATTATAATTGATCCTATGTATAGAAATAAAGGATATGCAAAAAGACTAATAAAATATTTTTTAAATATTTTAAATAAATTGGTTAATAACGTAACTCTTGAAGTTAATTCTTCAAATATTAACGCAATAAATTTATATAAAAAAGAAGGCTTTGAAATAGTTGCAATAAGAAAAAAGTATTATGATGGTAATGATGGATATTTAATGAAAAAAGATTTGAGGTGATAAAATGAAAGATACGTATATATTTGCAATAGAAACTAGTTGTGATGAAACAAGTGCAAGTATAATTAAAAATGGATGTGAGGAACTATCGACAGTAATTTTATCACAAATTGATATTCATAAAAATTTTGGTGGCGTAGTTCCAGAAATAGCAAGTCGTAATCATACGGGGGCAATAACCGTTGTTTTTGAAGAGTGTTTAAAAAAAGCTAAAATGACAATGAATGATATAGATGCTATAGCAGTAACTTATGGCCCAGGACTTAATGGAGCATTACTTGTTGGTATAGAAGCTGCTAAAGCACTTTCTTTTGCAACAGGTAAACCATTAGTACCAGTAAACCATATGGCGGGGCATATATACGCTAATAAGTTTGTTGGTGAGTTTAAATTTCCACTTTTATGTTTAGTAGTATCTGGTGGACATACAGAATTAGTATACATGGATAAAGAATTTTCTTTTAAAAGAATAGGAAGTACTTTAGATGATTCTATAGGAGAAGCATATGATAAGGTTGCTAGAGTAGTAGGTATTCCATATCCAGGTGGACCTTTAATGGATAAGATGGCTCATGTTGGGAAACATACATATAATCTACCAACTCCAAAAGATGATAATTCTTATGATTTTAGTTTTAGTGGTATAAAAAGTGCAGTAATAAATTTAGTTCATAATGAAAAACAAAGAGGAAATGAAATTAATAAAGAAGATTTGGCAACATCATTTCAAGAAACAGTTGTTAGTATATTAGTTAAAAAGACCGTTCGAGCTATCAAAGAATATGATGTTAAGCAATTGTTAGTAGCAGGAGGAGTATCTGCTAATAGTGGATTAAGAGATGCTTTGGATAAAGCTTGTGAAGAGCTTAACGTAGAGCTTTTAAAACCTGAAATAAAGTATTGTACTGATAATGCTGCTATGATTGGCGCCGCAGCATATTATGCTTATAAAAGAGGAGATAGAGCTGATTTTTCTTTAAACCCAGAACCGGGATTAGACTTAGAGTAGAAAGAGGTAATGATTATGAAAAACAATAAAGGTTTTACGTTAATTGAATTACTTGCAATTGTAGTTATATTGGGGATTATAATTGCTCTTGCAGCACCAAATATGACTAGAGAGATAAGAAGAAGTGAAGAAGAAAATAAAAACATACTAAATCAGAAGATAGAAAACGCAGCCCATATATATGCTGCTAAGTACTATTCTAATAAAATTGTGGATGGAGAAAATGTGGAATTTAAACTCCAAGACCTAGTAGATGATGGTTTAATTAGTTTTAAGGATGATACTTGTGGGGATTCAACTAATAGCTATATAAAAATAAATAACAGGGGATATAATTTTGAAGAAATACAATGTTATATAAAAAATAATTCATCAAATCAAAATTCGAATAAACCAAATTCGTCAAATCAAGGTTCAAATAAACCAAATCAATCGATTACGTCTGCCACGACTACAAAAAAAACTACAACTACAACTAAATCTCAGGTTGTTAGTTTTTTTGATGGTATAGATAATTATAAAGAAGAACAAGTAATAGGAACTGGAAATTCAAATGGAAAAACAGCAAATTTAAAGCCTAGCGTAATTGGCTACAAAACTAATAAATTTATTCAGGGGTTTGCTATTACCGATGATTACGTTTATTTAAGTACTGCCAATAATAAACCAGGAACATCCGTATGGACTAATGATTTAACTGAAGAATCACTTGAAAATATATCTTCAAATATTTATTATAGGATTAATCGTAAAAATAATAATACTGACAGTATTATTAATGAGTATGCAGGGCATGCTCAATCTTTTGACGTTGCAAATAAATCTGTATATGTTAATGGAAAAAAAGAAGATCAACTATTCTTTAATGCGGTTCCGTATTTCGGTTTGGAACTTAATGGAAAAAAAGGAGCTGCTTATCAAGGCTTTGCTTATAATAGATTTGAGAGTAATAACGGACGGATCATTCCAGGAAAAACTTTTGCTCTTAAGAAAAATCCATCTAAAAATAAAACTCCTGCCGTTGTAATTAAAAGAGATGAGAATACAAATGAATCCTTTGATACTAGGATTAAGAAACATATTAAAGACATAAGCAATTTAAGAGGTGACATTGTAAACGGTAACTCTGATTATATGAAAATTCCTGATTTAGCAGTTGACGAAAGAAATAATAAAATAGCATTTTCTGTCCCTGGAAAGGTATATGTATACAAATTATCTGAATTAAAAGATAATAAAAAAGATGCTTATTTAAATAGTTTTGAAATTAGTCGAAGTGGTTTGCAAGGTTTGGAATTATATGAAAATAAATTATATATGTTAAAGGGTGGGCCACAAAATATAAATTATGATGATGATAATAGAAAAATAGATAATAATGATAAAAACTTTACCTTTAATGTTGAAGTTTACAACATAAAAAACACTAGTAAAGTTACATCAAATAAATATGATTTGAAGGTGGATTATTCTAAGGTTGTAACTTTCACCCAGGATAGATATTGGACAGTAGAACCTGAGGGAATTTCAATATATGATGGAAGACCTTATTTGCTTTTAATGAGAACGGAAAAAAACGCTAGTGGAAAAGCGGTAGGATATTATTATATAGATATTCTTTTAATGGAAGAAAAAAATTAAATAACTAAAAAGGCTTATTGATGTAAGCCTTTTTATATTAAGTGTTGTTTTTTTAATACCTTGGATAAGTTTTCTTTTGTATCATTTTCCATCACGGTTAAGGGAAGCCTAAGTTTAGGACTATTTATTAAACCCATTTGATAACATGCTTCTTTTATTGGGATTGGATTGACCTCGCTAAATAATGCATCACTTAACTCTTTTTGTTCTTCTTGTAATTTTTTTGCCATGTTAACATCGCCATCAATGTATTTATATACTAAATCATGTGTTTTTTTGGGTGTTATGTTTGCGCAGACGGATATTACGCCGAGCCCTCCGTTTTTTAGAATGCTAATTACGTCATCGTCATTTCCTGAATATAAATCAACTGGGACGTTTTGTTCTTTACTTAACTTAGCTAGTTCTTCCACTTGTTTGATGCTTCCAGATGCTTCTTTTATTCCTATTACGTTATCATTACTTTTTAAGATGTTGATTGCTGTTTGTGGGTTTATGTTGCATCCTGTTCTTGAAGGAACGTTATACATAAGAATTGGTATATCTACGCTGTTTGCGATGGCCTCATAATGTTTTTCCAAACCTTTTTGGGTAGCTTTATTGTAATAAGGTGTTACAACTAATAGACCATTAGCTCCCAATTTTTGTGCCTCTTTAGACATCATTATGGCATGGTTGGTGTTATTAGAACCCGTACCAGCGATAACAGGAATTTTTCCGTTAACAACTTTTATACATTCTTTTATGACGTTTAGGTGTTCTTCATCTTCAAGGGTGGGTGCTTCACCGGTGGTACCACAGATAATTATTGCGTCAGTGTTATTCTTTAAACCATAATTAATCATTTTATTAAGTGATTTATAATCAACCCTTAAATCATCATCAAACGGAGTTATTAAGGCTACTCCAGAACCTTTAAAAATGCTCATATAAAACCTCCACTTAATTATATGATTACCATAAAAAATAAGAAGTAGCATTATTGCCACTTCCAATAAAGTCTTTACCATTCTTTTTTTAGTTTGTTTTCTATGAATAAAATTAAGAAATAAAGGACGCTTGTTAAAATACCAAGTAATATTACTCCAGTTATAACCAAGTTAGTATTGAATACTTGAGATCCATAGTTAATTAAATAACCTAGACCTTGTTTTGATACTAGAAGTTCACCCATTATAACACCAACAAATGTCATTGATAAGTTTATTTTAAGTGAACTAATTATTGTATTTATGTTAGATGGTAAAACTACTTTTGTAAAGATTTGAAACTTATTAGCTTTAAAACTTTTAAGTAGTCTTATACTATTTTTATTAGTATGACTAAAACCTACATAAACACTTATTATTGTTGATATAACTGATATTAAAAGAGCCATTAATATTATTGAGTTTTGATTTGCTCCTGCCCATATAATTATTATTGGACCAAGAGATACCTTAGGTAAACTATTTAATATAGTAAGATAAGGATCTAGCACTCTTGATGCAAATGGACTCCACCATAAGAATGCTGCAAATACTATACCTATTATTGTACCTATACCAAAACTTAATAATATTTCTTTTAAAGTTACCCACACGTGCACAAGCAAATCATTTGTTTTCCACAGATTAATTGTTGTTTCTACTACGTTTTTAGGACTTGAGCATAAAAATGCGTTTATTATTTTGTGATCTGATAAGAATTGCCATATAGTTATAAACAGTATAAGTATTAATATTTGAAAGAATATGACTTTTGCTGTGCTCCATTTTAGTTTTTTTAAATATTTTTTATGTTCTTCATTAGCTTTCATAGTGATCCAAATCCTTCCATATTAGATTATAATAATAACTAAATTTTGGGTCTTTTCTATTTTCGCTAGGTAAGCCTTTATTTTTCATATTAATTTCATATATGTTTTTAACTACTGCAGGTCTATTACTAAGAACGATTATTTTGCTAGCGATTGCACAAGCTTCTGAAATGTCATGCGTTACCATTAAAGCGGTCTTTTTCTCTTCTTTAATTATTTTAAATACATCATCAGACACCGTTATTCTGGTTTGATAGTCAAGTGCCGAAAATGGCTCGTCTAAAAGCAGTATATCGGGTCTTAGGGCTAGTGTTCTAATAAGTGCGACTCTTTGCCTCATTCCGCCAGATAACTCTTTAGGATAGCTTTTTTCAAAGGATGATAAACCATATTTTTTTAATAGTGATTTAACATACTTTTCATTTTCATCAGTTACTTTATTTTGTATCTTTAATCCAAGCATGCAGTTATCAAGTACGGTTAGCCATGGAAATAACGCATCTTCTTGAAACATGTATCCTATTTTAATATCCTTTTTATTAAACTTTATTTCTCCGCTACTTTTATCTTCTAAGTTTCCAATGATTGAAAGAATAGTTGATTTGCCACATCCAGAAGGACCAACTAGTACTATAAATTCATTTTCGTTTATATCAAAGTTTATATTATCAAGCGCACATATAACTTTTTTCTTAGTTAAATAATTTTTTGATAAATCTTTTACCTTTAAAAGGTTCATTAATTATTTTCCTTGATATATTAATTTGTTATATGGTGCTTTTTTATCTAGTTCACCGCTTGCTTGCATTATTTCTTGTAGATGGTCAAAATCTTCTTCGGTAATTTCTGTTGAATCAGCCCATGCATCATTAGTTTTATATCTTTCAATGATTGCGGTTAAATCATTTAATGACAAATCTGGGAAGAATTCGTATATATCTTTAGCAACTACGCTAGAGTCAGTCGTCTTAACGTATTCTAATCCCTTATCTATAGCTTTAGTAAATCCTTTTATTAATTCAGGATTTTTTTCTATGTAACTTTTTTTAGCATTATAAGCGGTATAAGGAACTTCTCCACCCCATGTACCAACATAACCTACAACGTATCCTAAACCTTGTTTTTCAACGCTTAATGCATTTGGTTCAAAAAGGGTAACAAAGTCTGCATCGCCACCTATAAACGCACCTTCCATAGCTGGGAAAGCAACGCTTGTATCAATTGATAAGTCTTTTACAGGATCGATACCGTTTTGTCTTAATCCCCATTCAAATGTCATTTCAGGCATTCCGCCTTTTCTACCACCAATTACGGTTTTTCCCTTTAAATCTTCTAATGTAAAATTATCATATTTTTTTCTTGATACTAAAAATGCTCCATCTCTTTTAGTTAATCTTGCAAAGTTAACTAAATAATCTTTTTCACCACCATTATATACGTATATGGTAGCTTCACTTCCGCAGAAACCAACGTCTACGTCACCAGATAGTACTGCTGCAGATACTTTATCAGCTCCTGCAGTTAAGGTTAAATCAATTTTTATACCTTCTTCTTCAAAGTACCCTTTACTTATTGCAGCATAAGCTGGTGCATAAAATATGGTATGTGCAACTTCTGCAACCTTAACTTCTGTTAGTTTACTTTCATTATTCTTTTTGCTAGTTTTATTACTTATTGCAAAGAATAAAGCTCCTGCTAAAACAATAAGAAAGCAAACTAAGATAATAATCTTCTTTTTCATAAATCCTCCTTTTTACAATAGTAGTATATTCTTTTAATTATTTTGGGTGATGTATTTACAATTCATTAATTTTAAATTATAATTTTCTTGTGGATAAGGTAGGTAGGAAAATATGGAAAAGAATGTATCTGAAGTTTCAAATTTAAATAATAAACAGATGATAAATTATGTAAAAGAAATTATTTTTGATAGTAATATAAACGAAGCTTTAGATACTCTTTTAAAAAACGAGAAGAAGGATCTAAATGTTACTAAAACAATTATAGAAGTTTTAGATGATGATTTAGTTATAAATAAGATAAAAGAAGAGTGTAGTTTAGAAGATAAAAAAAGCATAAAGTTATTCGTGTAT
>CAJTXC010000053.1 GCA_910580135.1 uncultured Bacilli bacterium | reverse complement strand
AATATTAGATCCCCTAGCAAGCCTCATTAATATTGTCTCGGATAAATCATCTCCATGATGTGCAGTAAATAGATAACTAGATTTATACTTAATCATAATACTATCAAAGAATTCATACCTTTTAATTCTAGCTTCCTCCTCAGTGAAATTATTATTAGTATATTCTTTTATTTTCATCATTTCAAAAATAACATTATTATCATTACAATACTTTTCTAATAATCTAGCCTCTTCATCGCTTTCTTTTCTATGGTTATGATGCACGTGGGCACATACAATTTTATTACTCATATATTTATTTTTTAAAAGATTAAGTAAAAACATAGAATCTGGACCATAAGAAACTGCTACTACAAGAGTATCTTTTTTATCTATATGTAAAGAATCTAAAAATTTATAAACTTCTGTCATAAAATCACCTTACCGTATATTGTAACATAAATATCTTAAAACTCCATATATTATATAGGTTTTTAATGATTTTTTAAGGAATAATGAATATATTTTTCTATTTACTTCATAATATTAATGCTGTATAATTTAATTAGTGAGAGCACCTAACTTAAGGTTAGTAGCTTTCCTTAACAACAATTAAGGAAAAAGCGTACACCCCCCCTGGGTAAGTACGCTTTTTTCTTTTATATTTTAAAAATTAGCAGTGCTATTAGTAAAATTAAAAGGATAATTATTACTTTAAGAAACTTAGTTTCCTTTTTCATAAACATCACCGCCTTTCTACTTTACATATAAAGACGGAAAGCATAACTAACCCATTATTAGGTTCTCTCATACTTATAGTTCGCCATAACTTTTAAAATTCCCCTAAAATTTATAAAAAAGTTAAAAAAATATACATAACAAAAAAAAGAAAGCCTTTTATTAGCTTTCTTAATCTGTTAATTGTTCTTCTAATACATCTAGAGCATCATCTTCAACTTGTTCACTTTCTAACTTATATTTAACGTTAGAATAAAACTTAGAACCTGTACCTGCTGGTATTAACTTACCAAGAAGTACGTTTTCTTTTAATCCGGTTAAGTTATCAACTTTACCTTTGATTGCAGCATCAGTTAAGATACGAGTAGTTTCTTGGAATGATGCAGCTGATAAGAATGAATCAGTCTCTAAAGATGCCTTAGTAATACCAAGCATTATTGGACGACCTGTAGCAGGTTTCTTTCCTTCGATAATAGCTTGTTTATTAATTCTAGTAAATTCATGCATTGAAACTAACTTACCAGATACTAATGAGGTATCTCCACCATCAACGATCTTAATACGTGCGATCATACGACGAGCAAGTATTTCGATATGTTTATCAGAAACGTCAACACCTTGAGATTTATAAACTTTTTGTACTTCTGATAAGATATAGTTTTGTGCAGTAATTGGGTCAGTTACAGCAAGTAACTCTTTAGGGTTAATAGAACCAACGTTTAATTTGTCACCAGCTTTAACTTCCCCACCTACTTCAACACAAAGTTTAACACCATAGTTTGTAGTGTGTTCTCTTGATTCCACATCATTAGTAATTTCAATTTTATATTTGCCATTTAAGTCATCAATCTTAGTTACTTTACCATTTATTTCAGCAATTGTTGATTTAGCCTTTGGTATTCTAGCTTCAAATAACTCTTGTACACGAGGTAAACCTTGAGTTATATCTTCACCAGATGCAACACCACCCGTGTGGAATGTTCTCATGGTTAACTGAGTACCTGGCTCACCAATTGATTGAGCAGCCATAATACCTACAGCTTCACCAATTTCAACAATGTTACCAGTAGCTAAGTTGTTACCATAACAATGTTCACAAACACCATTTTCAGTCTTACAAGTTAAAGCAGTCCTAATTTCAACTTCTTTAATACCGGCTTTATCAATCTTGTCTGCGATTGGTTCAGTAATTAATTGGTTCTTTTCAATAATTACTTCTTTAGTTGTTGGATCAACAACCTTCTTGTTAGTAAATCTACCAACGATACGTTCATGAAGGCTTTCGATAACTGTTCCTGCATTATCATCAATGAAGGCAGATACTGTTACGCCTTGGATAGTTCCACAATCTTCTTCTCTTACTATAACGTCTTGAACAACATCAACTAAACGTCTAGTTAAGTAACCAGAGTCCGCTGTTTTTAATGCGGTATCGGCGTTACCTTTACGGGCACCGTGAGTAGAGATGAAGAATTCAGATACTGATAATCCATCAATGAATGAAGATGTTACTGGGATTTCTACGGCTTCACCATTTGGTTTAGCAAGTAATCCACGCATACCAGCTAACTGTCTAAATTGTGATAAGTTACCACGAGCTTTAGAGTTCATCATCATCATGATTGGGTTATCTGATGGAGCTTCTACTTTAGCTTTTAATTCTTTTTCTACTTCGCTAGTAGCTTGGTTCCATACTTCACAAACTTTTTCATAACGTTCTCTATCAGTAATTAAACCACGTCTATATTGTTTATTGATTGTATCAACAACTTTTTGTGATTTTTCAACTATTTCGTGCTTTTTTTCACTAGTTTCAACATCAGCGATAGATATTGATATACCAGCAAGTGTAGAGTACTTAAATCCTAAATCTTTTAAACGGTCTAACATTACTGAAGTTTCAGTAGTCTTGTAACGTTTGAAGATTTGAGCAATAATACTCTTTAAAGCACCTTGTGGGAATGGTTTTACTAAATCCATAGCTTTAATAGCTTCAGGAATATTAGTTCCACGTGCTAAGAAATATTTCATTGGAGTTAAGTTTTCAAAGTTATCATCAGTTGGTTCATTTATATATTGGAATCCATCTGGTAATACTTCGTTAAAGATTAACTTACCAACAGTTGTTACTAAATACATTTCTTTTTGTTCATCAGTGAACATCTTGTATTTTAATGATTTAGCAGGAAGAGCAATTCTTGTATGTAATGTAAGCTCTCTTCTTTCGTAAGCTTCAATAGCTTCGTTAGCGTTTTTAAATACACGTCCTTCACCTTCAAGACCAGCTTTTTCCATTGTTAAGTAATAGTTACCTAAAACCATATCTTGTGATGGAGTAACAATTGGTTTACCATCTTTTGGTGAAAGGATGTTATTAGCACCAAGCATTAAGATCCTAGCTTCTGCTTGAGCTGCTTCTGAAAGTGGTACGTGAACAGCCATTTGGTCACCATCGAAGTCTGCGTTGAATGCAGCACAAACTAGAGGGTGTAAACGAATTGCTTTACCACTAACTAATTTAGGTTCAAATGCTTGAATACCTAATCTGTGAAGTGTAGGAGCACGGTTTAACATTACTGGGTGTTCTTTAATAACATCTTCAACAATATCCCATACTCTTTCATCTTGATTTTCAATTAATTTTTTAGCAGATTTAATATTGTGAACAATATCTCTTTCTACTAAACCATGGATAACGTGAGGTTTGAATAATTCAAGTGCCATTTCTTTTGGTATACCACATTGATACATCTTTAAAGTTGGGCCAACTGCGATAACTGAACGTCCTGAATAGTCAACACGTTTACCAAGTAAGTTTTGACGGAAACGACCTTGTTTACCCTTTAACATAGAAGAAATTGATTTTAATGGTCTGTTTGATGGGCCAGTAACATTTCTACCACGTCTTCCGTTATCAAATAAAGCATCTACTGCTTCTTGAAGCATACGCTTTTCATTTTGAACAATGATTGATGGAGCGTTTAATTCAAGTAATTTCTTTAAACGGTTGTTACGATTAATAACACGTCTATATAAATCATTTAAATCACTTGTTGCAAAACGACCACCATCTAATTGAATCATTGGTCTTAATTCTGGAGGTATAACAGGAAGTGCTGTTAATATCATCCATTCAGGTTTATTACCTGATTTATCAAATGAATCTAAGATATCTAATCTTTTTAATAATCTTGTTCTCTTTTGTTCTGTAGCATCTTCTAATTCTTTTTCAATCCCAGCTATTTCAGCTTTTACATCAATTTCTTTAAGTAATTTTAAGATAGCTTCAGCCCCCATACCTACTTCAAAAGTATTTCCATACTTTTCATAGTATGCACGGTATTCTTTATCAGATAAAGTTTGTTTCTTTTCAAGTGGTGCTGCACCTGGATTAATTACTACGTATGATACAAAGTATAATACTTCTTCTAAGTCTCTTGGAGACATATCAAGTACTAATCCCATACGGCTTGGAACACCTTTAAAGAACCAAATGTGAGATACTGGAGTAGCAAGTTCGATGTGACCCATACGTTCACGACGAACTTTAGCTTTAGTAACTTCTACTCCACATCTATCACATACGATATCTTTATATCTTAATCTTTTGTACTTTCCACAAGCACATTCGTAGTCCTTAGTTGGACCGAAGATTTTTTCACAGAATAAACCATCTCTTTCAGGTTTTAAAGTACGATAGTTAATTGTTTCTGGTTTTTTAACTTCTCCATAAGACCACTCTCTAATTTGTTCGGGTGAAGCGATAGATATTTTAATTCCTTCAAATCTATTAGCATCTAACATTACTCTTCATCCCCTTCCATTAATGAGTCATCTAACTCATCTAATTTATCTTCGATTTCAGCTTCATAATCATCTTGTTCTTCTTCACTTACTAATTCATCAGATTCTTCCTCTGCTTCTTCTTCAGAAATAACATCAACTGATTCTTTTTTAGTAAGTAATGAAACGTTATCTATTTCTTCGATTGATAAAGGAGCTCCTTCTTTCTCTTCCTCTTCTTCAAGAGTTTTAACGTCTACTTCTTTACCATCTTCACTAATCATAGCGATGTTTAATCCTAAAGCTTGGAATTCTTTAACAAGAACACGGAAACTTTCTGGAACACCTGCTTGATCAATTGGTTTACCTTTAACGATTGATTCATAAACCTTAACACGTCCTACAACATCATCTGACTTAACTGTTAAGATTTCTTGAAGTACGTGAGCAGCACCATATGCATATAATGCCCAAACTTCCATTTCACCAAATCTTTGTCCACCGAATTGTGCTTTACCACCAAGTGGTTGTTGTGTAACTAATGAATATGGACCAGTTGCACGAGCATGTAACTTATCATCAACCATGTGGTCAAGTTTAATCATGTACATAACACCAACTGATACACGGTTATCAAATGGTTCACCAGTTTTACCATTGTATAAAACAGTTTTACCATCTGGATCCATACCAGCTTCAGCCATCATTTCTTGAATGTCTGACCATTTAGCACCATCAAATACTGGAGTTGCAGTATGAACACCAAGTTTTTTAGCAGCCATACCTAAGTGCATTTCAAGTATTTGCCCAGGGTTCATACGAGATGGAACACCTAGTGGGTTAAGTAAGATATCTACTGGAGTACCATCTGGTAAGTATGGCATATCTTCTTGTGGAGCAACAAGCGAAATAACACCCTTGTTACCGTGACGACCAGCCATCTTGTCACCAACTTGAATCTTACGTTTTTGAACAATGTATACACGAATTTCCTTAGAAACTCCACTTGGAAGTTCATCAGAATCTTTCTTAGTATAAATCTTTATATCATGAACGATACCAGCACCACCATGTGGAACGCGTAATGATGTATCCCTTACTTCACGAGTCTTTTCTCCAAAGATTGCGTGTAATAATTTTTCTTCTGAAGTAAGTTCAACCATTCCTTTTGGTGTAACTTTACCAACTAGAATGTCACCTTCTTTAACTTCAGTACCAATTCTTATGATACCATCTGCGTCTAAGTTCTTACGAGCTTCTTCACTAACGTTAGGAATATCACGAGTGATTTCTTCAGGTCCTAACTTAGTATCACGACATTGAATTTCATAATCTTCTATATAAATTGATGTTAATACATCATCTTTAACCATTCTTTCATTAAGGATAACAGCATCTTCGTAGTTATAACCATTGTAAGTCATGAATGCAACAGTTAAGTTTTTACCTAATGCTACTTCACCTTTGTCTGTTGAAGGACCGTCTGCAATTATTTGTCCACGTTTTACCTTATCTCCAACCTTAACAATTGGTCTTTGGTGATAACATGTACCAGCGTTTGAACCTTCAAAGTTTTTCAAGATATATATATCTTTTGCTTTTGCTGTCTTAACAACTATTTTCTTACCAT
Organism: uncultured Bacilli bacterium; assembly: GCA_910580135.1. GTDB lineage: Bacteria > Bacillota_I > Bacilli_A > RF39 > UBA660 > Aphodocola. The sequence goes on along the minus strand of CAJTXC010000053.1, from coordinate 3,481 downwards.
CAACATATTCTACAACACCATCTGCTTTAGCAAGAACACATACTCCAGAATCCTTTGCAGCTTGAGCTTCAACACCAGTTGCAACAAGTGGAGCTTCTGCTCTTAAAAGTGGCAATGCTTGACGTTGCATGTTAGATCCCATTAACGCACGGTGAGCATCATCGTGATCTAGGAATGGAACACAACTTGTAGTAACAGATACTATTTGTTGTGGAGCTACGTCGATATAATCGATTTCCTTTGGTGTAGCTAAAATGTTTTCGCCATTAGAACGAGCTGGAACGTGTTCTTGAACAATTGTATCTCCGTCCATTTCTACTCTAGCTTGTGCTATGATGTGTCCGTTTTCTTCATCAGCTGTTAAATAATCTATTTGATCTTGTAATTTACCATCTTTAACTCTTCTATATGGAGTCATGATAAATCCATAATCATTTATCTTTGCGTAGTTAGCAAGTGATGTAATAAGTCCGATGTTTGCACCTTCTGGTGATTCGATTGGACAAATTCTACCATAGTGAGATACGTTAACGTCACGTACTTCCATAGCTGCTCTATCACGTGATAATCCACCTGGCCCTAAAGCTGATAAACGACGTTTGTTATTTAATTCTGATAATGGATTAATTTGGTCCATGAATTGTGATAATGGACTTGATCCAAAGAATTCTTTAATAACAGCAGTTATTGGTCTTATATTAATTAAAGTTTTAGGAGTTGCAGTTTCTACGTCTAAAGTAGTCATTCTTTCACGAATAACTCTTTCCATACGAGCAACACCAATTCTGAATTGGTTTTGTAATAATTCACCAACTTGTCTTAAACGACGGTTAGATAAGTGGTCTATTTCATCTATTGAACCTACGTTTTGTAAAAGGTTTAAATAGTATGATACAGATGCATATATATCAGATATAGTAAGTGTTTTAACATCGATAGTTGGATCATTACCTACTACTCTTATAATTTTATCTGGTTCTACTGGAGAATAAATACTTACAACTTGAACCATAGTATGATCATCAAGTTCTTTATCCATAGTAGCATCTACCATACCATAACCATTATCTAAAATTGGTTTTAAAGTTTCTAGAACTTCATTAGTAACTTTAGTTCCAGCTTTTACCACTACTTTTCCATCTACAGTAATATCTTCTGCTAATTTTTGGTTTAATAAACGATCAACAACATTAAGTTTTTTGTTGAATTTATAACGACCTACTTTAGCTAAATCATATCTAAAGTTATCAAAGAATCTAGTAATTAATTGGTTCTTTGCACTATCTAATGTAGCTGGTTCACCTGGTTTTAATTTTTCATAAATTTCAAGTAAAGCTTCATCTGTATTTTTAGTAGAATCCTTCCCTAAAGTATTGATTAGGTATTCATCTTGACCATATAATTTTAGAATATCTTCATCACTTGATAATCCAAAAGCTCTTAAAAATGCTGTAACAACAACTTTTCTGTTACGGTCGATTCTTACGTCAACAACGTCTTTACTATTAAGTTTGTATTCTAACCAAGTACCTCTTGTAGGTATGATTTGAGAAGATATAATAGAACGCCCATTTTTATCTATTTCTCTTCCATAATATACGCTTGGAGAACGTACTAATTGTGATACTATAACACGTTCTGAACCATTAAATATAAATGATCCTGAATCTGTCATTAATGGCATATCACCTAAGAATATTTCTTGTTCTTTTACTTCACCTGTTTCATTGTTAAACAAACGAGTTTGAACTTTTAACGGAGCAGCATATGTAGTCTTCTTCTCCTTGCATTCTTTGATTGTATGTCTTGGTTCATCAAATGAGTATTCACCAAATTCTAAAGATAATGTTCCAGAGAAATTTTCCACTGGGCTTATTTCCTCTAACACTTCTTTAATTCCATCTTGAATAAACCAATTGTAAGACTTCGTCTGTATCTCAAGTAAGTCTGCTAATTCTAATGAATTATTTACTCTTGAGAAGTCTCTTCTTTCACGGTATTCGTTTACTTTTCTTATCTTATAAGCCACGCAATTCCACCCCTAAACTATAAATTTTTAAAGAACATGTCTAAATTTAAAGACACAGTACCAATTTAAAATATTACAGGAAAAATCTACCATTGTCAATAAATTTTAGGAAAAATAATAAAAAAAACTATAATTCGGCAAAATTATAGTCATATTATTTATTTTTAAATCTCTTTAATAATCCCTTTATACTACAATTATTCTCTTTTTTGCTAGATAAAGAAAAGTCTGAATCATCAACATATTTATTTAATTCAGTTAAATATACTTTCTTTTCATCAGCGGTTAGTTTATAAAAAAGATGGAACAACTGTAAAACTTTATGGGAGTATTGCGGTATCTCTGAATTTGACTCTGAAACAAACCTCATAATAGGATTTATATTATAACAAAAATCTTCAAAAAACGATTTTACAACATCAGAATTATCAAACACATACTTAGTTTCATATTTATATGTATATGTTGTTTTATTTAATTTACCCTTTATTCTATCAAAAAAGTCATAGAGCATATTACGTATATCTAATGATGGAACATTACCAAATTCAAAAAATATATTATTTAATAAATTACGTTCCTCATCATTTAGTTCATATTTTATTTGGTAATGTTTAGGTATCAAAATCTCTTCATTTATTTTTTCTGAAATTATCCCATCTTCCTCTAATTCTCCTTCAACTATATCAGAAAAGTAATAATTATAAATTAAAGGAAAACCAATCCAGCTATAGCGATGAACATAGTTTGATGTTTCAACAAAACTAAAAGAAGAATAACCAGAAAAACCACTTTTTAAATGACATAACTCGGCTATTACCAATAAATAATTTAGTTTAGTTGCAGTTAAACTATATTTTTTACCTGTTTTAAAATAAAGTTGGACTAAATAATTTCCACTATCAATAATATTCATAATACAAAATCACCATCCTTTATGTTTAATTTTACTAATATTATCTAAGCTACTAGCTACATCCTTATCACTATAATTTATTTTTTTGATTCTTCTATTACCTTTTTCAACTAATTCTTTTAATTCCTTTTCAAATTCACTTGCATCTGAATGAAGAGCATCATATTCTCCTAAAATTTTAAGAGTATCATCAACTGGTAAATCATCTAAACAAACATGCCCTTCATAAAATTTTGCATCTGTTTTTGTTTTGCATGTATATGTATTATATTTATCTGCAACATATATAATAGCATAAAAGGGTAGAACATTCATTCCTCTTTGATAACTATATTTACTAGATTTAATTTTTGTATCTTCTAAACTTTCATACTCATAAGCAACTGGAATTTTAAATCCGGTTTTATATTCTGTTAAATACCCTTTATTACTATCAAGTCTCACTATCAAAGACATTTCTTTTTCACTACAACCAAGATCGGAATATGTATACATTCTATTTGAACTATATGTATAAACATCTATTTTATAAAGAC
>CAJTXC010000052.1 GCA_910580135.1 uncultured Bacilli bacterium | reverse complement strand
ATTCTGCTTCATTGAATAGTGAGCATCATGCAAAGGATATGGAATTGATTTCAAACGCTAAAAGCGATAATATTGCACAGTGTTTAGGAGGTGTAGCAGAAGATTCTGCTTCATTGAATAGTGAGCATCATGCAAAGGATATGGAATTGATTTCAAACGCTAAAAGCGATAAAATTGCACAGTGTTTAGGAGGTGTAGCAACATCTTATTTTTCATTAAATAGTAAGCACCATAGAAAAGATATGAAATTAATATCAAGTGCAAAAAGTGATAACTTTGCACAGTATTTAGGAGGTGTAGCAATATCTTATTTTTCATTGAATAGTGAGCATCATGCAAAGGATATGGAATTGATTTCAAACGCTAAAAGCGATAATATTGCACAGTGTTTAGGAGGTGTAGCAGAAGATTCTGCTTCATTGAATAGTGAGCATCATGCAAAGGATATGGAATTGATTTCAAATGCTAAAAGCAATAATATTGCAAGTTGTTTAAGATATATAGCTACAAATTTTAAATCATTGAATAGTGAACATCATAGAAAAGACATGAAATTAATATCAAAAGCCAAAAGTGATAACATTGCTGATTATTTATGTGAAATCGCTATTTCAGACTCATTACAAAGTGATCTTCATAGATATCATATGGGAATGGTAGCAAGTGCAAAAACTGATGAAGAAGCATTAAAATTAATGGAAGACATATTGGAAAAACTAGAAACACAACAGGAGATGAAGTTGGTTTCAGAAGTAAATGATAAAAAACAAGCTGAAGAATTAGTTGTTATTGCAACTAGTCTTACAAATAAAGAAAAAATAGATATTATATATAATAATGCTAAAAATTATGCTGATGGTGATCCTAAGAAGGAAATACCAGCAGAAGTATTTACTTATAAAAATTAAAATAAGGTATATTATTCCTAGGAATGATATGCTTTTTTTGTGTAAAAACCATGTAAAAAGGTATTCATAAACTTGTTAAATCTTTAAATATATGATAATTTTATATATAGAATAGATATAATAGGAGAGAGTAAAAATGGAAAAACAAAGAAGAGAAAAAATTTTAGCAGTAGTATCACTAATAATTGCGGTAATATGTTTATCAATTGCTTTTGCGGCAATGTCAACAAATCTTATAATAAATGGTGATGCGGCTTTAGAAAACTCATCATGGGATATTCATTTTGAAAATTTAAGTGAACCTAAAATAGTAGGAACAGCTAAGGAATTAAAAGAGCCAAGTATTGATGATACAACCATAAAAAATATTTCGGTTTCACTTAAGAATCCTGGGGATAGTGTAACTTATGAGTTTGACATTGTAAACGCTGGTACAACTGATGCTAAAAGTGATGGTTATATACTAAATGGTTATGATTTTAGTGATTATGATAATTTTACAGATGAAGAAAAGCTGAAATTTCTTAAAAGCTTATTTACTAGTTGTGATATAGATGGTGATGGAATAACAACCGATGAAGAATATAAAAAAGGTTTAGAATTTATAAATTTTAATCTAACTTCTGATGAAAAAGGCTCTGATTTAAATGCTAATACAGTAAGAAGAGGAACCATTAAAATATACTTTGATAAAAAATCTTTAGAACTACCTAAAGGAATGGTTTCGGCTAGTTTTAAATGGGAATTAAAATATGTTCAAAAATAGTTTAAAGCACGCAAAAAATGCGTGTTTTTAATTCTTATGTTTAGAGTTTATGGTATACTATATTAATAGTTTTGAGGTGTTGTTATGAAAAGAATTGAACTTTTAGCTCCCGTTGGTAATTTTGATTGTTTAAAGGCTGCTATAGAAGCAGGGTGTAATGCCGTTTATTTAGGTGGTAAGATGTTTGGAGCAAGAAGTTTTGCAGGTAATTTTACTAAAGAAGAATTAGTAGAAGCAATTAAATATTCTCATCTTTATGGAGTTAAAGTTTATTTGACAATTAATACTATAATTTATGAAAACGAAGTTGATAACTTTTTAGAATACGTTAGGTTTGCTCATAAAAATAACATAGATGCAGTTATCATTCAAGATCTTGGAATGTTTGATTTATTAAGAAAAAAGTTTCCTAATTTAGAGCTGCATGCTTCAACGCAAGTTAATATCCATAATTATGAAGGTGCTCTTTTAGCAAAAAAATTAGGATTTAAAAGAGTTGTTATGGCAAGAGAAACACCTGTTTCAATAATAGAAAAGATAAAAAAAGAAATAGATATTGAAGTTGAAGTATTTGTTCATGGAGCTTTATGTGTAAGTTATTCAGGTCAGTGTTTAATGAGTTCGTTAATAGGTCATAGAAGTGGAAACCGTGGTACGTGTGTGCAAAGTTGTCGAAAAAAATATGATTTATATGATGAAGAAGGAAATAAGTTAAACAAAGAAAATTACTTACTTAGTACTAAGGATTTATGTACTTTAGAAAATCTAGATAAAATAATTAAAACGGGTGTTGATAGCTTAAAAATAGAAGGTAGAATGAAAAGGCCCGAATATGTTTATTTAGTTTTCAAAGTTTATAAAAAAGCAATAGATAATTATTATGCAACAGGGCGTTTAAAGATAGATGAAAAAGATATGTTAAACCTTAAGAAAATGTTTAATAGAAAATTTACTAAAGGTTTTATACTTGGTGAAAAAAATGATGCTTTTACTTTTTCAAAAAGACCCAACCATAAAGGAATAACCATAGGTGAAATTATATCAAAGGTAAAAAATAACTTGAAAATCAAATTAACAAAAGACGTAAACGTTCATGATGGACTTAGAATATTAGATACAAAAGAAGATAAAGGTCTTATTATAAATAAAATGTTTGTGGACGGTAAAGAAGTTAGTTGTGCTAAAAAAGGCGATGTAATAACCGTTAAGTATGATAAATATGTAGAGGTAGGTTCTAAGGTTTTACTTACTACTGACTATAATCTTGTAAGCGAAATTAATAAATGTTTAAATAAGTTATCTAGAAAAGTTGGTATTGATATCAAAGTTGTAGCAAAAAAAGATTATCCTTTACAAATAACAGTATCAGATGGTGTTAACGAAGTTATAGAAATGTCTCATAATAAAATAGAACAAGCTATTAAAATGCCTGTTTTAAAAGAAACAATAATAAAGCAAATGTGTAAGACTGGAGATACTGTCTATAAAGTTAATAATATAGAAGTAGTAATGGATGAAGATATATTTATTAACTTAAAAGATATAAATGATTTAAGAAGAAACATTCTTAAAAAACTAGATAAAAAAAGATTATATAAAATACCATTTGTAGAAAATGAATATTATATAGATGTACCTTCTTTCGAAAACTGTAAACATCGTTCAGTAGAAGTTACAAATAAATCTGATTATGATAAGATAAAAAATAAAGTAGATAAAATTTATGTAACCAATGAAAAATTATTAGAAAAAGAAGATGTTTTGAAATTACCAAGAATAATAAACGAATATAAAAAATATGAAAATACTGTTTTGGTAGGAGAGTTTGGAAGTTTGTTAGTATATAAAAATTTTATGACTGATTTTTCATTTAACGTAGTAAATTCTTATGCTGTTGCATTTTTTCACGAGATGGGATCTAAATGCGTTACTTTATCTTATGAGCTAACGGTTAAACAGATAGAAAACATAGTAAGTGCATATGAAAAAAGATATAAAAAACTTCCTAATTTAGAAGTTATTATAGATAGTTTTCCGGAAGCTATGGTAAGTAAATTTGATTTAAATAAAAGGTACAATATAAAAATAGGATATTTGAAAGATGAATTTAATAATGAATACAAAATAGTTAGTAATAAAGATTTTATGACCATTTATAACTTTGAAAAAATAATTATAAATGAAGAAGAATTAAGTGATAAAAAAATAAATTTCACAAGAACGATTTTATAAACACTAGTTTACTTAAACTGGTGTTTTTTTGCTTTTATTTAATTGTGTTTTTTATATATTTATAGTACAATAATAAAAGAATAGTAGGAAAGTAGGGATTTTAATGAATGGAGCTATAGAATATTTGAAAAGCATGGGAGTAGATGCAGAAACAGCTATAACAAACATGATTGATTTAGAAACATATAATGAAATGCTAGATGAATTTTATAATAGCATAGATGGAGAATTGGCGAAGATAGATAATTTTAAAAATCAAGGTGATATGCCAAACTATGCAATCTTAGTTCACGCTATGAAAAGTAACGCAAGAAGCTTTGGTTTTATGAAGCTTGGAGAAATAGCTTACTCTCATGAAATGGCAAGCAAGGCTGGCGATATAAATTATGTCAATGAACAATATAATGTATTTTTAAACGCGGTAAAAGAAGTTCAGGATATAATTACAAAATATAAATCAATGTAAAAAAAGGGGATGAAGACTAGTGGATACAAACGTTTTAGAAAACACATTAAAGAATTTATTATTTAGTGATGGTTTAGAAGTTTTTGTTTTTAACGTATTTGAAGATACCGTAAATAAGTATGGTATTACAGAAGGAAAATTCACAAGTACTGGAAGCGATACGTTTACTAACTTTTTAGAAAGTATTAAAACTAAAATTTCAGAAGAATATGTTTCTAGCTTTATGAATTTAGTTTCTATACCAAAAATAAAAGAAGCTAAAAAAGAAGGAAAAGAAAGCGTAAATCTTAAGTATAAAACCTTAAATAATGAATGGTATAAAATAAGTGCTACATTAACTCTAGTTAACGGAGCGGAATTAATATTTATGGTAAAAGAAAAAATGGATAATTCAGGTGCTAAAGAATCTAATAATTCTAAATATAATGCACTTATATCAAGACTAGCAGATTCTATCCTTAAAATAAATAACGTGTTTAATTTAGACGAGAAAAAAACGAACATAAAAAGCGTAGAAGAATACATAAACTCTATTTTAAATTCTCTTACAAGCTCTTATCCAGAATTAAAGAAAAGTTTAAATAGTACGGCTGCTAACGTAAGTGGTAGAGTAGATGACGTTTTATTGATCGTGGATGATGATATGTTAACTCGTAACATGATAAAAAAAGTCTTCGCGGACGAATATAAAATAGTTATGGCAACTAATGGTAAGGAAGCAATAGAGTACTTAAATGAAAATAGTAGTAAGGGAATTACTGAATCTTCAGATAATGTTTTAGGTATTTTCCTTGATTTAACCATGCCTGTTATGGATGGGTTTGCAGTTTTAGATTACTTAAGTAAAAATAATTATTTACATAGAATACCAGTAATCATTATAAGTGGTGATTATGAAAAAGAAACTAAGTCAAGGGTTTATAACTATGGTGTTGCAGATATGCTTGAAAAGCCATTTGACTTTGAAGTTGTAAGACATAGAATAAGTAATTTTATCAATCTTTATAAATCTAGTAATTCTCTAAATGAATTAATAAGTGATCAATCAAGTGAACTTAAAAAATTAGTAAATCCATTCGTTGAAAGCTACGTATATGATTATCAAAGTAATATAAAAAACATAAATAAGTATATAAAAATACTAGCAAATAAGGTAATGGAAGATTATCCTGAATATGATCTTAATCTTGAAAAAATAGACAAGATGGCTGATGCTTCTATGTATTATGATGTAGGATTTTATTCGATTCCAAGATCAATTTTAGGTAAAAAAGGAAGTTTTACAGAAGATGAACTTAATCAAATCAAAAAGTATCCAAACTTTGGTTCTAAAATGCTTAATTACGTACTTTCTTTAACAAGTGATGCTTTGTATAAAAAGTATGCTAATAATATTACTAAGTTTTATCATGAAAACTATAACGGAACAGGTTACCCTAATAACTTAAAAGGTGATAACATCCCTTTAGAAGCTCAAATAGCAGCAATTTGTATTAATTATAATAATTTATCTAAAAAATCTAAAGAAAATGCTAAAGACTTAATAATAAGTAAAAAAGGAAGTATGTTTAATCCTAAGCTTATTGAAAGCTTTAGTAGAATAGCGGAAAATTTTGAAAAATAAATAGTTAAAGGGAGTGTTAAAAGTGGAGTATAATTTATTTCCAAGTATTGGATTTACTATATGTGCTTTAGTATTTTGTATACTTGTTGGAATCATGTTTTTAAGTAAGAAAAAATTTAAAGATTTAGCGAATAATATTTATGCTTTTATGCTTGTTTTAACTATTATATTACTTTTTATAGAAATTTTTTGTGCTTATACAATGAGTATAAGAGATCAAATACCACTCTTAAATGAGATATTATGTAGAGGTTATATATTAGGGTCAATTATATGGGTAATTTGTCTTATTATATATATTTGGAACCTTTCTGATGAAAATAAAGATAAAAGAAATAATAAAAAAACAAGTATAGTATTAACCATACTATCATTTATATTTATTGTTACTTTATTTACTATTTCTTGTATGTCTAAAATAACTTACATTGGTGGTAATAATGATTTATACGTAATAGGTGGTGATGCGGTAAACGTTATTTACGTAGCATGCTTTGCTTTGATTTTGATGATAATATTAGCAATGATTAAAAGTAGAACGAAGTTTCCTCGTGAACAAAAATTGCCAATATATTTTGTTTTCGTTCTTTTTTCTGTTATAACATTAATACAAATTATAACTGGATATGATTTTAATGATTTGACGTTTATTTTTGCTTTTTGCGTTGTAGCACTTTACTTTACGATTGAAAGCCAGGATAAAAGATTATTAAAAGAACTTGAAAAGTCTAAAGAAGAAGCAGAAATAGCCGATAAAGCAAAAACGGAGTTTTTATCAAATATGTCTCATGAAATAAGAACTCCTATGAATACTATTTTAGGTTTTAGTGAGTCTTTATTAGCAGAAAAAGAATTAACTGAAGAGATTGTTAAAAGAGATAGTTTAAGTATTCGTGATGCAAGTATTAGTTTGCTAGATTTAATAAATAATATATTAGATATATCAAGAATTGAATCAGGAAAAGAAACCATTGAAGAAAAGGAATACTTACTTCAAAACTTAATATTTGAAGTAAATAGTGTAATATCTTCTAAGATAAATAAAGATGTTTTAGAATTTGATATAAAGATTAATCAAGATATACCAAGTAAGTATTATGGCGATTACTCTAAAATATATAAAGTTATTGTATGTACGCTAGTAAACGCAATTAAGTATACAAATTATGGTAAGGTAGCGTTAAGTGTAGATGGAAAAAAACAAGATGATTATTTTGAATTTTCATTTATAGTTTCAAATACTGGGCACGCAATGAAAACAGAGGATTTCGAAAAAGATTTTAATGACTTTGTTAAACTGGGTAATAGCTCACAAAATAACATTGATAGTGTAACGCTTGGTATTTTAATTGCAAAAAGATTAATTATTATGTTAGGTGGAGATATAAAATTTATTAATGAAGCAGGGAAAGGTACTCAGTACCATATAAATGTTAAACAAAAAATAGTTGATTCAGAAAAAATTGGTAACATATTTGAAACTAAAGATAGTGAACCATCAAGTACTTCTAATTTAATTAATTGTGAAGGTAAAAAAGTCTTAATAGTTGATGATAATAAAATTAATATAAAACTAGCAAGCAGATTATTAGAGTCATATAATTTTGAAATAGATTCTGCTACGAGTGGTAAAGAATGCATAGAGAAAGTTGAACATGCTAAATATGATATTATTTTCTTAGATCATATGATGCCAGAAATGGATGGTGTAACAACCATGAAAATACTTAAGGATTCAGGTTATTACGTACCACCAGTTATTGCTTTAACCGCCAACTCATTTACAGGATTAAGAGAAAAATACATTTCAGATGGATTTAGTGATTATTTATCTAAGCCAATTAACTTTAAGGAATTAAACAAGTTAATAAATAATTATTTTGATAAAAGATAAAAGGAGGTTTATAACATGATAGCAGGATTAATGCTTACGATTGGAAGTTTATTTTTCATCATATTATTATTAATAGTATACTTTTCTAAGCAGAGATTTTTATCTATTAGAAATAAGATTTATAGATATATGCTTGTTGTAGAAGTCATATTATTAATATCAGAACTTATTGCAACGCTTTGCGTTATATATTGTGATAATGATTTTATAAACTTTCTTATTTATAGAGTTCACTGGTCAACTGGTATTGTTTGGTTTTCGCTGCTTTATTACTATAGTTTAGTTTTCATAAGTGATATTAATGCTAATAACTTATTAGAGGTAATGGTTATTGATAAGAAAACTAAAATAATGAGTATTATATTTATGATTGCAGCAATAGGTTATTTTTTCATTCCCTTTGAAACACTCGATCCAAATTGGGTATCGTACATACCAGGACCTGCATCATATTATGTTTTAGGATTTTGTGCATTTTCGGTATTTTCTATTGTTTATTATATATTGAAAAACGGAAAAAATGTAAGTTCAAGAAAAAAAATATCAGTTTCTTTAATGATAATTGAACTTGTTATCATTTTTGTACTTCAAATACTATTTCCTTATATTGCTATATCTGCAATAGGAGCAGCAGTTCAAATGTTTTTCTTATACTTTAACATAGAAAACCCAGATTTAAAAATAATAAGTGAACTAGAGACATTAAAAAATGATATAGAAAGATCTAATCGTGCTAAATCTGACTTTTTGTCAAATATGTCCCATGAGATACGTTCTCCGATGAACGCTATCGTTGGTTTTAGCGAAACGCTTCTTAATAATCCAAATTTTAATGAGGAAACTGCAAGGACTGATATAAAGCACATTGCGTCTGCTGGTAATAACTTACTTGATATAATTAATAATATACTAGATATTTCCAAGATAGAATCAGGAAAAGAAACATTAGAAAAAAGGGAATATTCTCTAGGAAAAATAATAATGGAGCTTTCTAGTATTATTGAAGCAAGACTTGGTGATAAGCCGATAAAACTTATAATAACAGTTGATAAAAACATTCCATCTAAATTATATGGTGATTCTACTAAATTATTTCAAATTTTATTAAACATATTAACCAATTCTGTTAAATATACGGAAGTAGGAAGAATAAATTTAAGCGTTGTAGGTAATAGTAATGGTGATTATGAAACGTTAAAGTTTAAAATATCAGATACTGGTTATGGAATAAGAAAAGAGAATTATGATAAATTATTTAAAAAATTTAGTAGATTAGAAGCTGCTAAAACAAATGAGATCGAGGGAACTGGACTTGGACTTGTAATCACTAAAAAGTATGTTGACTTAATGGGTGGAAAAATTTGGTTTGAAAGTGAATATAGAGTTGGAACAACTTTTTATGTAGAAATAAACCAAAAGATAGTAAATAATTCAGCAATTGGAGATATAACTGAACCAGTTAAGTCTAAAGAAGAAATAAAACATATTGATTGTTCTTCATTTAATGCTTTAATAGTAGATGATAACAATTTAAATATTAAGGTTGCAAGTAGAATTTTAGGAAACTATAAGTTTAATATTGATACTGTAACCAGTGGTAAAGAATGTATATATAAAATAAAAGAAGGTAAAAAATATGACATTATTTTCTTAGATCATATGATGCCAGAAATGGATGGAATTGAAACGTTACACGTATTAAGGAAGTTAGATGGATATGAATTACCACCAATTGTTGCTTTAACTGCAAACGCAATAACTGGTATGAAAGAGATGTATTTAAAAGAAGGTTTTGATGAATATTTATCAAAACCAATAAATATTTCAGAACTAGATAAATTACTAAATAAATACTTTAATAGATAAAATAGGAGATTGATAAAATGAAAAAAATATTAA
>CAJTXC010000051.1 GCA_910580135.1 uncultured Bacilli bacterium | reverse complement strand
TTATAACAATAAACTTCCTCAAGGAGCACCAACTAGTGGTTATATTTCAAATTTAGTTATGAGAAGTTTTGATGAACGAATAACGAATTATTGCAATAAATTTGAAATATCATATACTAGGTATTGTGATGATATGACGTTTTCTGGAGATTTTAACATAAGTGAATTAATTTGTTATGTTAAAGAATTATTAAAAGAAAATGGATTTTTATTAAATAAATATAAAACAAGAATTATATATCAAAACAATAGACAATTAGTAACGGGTATTGTAGTAAATGAAAAAGTTAGTATATCTAAAAAATATAAAAGAAAAATAAGACAAGAAATGTACTACATAAAAAAATATGGAATAAATAACCATTTAAAAAAAATTAAAATACTTGATAAAAAAGGATATTTAAATAAACTATTAGGAAAGATAAATTTTGTTTTACAAATAGAAAATAATAGTAAAGAATTTATGGACTATAAATTATTTTTAAATAATATTTGATATTTTAAAATGTTTGTGCTATTATTATATAGCACTATTGAAGTAAAGGAATGTATTTTTAATGGGAAATGATATTGATATAAAAATATTGATAAAAAAATTAAAAAAAAGAAAAATTGCTCATGGAGCTGGATTTGCAGGTCTTAGCGCTTTAACGTTGGCTTTTCTTTACATGGCTCTATCGGATGATAATACCACTTTAGAAAATATACTTTTTATTAGTTCTTTTGTTGGAAGTGGTATTGAAGGTAAACATTTTTTTGATGATAGTAAAGGCATTAAAGAATATAAATCATATTTAAAAGATAAATAATTATAAGGAAAATAAATAAAATGTTTATTTTCTTTTTTTGTTGCACTTTTTTTATTTTTACATAAAAAAATATAGAAGGTGATTAATATGCGTATGTGGATGAATTCTAAATATGTAAAAAAGGGGGATTGTTTTTTAGTTGATAAACATAATGAAAAATACGTTTTGGATGCTATTGAAAAGGGTGTTATAAAAATAGTTACTGAACAAGATCAAGAATATGATATTAAAACTGTTAAGGTGAAAAGTATAAAAGATTATTTACATGATAATTATTATAAAGACATAAAAGATCTTATTTTAATAGGTATAACAGGCACAAATGGTAAAACTACAACGTGTTATCTTATATATCAAATACTAAAAGAAATTGGCGTTAAAACTGCTTATTTAGGAACAATTGGTTTTTATAATGATAACAAAATAATAAATTTAGATAATACAACACCTAGTTTAGATCTTTTATATAATTTACTTTTAGATGCCAAAGAAAATGGTACTAAGGTTGTTGTTATGGAAGTATCTTCTCATGCTTTAAAACAAGATAGAGTATATGGTCTTTTGTTTGATGCTATTGGGGTAACTAACATAACACAAGATCATTTAGACTATCATAAAACAATGGATGATTATATAGAAAGCAAAAGAAAATTAATGAAAATGACAAGGAATAAGAAGATATGTTTATTAAACAGCAAAGACAAACATTATAAAAAATTTATATTAAAAAATAATAATAATTATATTATACAAAAAAATGTAAAAGTTAACTCGGTAGTTAATTATTTAGATAAAACAAGTGTTGTTATAAAAGATAAAACAAAATATGGTTTTATCTTGCCATTAGTTGGAATTTTTAATGTATATAATTTTTTATATGCGTATTATATTGTAAAACATCTTGGTTTTGATGTTAAGTTTATAAAAAATAATTTATCTTTACTTTCTGAGCCACCTGGTAGAATGCAGAAAATAAAGTATAATAATAACGTTATTTTTATAGATTATGCTCATACTCCTGATGCTGTAAAAAACGTATTAAAAACAGTTAAAAAAATAAAAAATAAAGGCATAATAACGATTATTGGATGTGGAGGCAACAGAGATAAAGGTAAAAGAAAGATAATGGGCAAAATAGCTACTAAATATTCAACATACGTAATATTTACAAATGATAACCCAAGATGTGAAGATGAAAAAGATATTATGAAGGATATATTAAAAGGTGCAAAAGGTAAATATGAGGTTATATATGATAGGTATGAAGCCATAAAAAAAGGCATAAGTTTACTTAACGGTAAAAAGATACTTATGATACTAGGAAAGGGTCATGAAGATTATCAAATAATTGGTGATACTAAACATCATTTTTCAGATGTTGAAGTAACAAATGAAATTATTAATAAAAATGTTTAATAGATAAAGAATTAATGATATAATATTTATAGAATAATAAGGGGCATTAAATACTATTAGTGGAGGTATAAAATGTCTAAGTGGGATAAAGAGTATTTGAATTTATGTGAAAGAATATTAAAAGAAGGAACAGAAGTAGAAAATAGAACTGGTATAAACACAATAAAAGTGCCATCGCATCATTTTCATTTTGATTTATCAGAAGAATTTCCAGTTTTAACTACGAAACAATTATTTTTTAGGCAAGCGATATTAGAGATGCTTTGGATATATCAAGTGCAAAGTAATGACGTTAGATGGCTTAAGGAAAGAAACGTACATATATGGGATGAGTGGGAAATTGCAGAAGATGGAAAATGGAGAGCTAATCAAAATGTACCTGATGAAAACGGTGTGTTAAAAAAAGTAAATATAGAAAAAGATTTTGGAAAAGAGTGGGTACATACAATAGGAACTGCTTATGGGTACATTGTAAATAAGTTTAAACTTATTGATAAATTAATCGATCGATTAAAAAATTCTCCTAACGATAGAAGAATGGTAATGAGTTTATGGCAAGATGATTATTTGGATACTGCGGTATTGCCATCATGTGTTTGGTCGTCGGAATGGGATGTAACTGATGGAAAATTAAATGCATGGGTTCATCAAAGAAGTTGTGATGTTCCTTTAGGATTACCTTTTAACGTAACTCAGTATGCAGTGCTTTTAAACATGCTAGCCCAAACCTGCGATTTAAAACCTGGTACGCTTGATTGGAGTATTAAAGATGCACACATATATGTTAATCAAGTTGATGGTATAAAAGAACAAATAAGTAGAATGGATAAATATGGGGATTTTGATGCTCCAAACTTATGGATCAATCCAGATATTAAAAACTTTTATGATTTTGATAACTCAAAAGAATGTAAAGACGTTAAAGTATTAAATTATAAGCATCATGGAAAAATAAAATTTCCAATTGCACAGTAGGTGTTTTATGAAAAAATTAATTGTAATAGCAGCGATAGGTAAAAATAACGAACTAGGAAAAAATAATGATTTAATATGGCATATTAAAGAAGATTTAAACTTTTTTAAGAAAAATACAACTGGACATCACGTTGTTATGGGAAAAAATACTTTTTTATCTTTGCCTAAAATGTTATCAAACAGAACCCATTTGGTTTTAAGCACTGGTGATTATCAATTTTCTAAGGATGTAATATCACTTAGAAGTATAGAGGAATTTTTTGAGAAAGTAAAAGAAATAAATGATGACATATACGTAATAGGAGGAGCTTTTGTGTATTCACAATTTGTCCCTTTGGCAGATGAACTTATATTAACTGAAATAGACGATGAATATTTGGATGCGGATGTATATTTTCCGTCATTTAAGGATGAAAATTGGCAAAGAACAATATTAGAGGAACATTTAGATAATAACCCACCATACAAGCATGTATCGTATATAAAAAAATAAGATTATTTCTATTATAAAGTATTAAAAAAACCACCTAGTGGTTTTTTTAATAATCATTTAAATCTACGTTTTCTTTTTCTAAGAAATCTTTAAATGTTTCCTTGAAGGTAACAGCTTCTTTTTTTATAACATCAGAATATACGCTTTGACAATTCATAATTGCTTTATAAATATGTTTAAAAGTAACAAATTCACTGTTATCAAACTTAGCGTAACTAAATGCTTTTGAAAGAAGAGCTAGAGCATTATCTGGATATCTAGAACCTAGTTCATAAACTCTTTTATATTCACTTGTCATATTAACAATAAACTTCATTATGTTTTCTATTACAAAAGAAGAATATGCTAATTTTACACCTGTTTGTTTTTCTATTTTAGGATATGATCCCATAAGTATTTTAACGGTTGTTTCAGCATCAGGCTCTGATACATCAATTTTTTCAAAACGTCTTAAGAAAGCCTTATCCCTAATTAAATATTGATTATATTCATCAAGTGTAGTTGCACCAATTACTTTAACATCTCCTCTTGATAGAGCAGGTTTCATAGCATTTACAAAATCTATACCACTATTTCTAGATTCAATAACAAGAGTATGAATTTCGTCAATAAATAATATAACATTAGATGAATTTTCAACCTCTTTTAATAAAACGTTTATTCTAAGTTCTTCTATTCCTTGTTCGTTTATATATGTTCCAAGTAAAGAAGATGTATTAACTTTTATAATGTCATAATTTTTAATAGCGTTTGGAACATCACCATTTTGAATTTTATAAGCAATTCCTTCTACGATGGCAGTTTTACCAATACCAGCTTTACCAACTAATATAGCAGATTTATCTGGTGTTAAAATGGTTAAAATAGTTTTTTCTATTTCGTTATCCCTTGCGATGGCAGGATTAGTAATATAAGTTTTTTTACTTAAATTCTCACCATAATTTTCTAACACGCTCATTTTTTTACTAACGTTGTTATTTTCTTTTTTTATTTCATCTTCATCTAATGATAAAATTTCATCATCAACTATATCAAATATTTCATCCATTTTAAAACCTTCTTTCATAAGTGTAATACTTTTTATATTATAACAAAAAATACTTACTTTTACTAATAAAGAAAAATAAAAAAATAACTTTTACGAATTTGTTTACTATTTTGATCTTTTTTGTTATAGTAATTATTAACGAAAGGAACATAGACAATGACTGAAGAAACAAAGGAAGAGGTATATTATACGTATGGTATGATAAAACCTGATGGAATGGAAAACCGAGAGGAAATTATTAGGATAATTTTAAATTCAGGTTTAAAAGTTGATTATTTTAAATGTGATATGTTAACGGATGACTTAATAGAAGAAAATTATGGTCATGTTAAGAAAAAATATCCAGAGGATTTTAAACTTTTGAAAGAAAGTTTAAAATCTGGTCCAGTTTTAATGATGCTTATTTATGATCCAAAAGGTGATGCAGTAAAAAAATATAGAAAAGTTTTAGGAGTTACTAATAGTTGGGAAGCTGAACCGGATACTATTAGGGGCAGATTTGGAGATAAAGAAAAAGTTTATAAAAATGCTGCACATGGTTCTGGTAATGCAAAAGAGGCAAACGAAGAGATTTTTAGATTTTTTAAAAATGATTTAACCGAAATTATTTATCATATTAATTCAGCAAGAAGGAAAGAATTTATAAATGGCCCAGAAGGCAGGAATTTAGCTAGTAAACCTAGATGTACTTATACGGATGCTTACTTTATTAATTCCACTTTACAGTTAGCACAAAATGCACATCAGGCGTATATTAAAAAAGAGAGTGTATAATGCAACAGTATTTTGCTAAAAACAAAAACTTAGAGTTAGAAGATGGTGATTATCATCATATAAAAAACGTGATGAGAATGAAAAAAGGCGACATGATAAAGGTTGTGTACGATAATATGGTCTACGAATGTAAGCTTACCATGATTTCTGATAAATCTTCTTTTGAAATAGTTTCAGAGACTAAGATAGAAGATTGCTCTGTTAAGATTGACATTGCTTTTTCCTTGATAAAGGAGCAAAAACTTAATTATTTATTACAAAAAGCAACTGAACTTGGGGTAAATAAATTTATTCCGCTTAATACCAAAAGAAGCGTAGTTAAGATAGAAAATAAAAAAGAAGAAGCCAAAATATTGCGCTGGAATAAGATATGTAAGGAAGCTTCAGAACAAGCTTTCAGAAGTTTTGTACCTGAAGTAAGTTCTGTTTTATCATTAAAAGATTTGATAAATGGGGACTATGATTTAAAACTTTTGTGTTCTTTAAATAAAAATACAAAAAATATAAAAAAAGTACTTCAAAAAAATGATAAGTGTGTTAAAATATTACTAGTCGTTGGTCCTGAGGGCGGTTTTGATCCTATGGAAGAAGAGTATTTATTAGAAAATGGATTCACAAGTGTTTCACTTGGTAATACCGTTTTAAGAGCAGAAACTGCACCAGTTACAGCTCTTAGTATGATTAAGTATGAATTTATGAGGTGAGTAGTATGAAAAATTTGTTTGCATCTGTGTCATATTCTTTTAATAGTTTTTATAATAATTTAAATACACAGGGGCAAATGATTTTTTCAATTATAGTATTTCTTATAGTTTTGTTATGTACATTACTTTTAATAACTTATGTAATTCAAGGTATTCAAAATAAAGCTAAATTGAGAAAAATAAAAGAAGAAACTGATAAAAATATTATTCAAAACGAAACAAATATAGAAGTAAGTGTTAAAGAAGAAAAAGAACCTTTATACACTAATGAGAAAACTGAAATAGAAGATATTGCAAACGCTATTTCTGATGCTTTAAAGGAAGATAGTCCAATTTCTCTTACTAACTTTGAAGAAGATCAAGAAAGAACTGCTATAATATCAATAGATGAGTTAATGAAGAAAGCAAAAGAATTAGAACTTATTGAAGACGAAGAACCTACTGGCATAAACTATTTAGAAAAATATAACTTGGAACCCGCAGAAGTAGAAATAGCAACATCTGGTATTATAAATAATAATGAAAATGCCGAGGTAAAAGCCTTTAAGGTTTCCCAAGTGATATCCCCAATTTACGGAGTAAAAAAAGAAGCAATAAATAGTAATGAAAAAGCTTAAAAGAATTAAGCTTTTTATTTTTAAGGAAGTGGTATTATGAAAGTCGCAGTGTATACGTTAGGTTGCAAAGTTAACACTTATGAAAGTGAGTATGCAATAAATGAATTTTTAAAAAGAGGCTATGAAGTAACTGATTTTTCTGATGACACCGCAGATATTTATTTAATAAATACTTGTACTGTAACAAACACAAGCGATCAGAAATCAAGAAAAATGATAAGACAAGCAAGAAAGAAAAACAAAAATGCAATAGTTGCAGCAATGGGATGCTTTACCCAAATAAGAGATAACGATAATGCTATAATGGATTATGTTGATGTAGTAATAGGTAATACTGATAAAAGTAAAATCGTAGACTTAGTTGAAGAGTATATTAAAAATAAAAAGAAAATATTAAATATAAAAGATGTTTCAAATACTTCTTTTGATGATATGGAAATGGATGTTTTTAATACTAGAACAAGAGCCTTAGTTAAAATAGAAGATGGTTGTGAAAATTTCTGTTCTTATTGTATTATTCCGTACGTAAGAGGGAAAGTAAGAAGTAAAAAGCCCGAAAGAGTAATTAAAGAAGTAACATCTTTAGTGAAAAATGGTTATAAAGAAATTGTTTTAACTGGTATCCATACAGGACATTACGGATCAGATTTAAAAAATTATGATTTTAGTGATTTACTTATAGAATTAGAAAAAATAGATGGACTAGAAAGAATAAGAATCTCTTCTATTGAAATAGTTGAGTTAAATGATAAATTTTTAAATGTATTAAAAAAATCTAAAAAAATAGTTAATCATATTCATATACCGCTTCAAGCTGGAAGTGATCATGTTTTAAAACTTATGAATAGACGTTATGACAAAGATTTTTATTTAGATAGAATAAATAAAATTAAAGATATAAGACCGGATATTGCAATTACAACAGATATAATAGTTGGTTTTCCAAACGAAACAGAAGAAGACTTTATCGACACTTTATCATTTGTTAAAGAAGTAGACTTTGCAGGTGGTCATGTATTTCCATTTTCTTCAAGAAATGGTACTCCAGCAGCTAAGATGAACGGAGGGTTAACTAAAGAAGAAAAACATGTAAGATGTAAAAAATTAATTAGTGTTCTTGATGGATTAGAAGAAGAATATTATAAAAAACACATTGGAAAAGAAATTATTGTAATACCAGAAATTTACTTAGATGGATATTTGACTGGACACACTGATAACTATTTAAAAGTTAAGTTTCAAGGTTGTGAAGAGTTAATTGGCAAAACCATAAAAGTGTCCATTGAAGAATACAAAGATAAAATTTTGATCGGAAAAGTACTATAATTTTATAGTATTTTTTTTATTTCGACAAATTTTATAAAAATACTCTATATAATAAATGACCCGAAAGGAGAAATATATGGATTATTATACTGAAATTAAAAACGTAATAGAAAATAAAGAAGTAAATGAAAAAGTAAGATATTTAGAAAATAATAAAGAAACTATAAAAACGTATTTTGAAATCGGTAGATTATTAATTGAAGCTCAAGGCGGAGAAACGCGTGCAAAATACGGAGATAATTTAATTAAGAAATGGTCTAAAAAGTTAGTAGAACAATATGGTAAAGGTTATAGTCAAAAAAATTTGAAAAGAATGAGGAAATTCTATAGTTATTTTAAAGATAGGAAAAGGTCAACAGTGTTGACCCAATTGAGTTGGTCGCATTGGAATTACATTCTTTCTTTTGATAACGAAAATGAAAGAAATTATTATATAAATAGGTGCATAGAAAATAATTTATCAGTAAGAGGTCTTATTAACGAAATCAAAACTGATTCATTTAATAGATTATCATACGTCGATAAAAAGAATATAAAGTTAATAGGAGAAGACAATAATAATGAGTTAAAAATAGAAGATATGCTTCATGATCCAATAATTATAAATATAGATAAAGATGAAGAATTAAGCGAGAAGGTACTTAAGAAATATATATTAAAGGAGTTGGAAAAAGTATTTTTAGAATTAGGTACTGGTTTTACTTTTGTTGGAAGTGAATACAAAGTAACTTATGATAATAAAAACTATTTTATAGACTTATTATTTTTTAATTATAAATTAAATAGATTTATGGCCTGTGAACTTAAGAAAGATGAAGTAACTGCTAAAGATATAGGACAAACACTTAATTATATGAAAGTGGTAGATAAGACTTTAAAAGAACCACATCATAACAAAACAATAGGAATAATAATATCAAAGAAGAATAATAAACTAATTTTAGAATATGTAAGTGACCTAGATATATTTATTACTACTTATAAGTTAGAAAAGATAAAAGAAAAAGTAAATGCTAGTTAAAATCTTTTATTTGTGTTAAAATCATATTGCAAGGTTAGGAGGTAAAAATGGGAACATATATAAAAGGTACTTTTAAAAGAACTATTTTTTCTTCTAATGATGGATTTACGGTTGGACTATTAAAAATAAAGGAAACTGATGATGGGGATCTTTTGGATTATAAAGGTAAACAGTTTACTTTTACTGGATTATTTGCAGAATTATTAATTGACGAAGATTATATTTTTTATGGAGAAGTGATTGATAATCCTAAATATGGAATTCAATATAAAGTAGATAAATATGAAAAAATAATGCCAGAAGATAAAGATGGATTAGTTATCTTTTTATCCAGTGATATATTTCCGGGAGTAGGTGAAAAAACTGCTAAACAAATCGTTGATATATTGGGTGAAGATTGTTTAAACTTGATTTCTAATGATTATGAGTGTTTACTTAAAGTACCAAAAATAACTGCTAAAAAAGCGGTGGATATCCAAAGTAAACTTATTAAATATAATGAAAGTTTTGAAACCGTTGTTTATTTAACAAACCTAGGTTTTAATATGAAAGATGCTCTTAAAATATATAATCATTATTTAGAAGATACAATAAGAGTAATTGAAAATAATCCGTATGAATTAATAGATACGATAGATACGGTGACATTTAATAAGATAGATGAATTAAGAAATAAGATAAACATAGAAAAAAACGATGAAAGAAGAATACTTGCTTTAATTATTTATGTTATGAAAACGGCTTGTTTTAATACTGGTGATACATATTTGAATTT
>CAJTXC010000050.1 GCA_910580135.1 uncultured Bacilli bacterium | reverse complement strand
TGTTCATATTTTTATTATTTATTTCTGATAGTCCACTATAAATTTCTTTTTCAGTTTTAACAACATCTTTAATTATTTTTTCAGATTCTTTTATCAGTTCTTTTCTTTTTATTAAAGTACTATTTATTTTTTCTTCTATATTATCAAGTCTAATTATTAAAAACTTAATTTTGTCATGATATATATTATATATTAATAATATAATACCAATAATAAAAACAGTAATTATAATCCACATATTTATCTACCTCTATTCTAATTTAGATTATAGCAAAAGTAGATAATATTTACAAGTTAATAAAATTAATTACCTGGATAGTATTCTGGGCTATAATTAATCTTTTCATCAAAATCAACGTAGTTAAGATATATCATAAGAAGTAAGTACCATCTACCTGTTTTAGGATCGCTTACTATTATGTGGTCACGACCTGCGGCTTCAATAATACCAGTAAATGTTTTATCTCTCCATTCAACAGAATCAGGAAATGACATATAAAACGTAGCTAATTTCCCTTTGTTAAGTCTTAATATGTTTTCGATGTAAGATTGTTCCATCGCAAGCATGTTATTAGTAGCTTGCATAGTGGCTAAACCATTGTTGCTGGTATTATTTGTATTAGAACTTGGCATAGATGCAGCTCCACCCATTGCGGTAGCTTGAAATCCACTTGTGTTTACGTTTGGATAAGTTGGATTTGAATAATAATTTGAATTCATATAAAATCTCCTTTTTTCATAATTCATTTAAACTTATGATTGAATTAGGTAAATTATACATGTTATAATTAGTAGGTAAAATGATAGGAGATGTTATTTATGAAAGTAAGTATTGGTGTATCAGCAAGACACGTACACGTTACAAAAGAAGATTTAAATATTTTATTTGGTGAAGGTTTTGAGTTGACTGAAAAAGTAGCTTTATCACAACCTGGCCAATATGCTTGTAATGAACAAGTTACTTTAAAGGGACCTAAAGGAACTATTGAAAGAGTAAGAATTTTAGGACCTGAAAGAAATGAAACACAAGTTGAGATATCAAAAACAGATTCGTTTGCATTAGGCATTAAACCTCCAGTTAGAAATTCAGGAGATTTAGAAGGTGCTGCAGAAGTAACTATTGTTGGGCCTTGTGGTAAAATAACAAAAAACGCTGCAATTATCGCTGCAAGACACGTACATGCCACTTTAGAAGATGCTAAAAAATATGGATTTGAAGGAAAAGAATTTGTTACATTGGTAGTAAAAGGAGAAAAGCCGGGAATACTAGAAAATGTATACGTTAGAATAAGTGATAAATTTTCTTACGAAGTACATTTAGATACAGATGATGCCAACGCGTTTTTAATAAAACAAGGCGACGAAGCAGAATTAATAGTAAAATAAAAAAGGGATGATTATATGAAATACCAATTCAAATCAGGAATAGACGAAAAAGAATTTGATTCATTTGTAAAAAGCTTTCCATCAACTTCTTTTATGCAAACTACTTCATGGTCTAAGGTAAAAAAGGCTTGGGAACATGATTTTGTTGGAATGTATAATAATGATAAGTTGGTTTGTGCAGCAATGATTTTAAAAAGAAATCTATTTCTTGGAAAAAAACTATTTTATATACCAAGAGGATTTGTCATAGATTATAAAAATAGAAACTTATTACAAGAATTTGTAACTTGTTTAAAAAGCTATGCAAAGAAAAATGGAGCAATAGATATAAAAATAGATCCTTTTATTTGTTTTAACGAAGATAATATTCAAAACATAAAGAAAAATAAAGGGATAGAAGTTAGAAAATCATTTACTAATAATACAAAAGAAATAGTTGATAACTTAAAAGAAGTAGGATTTATTCACGGCGGGTTCAAAAAAGAAGTTAATGCTTATATCCAGCCAAGATATACAATGGCTATTTCATTAAAAGATAAAGAAGGTAACTTTTATGAAAAGGAAGTTTTACGAAGAACTTTCCCTAAAAATACTAGAAATTATATTGGTACTTATCAGGAAGAAAGAGGAGTAGAATTTAGTTATTCTACTAATAAAGAAGATGTTAAAGATTTAGTAAGTGTACTTCATTGTACTGAAGAAAGACAACACATTGCGCTTAGAAGTGAAAACTATTTTAAAAATTTAATGGAATGTTTTCCCGATAATGCCGTACTTTTCTTTGCAAGAGTAAACATAGATAAATATATAAAATTCTTAAAAGAAGACATGAAGAAAAATGAAAACAAAAAAGAGTTTTGTGAAAAGCAGATAAAAGAAGCAGAAGTGGTAAAAAAAGAATTTGGACCAAAACCACTTGCGGGAGCAACTATCGTTATGATGCCAACTTGTGATAATGGAACAAAAGTAGCTTCGTTCTTATATGCGGGAACCAATACAAAAATATTACCATCCCTTAAAATAACAAATGGGCTTATGTTTTATAGGTTATGCTATTGTTTAGATAATGGGTGTGATTACTGTGATTTAGGTGGGATAGATGGATCTTTAGAAGACCACTTATCAACGTTTAAGTCCAAGTTTAATCCAAATGTATTAGAACTTGTTGGAGAATTTGATTTAGTAATTAGTAAACTTTGGTATTCATTATTTAACTTAGCGATGAAAACTTTAAAATTTATAAGATCGAAAAGATAGATATTTTGTCTTTTTTGTTGACACATCATATAATTCTGATATAATAGGCATTACCTATTAAAGAAAGGGGGAGTGTTAATATGTCAATTTTTGAATTAAGAACTAAATTAAATAATGGTGTAATAAATTCAACAGAATTTACTCAAATAGTAATGGATATGCAAAAACGTGAAGCTTTATTAAGCAAGAGTTATCCAAAGCATATAGATGCAAATAAGAAGGTAAATACTATTGGAAGAGCAAAAGGTCATAGAAAAAACAAAGCTCATATGAACTAAAAAGAAACTTTAAAATAGTTTCTTTTTATTATATAATTATTTTAGTTTGGAAGTGAATGATATGTTTAAAATTGGAAATGTTGAAATAAAAAATAACGTGTGTCTAGCTCCTATGGCAGGAGTTTGTAATAGTGCTTTTAGAAAAATAGTTAAAGAAATGGGCTGTGGTCTTTTATATGCAGAAATGGTTAGCGATAAGGCACTTGTCTATGATAATGAAAAAACTAAAGATATGCTTTATATGACTGAAGAAGAAAGACCAATTACTCAGCAAATATTTGGAAGTGATAAAGATAGCTTTGTTAAAGCTGCAAAAATAATAGAAAAAACTATGCACCCAGATATCATAGATATTAATATGGGGTGTCCAGTTCCTAAAGTAGCAGTAAAATCTCAAGCTGGTTCTGCGCTTTTAAAAAATCCAAAAAAGATTTATGAAATAGTATCTGCAGTAGTAGATGCAGTAAGCGTCCCAGTAACCGTTAAAATAAGAAGTGGTTGGGATCATAATAATATTAATGCAGTAGAAGTGGCAAAAATATGTGAAAAAGCGGGAGCTAGTGCAATAGCTGTTCATCCTAGAACACGCAGCCAGGGGTATTCTGGTAATGCTAATTGGAAAATTATAAAGGAAGTTAAGGAAGCGGTATCAATTCCCGTAATAGGTAATGGTGATATATTAAGTGCTCTTGATGCGAAAAGGATGTTTGAAGAAACGGACTGTGATGCTGTGATGATTGGTAGGGGAACACTAGGTAATCCATATTTAATAAAACAGATAGCTAGCTTTTTAGAAACCGGAGAAATTATTCCAGAACAAACTCCAATAGAAAAAATGAAAACTTGTTTAAAACATTTTAACTACTTATTACAAATTAAACCAGAAAAAGTTGCAGTACTTGAAATGCGTACTCATGGAGCTTGGTATTTAAAAGGACTACCTAATGGAGTAAGTGTTAAAAAGAAATTATATGAAATAAAAACTAAAGAAGAGTTTATTAATACCATAGAAGAATATATGGAAAACTTATCCAAAAATATGTTATAATTAAATAGTAGGACAAGGTTATGGGAATGGTGCAAAATGCCATAATTTTGGCCCAATAATGAAATAAAATAGGTATGAGGAGGAAAAATGAAAAAGTACAATTTATTTAAAGTTTTAGCGATAACTGTACTTGTTGCATGGTTACTAACTTTATTTATTCCAGGATCTAGTATGGATTATAGTGGTAACATTGTAAAAGGTTCTATCGCTGGTGTAGGATTATGGCAATTACTTTCCAATTTAAGTATTTCTATATCATACTTTAATGGTATCGCAGTATTCTTAATAGCAATTGCATGTTTTTATGCTGTTTTATCAAAAGTAGTGATATACGAAAACTTTGTTAAAAAGACAGCTTCTATTTTTGAAAATAGAAAAGGGCTTTTAGTTATCATTTCTATAATATTATTTGGCGTTTTAGCCTGTGTTGTAAATGATTGGATGATTTTATTTATCTTTATTCCATTTGTATACAAAGTTATGAAATTACTAGAAATTAATAAGAAAGCTATTTTATCTTCTACTGTTGTAGCGTCTTTATTAGGTGCTATGTGTAGTATATATAACGATACGTTATTTACAATGTTTGGATTAAAAGTAAATACTTTATTATTAGTTAAAATTATTTTACTTGTAATTTCTTTAGCAATATTAGTATTTTTTACTGCACCAAAGAAATCTAAAAAAGCTGTTAAGGAAGTTAAAACAGAAACGAAAAAAGAAGAAAAAAAGGTTAGTAGCAAGGCTAAAACTAGTAGTGCAAAGAAAACTACAACTACTAAAAAAGCTACAGCTAGCAAAAAAGCAGCAACTACTAAAGAGACAACTAAGAAAGCTACTAGTGGAAAGAAGGTGGCTAAATAATGAAAAATACTAATAAAAAAGTAAATAAAGTAGTATATGCAGTATTAACTATTTTATTAGGAACTTTTGGTATAAATAAATTTTACGCAGGTAAAGTAAAGGCAGGAATACTTAGTATTTTATTCTGCTGGACTTTAATACCAACTATTTTATCAATAGCTGAATTTATAACAGTATTAACTGAAAAAGCTGATAAAGAAGGTCAAATACCAGTTAATAGTGAAAGAAGAGCTAGCGTTTTATTTGGTACAAGCTTAGTAATATTCGTATTATTTGTAATAGCTTGTATAATACCATGGGAATCATTATTTACTAATTTAGAAGTATTTACTGATTTTAATAACTGGTTAGGTAAAATAAAAATAGGTGATTATGCTATATTTAGTAATTTAATAGGTGCACCTGTTGCTGTAGATGAAGTATATGGATCATCAACAGGAGTTATTAACACAATTGGTTCATGGTCTATGACTGATATGGCAATATTCCTATTTATAATAACTGCCGTTATAGCAATTGTATCTAATATTAAATTTAATGATTTTGTTGCTACAGCAACTAATGGTATTAAAAAAGTATTACCAGTAGCAATAACTGCAATGCTTATAAGCATAGTACTTGTTATTATGGTAACAACTGGTGTAAACGTAACAATTACAAATTGGATTGCTTCATGGGCTAAAGGATTTAACGTTGCAACAGTTACATTAGCATCAATGGTAGGTAGCGTTTTAACCGCTGATTTCTATTACTTTGCATCATCTATAGGACAAGTATTTTCAGCAACTGTTACAAATGCTGATTATCACGGAGTAGTTGCATTAATAATGCAAAGTATTTATAACTTAATGATGGTTATTGCACCAACTTCTGTTGGATTAGTAATCGGATTATACTACTTAGATATTCCTTATGGAAATTGGTTTAAATACATTTGGAAAGTATTATTATCAGTATTTGTTGTTGTAATTATTGCAACTATAATAGTATTTGCATTAGTATAATTAAAAGAGACATTTTGATGTCTCTTTTTTGTATTAAATTTAAATATTAGACACATAACAAACATAGGATATAAAAGAAAGGGGATACTTATGTTTGTTAATTTTAGTGAGGAAACAAGGCATTTATTAAAACAAGCAGAAAGAGAAAAAGAAGAACTTAATCATCCTTATGTGGGGAGCGAACATCTTTTTCTTTCAGTACTTAAAAGTGGCAGATTAGTAGATGTATTAAAAAAACATAATATAACATATAAAAAATTTAAAGATAAATTAATAAGTTTAGTAGGTGTAGGAAGTAAGAAAAGTGATTTTACCCTTTATACACCACTTCTTAAAAGAGTATTAGAAAATGCCGTTATTGAAGCAAGAGAAGAAAATAATAGAGTGGTAAGTCCAGAAATTATTATAATATCAATACTAGATGAAGAAGATGGTATTGCATACAGCATATTAAAAAGTTTTAAAGTTAATATAGATAAACTTTATTATGATTTAAAAATAAAGAAAAATATTAAAAGTGCTAGAAAAAAGAAATTATTACTTGAAGAGTTAGGGTCTAATTTAACTAAACTTGCTAAAGAAAATAAACTAGATCCAGTAATAGGAAGAGAAAACGAAATAAATAAAGCGATTGAAATATTACTTAGAAGAAAGAAAAATAATCCTATTTTAATAGGTCCAGCAGGAGTTGGTAAAACTGCCATAGTAGAAGGAATAGCAAATCTTATGGTAAGTAGTAAATGTCCTAAGTTTTTAAAAGGAAAAAGAATAATTTCTCTTAATATATTTTCACTTGTTTCGGGAACTAAATACCGTGGTGAATTTGAAGAAAAAATGAAGACGCTTATAAAAGAACTCGAAGATAATCAAGATATAATTTTATTTATTGACGAGATTCATACCATGGTAGGAGCAGGTGGAGCAGAAGGAGCAATTGATGCATCAAATATATTTAAACCAGCACTCGCTAGAGGCTTAATTAGAATAATTGGTGCAACAACATTAGATGAATATAAGAAATATATAGAGCCTGATGCAGCACTTGCTAGAAGATTTCAAAGTGTAACGGTTGATGAACCTGATCGAAATAATGTTATTAAAATACTAACCGAAATAAAGCCATTGTATGAAAAATATCATAATATAAAAATAAGTAATGAACTTATAAAGGATATAGTTACCTTATCTGAAAAATATCTTACAAATAGATTTGAACCTGATCGGTCAATTGATATTTTGGATGAGGTTTGCGCAAAAGTATCAGCCCTTGAAAATGCTTCGGAAAAAATGTATAAAGATTTAAATAAAAAAATAAATATAACAAAAAAAGAAAAAGTAAAGGCTATATCAAAAGGTGATTTTAAAGGTGCTTACGAACTTAAAACTAAGGAAAACTTATTAATTAGTAAACTAGATAAGCTTCGTATTAAAGGTAAAAAGGTATCTAAAAAAGATATCTTAGAAGTTATTAAAAACAAAGGTAACATAAGAACTTTAGGAATTAATAAAGAAAGAAAGATATTCTATGAAAATTTAGAAAAAAAACTTAATGATAAGGTAATTGGTCAAGAATCAGCTATTAATAATTTAGTTACTTCACTTAAGAGAAAAGAACTAACTAAGACCAAAAGCTGCTATAGTATTTTATTATTGGGACCAAAGTCATCCGGAAAAACCATTTTAATAGAAGCGTTTTTAAAGAATACGGTAAGAAAAAATGATATCATAAAGATAGATTTATCCGAGTATAAAGAGTATCATACTATTACTAAGCTTATTGGTACAACCGCAGGATACGTAGGTTATGATAATAAAAGTAATTTATTTGAAAAGGTAAGAACTAATCCATCATCTGCATTACTAATAGATAATTTTAATGAAGCATGTACTGAGGTGCAAAGAATTTTTATAAGAATGCTAGAAGATGGATACATAGAAGATGCTAGTGGTAAAAAAATAGACTTTACTAATGCCACTGTAATATTTAAATGTGATACTTCAAAAGAAAAAGCCAGCGTTGGCTTTAGAAAAAATAAAGAAGATGATTTATCCTTTCTACCTAAATCTTTAGTTAATAATGTTTTTGCAAAAATTAGCACAGAGCAATTAGATGATAATGCAAAGAAGAAGATTGTTAATAACAAGATAAAAGAAATAATTAATAATTATCCTGATATAAGTGTAATTATAGATAAATCATATAAAGAAAACTTATATAAAAAATTAGAAGAAAATAACAAACTTTCATCTGTTATTTCAAACATTCAAAGAGATTTAGAAAAGAAAATAGTAGAAGGTTTGATAAGCTATAAAAGTAGTATAAAAATTTCTTGTGAAAAGTTAAGTGATGTTAAAAATTAATATCACTTTTTTTCTGTTTAATTTTATTGTATAATATTTTTATATTGAAAGAGCGTGATTTATATGAAAAATAAAATAGGATACAAACGATGTTGTACTTTCTTTTAAAAAAAATAATATAATTTTATAAAGAAAGAGGTATTTAGAAATGAAAATATATAATACATTAACAAGAAAAATAGAAGAATTTATACCACATAATAAAGATAGGGTTAACATGTATACTTGTGGACCAACCGTTTATCATTATGCCCATATAGGAAACTTAAGAAGTTATATAATGGAAGATGTTTTAGAAAAAACTCTTATGTATAATGGTTATAACGTTAATAGGGTTATGAACATAACTGACGTAGGACATCTTTCTAGCGATTCTGATACTGGTGATGATAAGATGGTATCAAGTGCTAAAAAACAAAATAAAACGGTTTTAGATATTGCTAAATTTTATACAGAAGCTTTCTTTAGTGATTTAAAAAAATTAAATGTTAAGAAGCCAGAAACTATTGAACCAGCTACTAATTTGATACCAGAATACATTAATTTAATAGAAAAATTACTTTCTAAGGATTTTGCGTATATTTCTGGTGGTAACGTTTATTTTGATACATCTAAACTAGATGATTATTATGTTTTAACAAATCACAAAGAAGATGAAATGGTAGTTGGTGTACGTGATGGTGTTGAAAATGATTATAACAAACGTAACCAAGCAGACTTTGTATTATGGTTTACTAAATCTAAGTTTGATGATCAAGAACTTAAATGGAATTCTCCATGGGGATTAGGATATCCTGGTTGGCATATAGAATGTTCATGCATAAGTATGAAACACTGCGGAGAATATCTAGATATTCATTGTGGTGGTGTTGATAATATTTTCCCTCATCATACTAATGAAATAGCTCAAAGTGAGGCATACTTAGGACATAAGTGGTGTAATTACTGGGTTCATTGTGAACATCTAAATGATAAAAACGGAAAAATGAGTAAAAGTAAAGGTGACTTTCTTACTGTTTCACTATTAGAAGAGAAGGGTTATAATCCATTATCATACAGATTATTATGCTTACAATCTCATTATAGAAAACAATTAGTTTTTACTTATGAAAACTTAGATAACGCAGAACAAGCATATAAGAAATTAAAACAAAAAACATTAAGCTTAAAGGCTGGATCAAATATAAATACTGAATTATTTGAAAGTTATAATGAAAAGTTTAAAGCTTGCATAAATGATGATATGAATACATCAAGTGCTATTACAGTTTTATATGATGTTTTAAAAGATGATGTGTTAAATGATGGTACTAAAAAAGCATTAATAGAATCATTTGATAAAGTGCTATCTCTTGATTTGTTAACAGAAGAACAAAATGATGTTTCAGATGATTTAGCAAAATATGTAGAAGAACAAATAAAACTTAGAATTGAAGCTAAAAAGAGTAAAGATTTTGAAACTGCTGATAAAATTAGAAATGATTTATTAGAAAAAGGCGTTGAACTAAAAGATACAAGAGAAGGGACACTTTGGAATAAGATAAAATAGAATAAAAAACAGTTTAATGATGCATACTATTATTGGTGATATTATGTATTATTTAAATTGTTTTTTTATATATTCTATTTTGGGACATATTTTAGAAACCGTAACTGCTTTAATTACTGGTAATGGTTTTAAAAGTGGCATATTAAATGGTTGGTGGACTCCTGTTTACGGAATTGGTGCAGTTACTATTTTATTTGTTTCTGAATATTTATTTAAAAATCTTCATATGCATAGATTTTGGGAAACTGTCATTATGTTTTTTGTTGTAGGAATAGTATTATCAACACTAGAAGCATTAGGCGGCGTTTTAATAGAAAAATTATTTGGTACAGTATTCTGGGATTATTCACAGCAAAAGTTTCATATAGGTCATTATATATCGCTTGAGATGACACTTGTTTGGGGAGTAGCAAGTGTAATATTTATATATATTATTCATCCGTTATTAAAAGGATTAATCAAAAAAATTCCTGTTTGGTTAACTATTTTACTTATTATTTTATTTTTGATGGATTGTACGAAAACTTTTATAGATAAAAGAAAAAGTAACTAAGCTTCATTGAATTGTTAGATATAAATGTGCTACTTATAGTGATGAAAATCTTGATGCTTTAAATGCTATATTAGAAAAATCAATGAAAAGATATAAGAAAAGAAATTTTTAATTGGATTTCTTTTTTTTATTTTTCCACAAAAAGAGCTTGACAGCTGGGGGGGGGGGGGAATGTGTTATAGTAATACACAT
>CAJTXC010000049.1 GCA_910580135.1 uncultured Bacilli bacterium | reverse complement strand
CCTGCGGTTATGAAGGCTAACATATCTCCAGAATTTGCCCAAATTGTATTTAGAGCAGGAGATTCAATAACTAACTTAATAACTCCATTATTTACTTATTTTGTAATATTTATAGGATTTATTGAAGTATATACAAAAAATAAAAATGATTTTAGCATAAGAGGATGTTATAAAGTTATTTTACCTTACTTTGTGGCAATTACATTTATTTGGCTTCTTATGATAATTTGTTGGTATATAATAGGACTTCCAATTGGTCCAGGAATATATCCTACGGTTTAAAGAACATGCGAAAAAGCATGTTCTTTACTTTTTACTTTACAAATATTTATTTTGAAATTTGAATAAATTTTATAGTCATATATATTTATAATAAAGGTGATAATATATGGAAAATGCTATCAATATAAAAAGTATAAATGATCCAATTAAATTTAAAGAAGAAAGTATTATTTTATTATTAAACGAGTTAGAACAAAAAGGTATTATAAAAGGTATTAAAGATAAAGATATTTTATTTAATATTTATAATACGGATAAGAGGGATTTACATATAATTTTTGAAGAAATAAAAAAACTTACAAAAGGTGACGCACAAAAGATTATTAATAGTTTAAAACAAGAAAAACAGTCAGTTTCAAATAAAATATCTTTAGATAATATAACTGACTTTTCAAATGAACAAACTGGTAAAAAATATATTTCTATACACTATCCATTTCCAGAAGATAAGATTAAAGTAGTTGAAAATTTATCAGAAAAATCTTCGCGAGAATTATTTGAAGAGAAAAAGGATGCTGATGGATTAGTAAGTATAGATGGGTTTGTATCAGCATTAGATGTTTATGAAAGACAAGTGGAGCCAGATAAAAATGAAGTTAAAATGTATAATGTAACTGAGCTTGCGAAAAGAGGCGAATTTAAAAAGCTTTCAAAAGATGGAAAGCAAAATGTCATTGGACTTGTAACCACAATAATTAACGAATTATCTGGAATTAATGAGGAACAAAGAAGAAAGTTAAGAAATACACCTGTTGAAGAGCTTGTTAAATTGCTTAATAAGGATGTATTAATTTCACCATCTGAAAATATAGTGATGATATGTACTCCAAATATGCCTCAAGAAGATAAAATAATGACGGTAACTAAAGATGAAAAAGGTGAATATAAACTAACGTCTTTAAATGCAACTGGTTATGAATACGTAGGAAAAGAAGAACAAGTGGCCGAAGAAGAGAATGAAGAAAAAGAAAAGGAAAAAGAAGAATTTGGTACTTCAATGAGAAAGAAAGCTCCTTGGGAAAAGAAAAGAGCTTCCTAAATCAATTAGTTAAAAAGGATTTACTTCTAAAGTAGATCCTTTTATGATAAAATTAAATTGGAGGTTTTAGAATTGAAGAAAAAAGAAAAAATAGAAAATACACTTATGTACAATAATATGAAACTAGTTCTATCATATGGAGAAGATGAAAATATTATTCCTATGGGAGTATTTAAATTCTCAGAAATTGTATTAGGTGAAAATAGTAAAACTAATAAAAAAGGACATTTTATTTCTGGTGATTCATTAGTTGTATTTGAAAGATTAATAAATTCTGATGAAAAAATTATTATTCCTGTAAAAGATTGGGTTAAATTTAGTAAATATAATTATTCTATGTCTCTTTTTAATAGTGAAGTTTTAGGATTACAAACTTTAGAATACATAGTAAGGAATCAGGCTTTGATTGATTTTGAGAAAAAGTCTGGAATAGAAGATTATTTAGAATTTGCCGCTCTGAGAGATTCGGACAAAGAGTTAAATGCATCACAATATTATGGATTAGATACACTTAATGCTGCATATATGAAAAATGAAGCTATGCAGGCTTCAAACTATAGTGTAATACCAGTTATATATAATGATGCGTTTGATTATAAAGAAGATTTATCAAAGACAATGAAATAAATTTCGTTGTTCTTTTATTTTATGCTATAATACCAAGAGAAGGAAGTGATTACATGGCTTTAACAGCAGGTATAGTTGGATTACCAAACGTAGGTAAATCTACTTTATTTAATGCAATTACAAAGAAAAATATTTTAGCGGCAAACTATCCATTTGCAACTATCGAACCAAATGTTGGAATGGTTACGGTTCCAGATAAAAGATTAGACTTTTTAAATGAACTTATTGAACCTAAAAGCTTAGTTCCAACTACGTTTGAATTTACTGATATAGCAGGATTAGTTAAAGGAGCATCACATGGTGAAGGTTTGGGTAATAAATTTTTATCACACATAAGAGAAGTAGACGCTGTAGTAGAAGTAGTAAGATGTTTTGATGACTCTAATATTACTCACGTAGAAGGTGGAGCAAACCCTTTACGTGATGTGGAAATAATAGATGTTGAATTCATCTTTTGCGATTTAGAAGTAGTAGATAATAGATTAGCTAGAATAGAAAAAAAAGCAGTATCAACTAAGGATAAGGATGCTTTAAAAGAAGTAGAATTATTAAAGAAAATAAAAGCTGCGTTAGAAGATAATATTCCAGCTAGAAAATTAGAATACACTGAAGATGATTTAAAGATACTTAAAGCTTTTAACTTACTTACCATGAAACCTATTATTTATGTTGCTAATATAAAAGAAGATGAAATAGGTCTTGATAATAATTACGTTAAAGAATTAAAAGAATATGCTAAAAAAGATAATGCTGAAGTAATCGTATTATGTGCAAAAATAGAAGAAGAATTAAGTGGTTTTGATGATGAAGAAAAAAGTGCTTTTTTAAGTGCTTTAGGAATAGAAGAAAGTGGACTTGATAAACTTATTAGAGCATCATATAATTTATTAGGGCTTCAAACATATTTCACTGCAGGACCTAAAGAAGTTAGAGCATGGACATTTAAAAAAGGAATGAAAGCTCCACAGTGTGCTGGAATTATTCATAGTGATTTTGAAAAAGGTTTTATTAGAGCAGAAGTAATTTCTTTTGAAGATTATGAAAAATATAAAGGTGAAAAAGAAGCAAAAGAAGCTGGACGTCTTAGAAGTGAAGGAAAAGAATACGTTATGCAAGACGGAGATGTTTGTTTATTTAGATTTAATAATTAATATATATCTGATTAATAAGTGATAACAGGAGGAAAAAATGAATAAAATAAAGAAAATCATAGGCTTTAAACCGCAAAACTTATTTATAGCAGAAGTAGGAATACAAAGAGCTAATAGTTATTATGATAGAAATATGTTTGAATTTACTAGAGATTTATCTCTTTCTGTATGTACTAAAGTTAGTATGCTACCAGAAAAAACTGTATTAGTAGAAAAAATTTCAAAGAATTCTAGATCTGATAAATGTTATAAAAGGCTTTTAAAAGAAGAATATTATGGTGAATTTGGTGAATGTACGGATGATTGGTGTATGGTAGCAAAAATAATGTCGCCAGCCTTACCTTCTAACTATAAAGGTAGAATAAAATATTCTGATGCAAAAAAATTAGAGGAAGAATATGATAAAATAAAGACGTTAAAAAATTGGAAATGATGTAAAATAAATTATTATCAAATACGAAAATATTTGCTTATTTAAATTTAATAATTAAGGTGATAATATATGAATTTAAAAAATAGATTATTTGGTTTTAGTACTAAAGACTTATATCTTGCTCAATTAACAAAAAAATATGATTATACTAAAAAAGGTATAACATATTATGGGGTAAAATCTTTGACACCTAGAAAATTTGTTTTAGTAAGAAAATATAGTGACTACAGTTTCGATTTATATAAAGATATTTTTACGAAAAGCAAATATCATATTGCGTATGATGATTCTTTTCCTTCTAATGGTACTATTATAGTGCAGAATTTAAGACCAGTAGTATCAAATAAAAAAAGAATTAAGTATAAAGATGCTGAAAAAATTTTAAAAACAAAAAATACAGTATATATAAAAAAATAATTTATGTTATTAGAAACTAGAAAAATAGTTTCTTTTTTTATGCAAACATATAAAAATATTAAATTTGTAGAAAGTTTTTTTGATAAATATTTGAATGAAATTATATCTTTATTAATGCATATTTAGTAAGTTAAAGAAATTGTTTGACATTTCCTTTTATTTTTGTTAACATAGGTCACTAAAAAGAGGGGTTTGTAATGAAGAAAAAATATGATGAAAATTTAATAGAAGCATATATCACAGGAGATGACATTATTGATTTTAATATTGACGAATTAGAAAATGATGTTTATTTTATGATGCAAGTTATTGATTATTCAGATGATATAAAGATGTACTCATTTTGCGGGGAAGAGTTAAAAAAAGATTATAAATTTGTAAGTTACTTAGTAGATAAATATAATAGCAATGTCAAAAAATATAAAAATGATATCGAAATTATTATTTCTGCAGCTGAATCGTTTTTGGATAGTAGAAAGAACCTTAGCGATGATGATTTTGACGTAGAAAGTATAGAACTTAGTATAATAATGGAAGATATTTTAAAAGATAACGAGGAAGAAATGCTTAAGTACGCATTAGAAAATAATGCTAATTTTAATTACCTATTAATCATTTTATCAGAAGAATTTATTAAACATAAAAACATAGGATTAGGATTTGGTTTATTAGAACAATATTTTAAAAGTAATATTATATTAGATTATTATGCAAAGAATTTTTTAGAAGAAATCTTTTATAGAAATAAGGAATATAAATTCGAGGCTTATATTCATAGGTTGGTTAAAGATAAAAATGAAATTAATGAAGATAAGGCGAATTCTTTTATAATAAATACTATTAATGGTTTAGATGAGAGTTTATCTTGGTATTTAACCTGTCATATTTATCTTTTAGATAAAATGAAAAAGGATTTAAAACGAGTATATAATTATTTTGGAACATATAACAAAAATCAAAATCAAAATAAAGCAGAAACATTTATAGATTATATAGAAAGAATGTATAAAGAAAATGAAAATTGCCCTGACTTTACTTGTACTCAGTTACTTGGATATATAATAAAAGAGTTAAACTTAGAAAAAGTGTTTGATGATGATAGTAGTTATGTAAGATTCAAGGAATCAGAATATTATAATCCTGAGGATTATAAAATAAATTTATCTAAATTTGTAAATCAAAAATTTTTAAATGAGGCATTAAAAAAGGCACAAGAAATATTTATTAGTGACACATTTAAGGATGCTGATGATTATTTAAATGAATTCAATAAAAGACGTGCAGAAATATTAAAACTAAAGAGTTAAATATCATAAATAACAATTAACTTTAATATAATTTAGTATAAAAAGAAGGTTTACTTATACCTTTTTTTTTGTTATAATACAAAGCGAGTAATGAATTTTACTCTCTTGTCTTTCACTAGATGGAAGACCGAATAGACCAGAAGAGGAGGAAAATAAAATGAAATACGAAATTATGTTCATTGTTAGACCAAATCTTGAAGAAGCATCAGTTAAAGAAGTTGCTAAAAACTTTGAAAAAGTTTTAGCAGATAACGGAGCTAAAGTTACATCTTCAAAGGATTTAGGTCAAAAGGAATTAGCTTATGAAGTAAAAGGTCATAAGACTGGTTACTATTTCTTAATTAATTTAGAAGCAGATAACGCAGAAGCTATTAATGAATTTGATCGTTTAGCTTTAATAAGTGAAGATGTTATTCGTCATTTAATCGTAAAAGAAGACTAATAAAAAGTAGAGGAAATATTATGAATAAAGCATTTTTAATCGGAAGATTAACAAGAGATCCAGAATTAAGATATTCATCAAGTAACGCTGCAATAGTAAATTTTTCTATCGCTATTGATAGACAATATACTAATACTCAAGGTCAACGAGAAACTGATTTTATCAATATTGTAGCTTTCCAAAAGCAAGCTGAAAATATTAAAAAATATGTTTCAAAAGGTTCTTTAGTTGCAGTAGATGGAAGAATTCAAACAAGAAATTATGAAGATAAAGATGGAAAACGTGTATATGTTACTGAAGTAGTTGCAGACCGCGTTCAATTCCTTGATTCAAGAAATTCTGGAAACGTAGCAACTAATGCTGGTGAAGATAACGTTTCACCTGCAGATTTCCAAACTGAATCAGCCCCAAAAGAAACAAATGTTTCTGATGATGTATTCGCTGATTTTGGAAGCTCAATAGAAATATCAGATGACGATATCGCATTTTAATAATTAAAAAGGAGGAATAACAATGGCAGAATTTTTCAGAAAGAAAAAGAAAATATGTCAAATGTGTGCTGGTAAAAGCGTAGATTATAAAGATCCTGAAATTTTAAGAAAATACATTAACGAAAAAGGTAAGATTTTACCTAGAAGAGTAACAGGAGCTTGTTCTAAACACCAAAGACATATTGCACAACAAGTAAAGAGAGCTAGAATGATAGCTTTATTACCATTTACAAAATAGTTATAAGAAAGCATACTTTTCGTATGTTTTCTTTTCTTTTAAATAATTAATAAGTATGTTATAATATGTTTACGAGATTAATTAGAAAGGCGGAAGCTAATTATGAAAGTTATATTTACAAAAGATGTTAAAGGTCAAGGTAAAGCTGGAGACATAAAAGAAGTTAAAGATGGATACGCACAAAACTTTTTAATAAGAAATGGTTATGCCGTTGCATATACATCAAGAAGTAAAGAAATATTAGATATAAGTAATAAGAACAAGGCTGATCAAGAAGCCGCTGAAATAAAAAGATGCGAAGCGTTAAAAAAAGAACTAAAAGATAGAGTATTAACATTTAAGGTTAAAACTGGAAAACAAGACCAAGTATTTGGTACTATATCAACGAAGCAAATATCAAGTGAATTAGAAAAAATAGGATATAAAATAGATAAGAAAAAGATAGTGCTTGATGAAGCAATAAGCTCGCTTGGATATCATGAAGTTAAAATTAACTTACATAAGAAAGTGCAAGCTAAAGTAACAGTAGAATTAGTAAAATAAGTATAAGGAAGTGATAAATATGGCAGAAAGGAAAATACCAGAATCAATAGAAGCAGAAAAAGCAGTCTTAGGTTCTGCCTTTTTATCTAAAACAGCTTTACAAAAAATGTGTGATGAATTATCTAGTGAACATTTTTATAGTGAAGCTAATGCAAAAATATTTGAAACATTACAAGAATTAAATGATGAATCATCACCAATAGATATAACAATTGTTACTAATAAATTAAGCGATAAAAAAATATTAAGCCAGGTAGGTAACGTTGAATATTTATCAGAGATAATAGACTCAGTTCCAAGTGCATCAAACGTTGATTATTATATAAACATAGTAAAAGAAAAAATGGTTGGAAGAAAAATTATTGAAACAGCAACCGAAATAGCAAATGATGCTTATGCTTCAGAAGACTCAATTTATGAAGTATTGGATAATGCTGAGATGAAAATGCTTAGAATTGGAAACATGCGTAAAACAACTGAATTTCAAAGAATTCAAGATGTTGCATATAGAGAACAAGCAAACCTTGAAAAATTAGCGGAACAAGGTTCAGAAATAACTGGACTTGCTACTGGTTTTTATGAATTTGATAAGTTAACTGCTGGATTACAACCTAATCAATTTATAATAATTGCAGCAAGACCAGCAATGGGTAAAACTGCTTTTGCACTTAACTTAGCAACATATGCAGCTATGCATAATGATAAAGCTGTTGCAGTATTTAACTTGGAAATGAGTGCTGAGCAGTTAGCAAACAGAATATTACAATCTCAAGGACAAATTAATGGTACTAAGATGCGTACAGGCCGCCTTGAACATAATGATTGGAAAAGACTTAATGAAGCAATTAGTAAATTATCAGATGCAAATCTTTATTTAGATGATACTCCAGGTATTACAATAGGAGAAATAAGAAGTAAATGTCGTAGACTTGCTAATTCCGAAAAAGGATTAGGATTAGTTGTGATAGACTATTTGCAGCTTATAACAGGTCCGGCTAAAACCGCTGGAAATAGACAACAAGAAGTGTCAGAAATTTCAAGAAGTTTAAAAACTATGGCTTTGGAGTTAAAGGTTCCTGTAATAGCACTTGCGCAGTTATCTCGTGCTGTTGAGCAAAGAGAAGATAAAAGACCAATAATGAGTGACTTGCGTGAATCTGGATCTATCGAGCAAGATGCTGATATAGTATCATTCTTATATAGAGATGACTATTATAATAAGGAAGCAAGACGAGATGATAATGCGAGTATATCTGAGTTTATAATTGGTAAGAACAGAAGTGGTCCTACTACAACGATTGAATTATTATTTAAAAAAGAAACGTCTACTTTTGTTAATTTCCAAAGGGAGAATGGTGAGTAATTATGATGAAAGTAATAAAAACGGGGCTTACATATTTATTAGCTATACTAGTTTCTGTAGCTATCGTATTTTTTGTTAACTTAGCAAACAAATATCAATTAAATCCTAAAGAGGTATATAAAGTATATCTAGATGGTAAATCTATTGGTAATGTAACTAATAAACAAGAACTAGAAGATTATATAAATGAAGAACAAAAAGATTTAAAAGAAAAGTATAACGTAGATAAAGTTTATATACCAGCAGGTGTAGATATTAGAAAATATACTACATATGAAAAAGAAATTTTAACAGCAAAACAGGTTCATAACATTATAAAAGAAGAAAAACCTTTTACGGTTGAAGGTTACAAAGTAACAATTAAGTCAAATACAGAAGGAGAAAAAGATTTAATTATAAACGTTTTAGATAGAAATGTTTTTGATAAATCAATTAAATCAGTTGTAAAAGCCTTTGTTAGTAGCGATGACTTAAAGAATTATGAAAATGATACTCAAGCAGAAATAAAGGAAACTGGCACTTTAATTGAAGATATATATATTGACCAAAATATAACTATAAAAAAAGGTTATATTTCAACCGATGAAGAAATATTTACTGATGAAAAAACTCTTACTAAATACTTATTATTTGGAGAAGTAAAAGAAGATCAATATTATACAGTTCAAGAAGGAGATACAATTGATTCAATAGCATATAATAATAAACTTGCAACGGAAGAATTCTTAATCGTTAATCCAGAGTTTACTAGTTCAAATAATATATTATCAGTTGGACAGCAAGTAAAAGTAGGACTTATTAATCCAGTTGTTGATGTTGTTGTTGAAACACATAATGTACTTGATCAAGAAAGTCAATATAAGACTGTAACAGAAGATGATTCCTCACTTAATCTTGGAACGGAAAAGGTCATAACTGAAGGTCAAAATGGAATGGATAGATTAACTACTAAAATTAAAAGTATAAATGGGGAAACTAAAAACGTGGTAATAGTAAGTTCAGAAACTTTAACACCATC
Organism: uncultured Bacilli bacterium; assembly: GCA_910580135.1. GTDB lineage: Bacteria > Bacillota_I > Bacilli_A > RF39 > UBA660 > Aphodocola. The sequence goes on along the minus strand of CAJTXC010000049.1, from coordinate 1,334 downwards.
GGTGGATAAAGTTGTAAAAGTTGGTACTAAAGTATATGCTGGTGGCGGAACTGCACCAATAATGTCAGGATCATGGGCATGGCCTACTATTTCACAATATTATATTTCAAGTTATTTTGGTTATCGCTGGGGTAAAGTGCATGAAGCGTTAGATATTGCAGGTAGTGGTGAAGGTTCTCCTATATTTGCAGCAGGTTCTGGTACAGTTGTAACATCCCAAAATAAAGGAAGTCTAGGACAGCATATAACCATAAACCATGGTAATGGATATTACACTTTATATGCTCACTTAAATGCAAGAATTGTACAAGTTGGTCAAACGGTCCAAAAGGGGCAACAAATTGGTACAATGGGTCATACTGGATTTGCAACAGGTACTCACTTGCACTTTGGTTTATATAGAAATGGTATGCCATACAGAGATGGTATTCCAACGGATCCAATGATTTTATATCGATGATGCAAGTTGCAGTTTTATCAAGTGGTAGCAAGGGTAATAGTACATTAATACAAACAAAAAACACCAAGGTCTTAATTGATCTTGGTGTTACAAAGTCTTATACCGAAGAAAAATTAGAAGAACTAGAAGTGGATCCAAGAGAAATAAAGGCTATATTAATAACACATACCCACGTGGACCATATCCAAGGATTAAAGGTATTTTTAAAAAAATATCATCCTAAATTATATGTTAATAAAGTAATACTTAGTTTATTAAACGAATATATTGATGATTTTGATTATGTTTTATATGAAACTCCTAACTTCATGATAGATGATTTAGAAATAACCGTAATTAAAACGTCACACGATGTGTCAGGCTCAGTAGGATTTATTGTTAAAAACGAAGATAAATCACTAGTATATATAACTGATACTGGTTATATAAATAATAAATATTTTGAAAAATTAAGTAATCATAATTTATATATTTTTGAAAGTAATCATGATGTAGAAATGCTTATGAATGGTAGATATCCTTTTCATTTAAAGAAAAGAATATTAAGTGATAAAGGGCATTTATCTAATGCTGATGCAGCATATTATTTATCAGAGTTTATAGGTGATAATACAAATACGATTGTCTTAGCACACTTAAGTGATGATAATAATACTTATGATGCAGCGCTTGATACATTAAACGAAGTTTTAGCTTCAAAAAATAAAAATGGAAAAGATATAATGATTGCAAAACAAAAACAAAGAACGGATTTAATAGAAGTATGATAAAGATAATATGCGTTGGAAAAATAAAAGAAAAGTATTTTATAGATGCTATAAAAGAGTATCAAAAAAGACTTTCTAAGTATACAAAGTTAGAAATAATATAATTG
>CAJTXC010000048.1 GCA_910580135.1 uncultured Bacilli bacterium | reverse complement strand
GCAAGCAAGCAAGCAAGCAAGCAAGCAAGCAAGCAAGCAAGCAAGCAAGCAAGCGAGGGAGGAGGTATGCTTATTATTTAAGCATAGCTCCTTTTTATATACCTCTTGTAAAGGAGGTTACAATTTAGGCGGTGGTCTATATGGGTAGTAAGGCTATTAAAATGAAAGATATAAGCGGTAATGCTGTTTATCCTTGCCCTTATTATCCAATAGGCTCAATTTATATGTCCGTTAATAATATAAACCCTAGTGAGTTCTTTGGTGGTACTTGGGAACAAATAAAAGACCGATTTTTACTTTCTTGTGGTAGTACTTATAAAGCTGGTGCAACTGGTGGAGAGGCTACCCACCAACTAACAGTAAATGAAATGCCTAGTCATTCCCATGGAATTAAGTTTGACCAAGCATGGAGTTTTGGTGGTACAACAAGTATTGCTACTACAAGTGGCGGTCCATATGGTGGAAATGGTTATTTATATGATAGCGGTGGTAATCAAGCCCATAATAATATGCCACCATATTTAGCGGTTTATGTTTGGAAACGTACAGCCTAAATTAAAATAAAAATGAGTAAAAGTATACAATTAAAAAATAATGATAACGAGAAGATGTATCCACACCCATACTATCCAGTTGGTAGTATTTATCTTAGTATAAATGATACCAACCCAAGCAAATGGTTTGGTGGAACGTGGGAACAAATAGCTAAAGGTCGTACTTTAGTTGGGGTGGATACATCACAAACCGAATTTAACACAGTAAAGAAAACTGGCGGAGAAAAAGTTGTTGCATTAACAACCAATAACATACCGCACGTCGGTAGTGGCGTGTCGTATGGCGGTAATAAAATTGCTAGTGGTAATGGTTGGAGTGATAGTTGGTTAGGTAGTTCGGACGCTCCTACTCATAACAACTTACCACCATACTTTACGTGTTATATATGGTGTCGTACAGCTTAAATAATAAGCCGATAATATGGCTAAAAGTATACAATTTAAAAATAGTAATAATGAAAATATATATCCATACGCTTTATTGAAAGAGTTTGTTTTATATAATGATAATGCTGGTAGTAATGGTACTATAACACTCTCAGATAATGTCTCTAATTATAAATACGTAGAGATTTTTTATTATAAATATTATACATCAAATGATAAAGGTTATAACCATAGTGTAAAAGTTTATAATCCAAATGAGAAAACGGTATCTCTTGTATTTGCTTATAAGAGTAGCGATACAAGTATGCAAATAGGTGGTGCCTCTATTGAAATAAAGGGTAAATCTATAACTTGGAAATCAAATGGAGGTATAAATTTCGGAGAAAATCACTTTAATTTATTTAGTAATGCTGAGACTAAAATAACGAGAGTAGTAGGATATAAATAAGGAGGACAAATGAAAAATTTTATAAATTTTATAACTGGTACACTGGCAACAACGTTGGTGTACTTTTTAGGTGGTTGGGATATAGCATTACAAATCTTAATAACAGTAATTATATTAGATTATGTTACTGGAATATTTAAAGCTATATATAGCAAAAAAGTAAATAGCTCAGTTGGACTGAAAGGTATTATAAAAAAACTAGGTTATCTTATTATAGTAGCAGTAGCTGTTATATTGGATAAAATAGCTGGTAACACGGGAGCAATACGTACCTTAGTAATTTACTTTTTTGTAGCCAATGAGGGTATATCAATATTAGAGAACTGGGGAGCTATGGGTCTACCTTTGCCTCAAAAAATATTTGATGTACTAGAACAATTAAAAAATGAAAATGACCCAAAAGATAAGTAAAACGTCAAATCTAAGGCGTTTTTTTATTTTTCCAAAAAAGGAGGACGGAAATATGGAAAATAAAGAAATAATCGAAAATGTAGAAGAAGTACAAACAACTTTTAATGAGGACGGTCTTGATGTGTTAGTTGAGGACGGAAATGTTGAAAATGAAACCAAAATTGAGGAGGTAGCTGAATAATGAATATAAGAACATCTAAACCTAGTAATGGTAATAAATTTTATATAACTAAATCAAGAGGTGGTTATTCAACTTGTATCCAAGGTAAGCCAGCTGACGCTAGCTGTAATGTATTATCTAACTGTGTTGGATATGCGTGTGGTAGATTTAACGAAATAATAGGCACTATGAAATACCCTAGCTTAAACTGTAACGCTGAAAATTTTATTGAACGAGCTAAAGGTTTAGGTCTTACAATAAGTAATGTTCCTACTTTAGGTGGTATTATGGTATGGCAAAAAGGCACTACTTTAAACGCTAGTGACGGAGCGGGACACGTTGAGGTTGTTGAAAGAATTGATAGTGCTAACCAAATATATACATCAGCGTCTAATTATGGCGGAACAGCTTTTTATAATGTTCTAAGAAATAACAATAATAGACGTTGGGGTCTTGGTAGTGCTTATACATTTAGAGGGTGTATTATTAACCCAGCTATTGGAGATGTACACTATGTAGCTCCACAACCAAGTGTACCAACTGGAGATATAGAACAATTAGCACGTGATGTTATAGCTGGTAAATATGGTAACGGTAACGCAAGAAAACAAGCTCTAGGTTCAAAATATAGTGAGGTACAAGCTAGAGTAAATCAAATACTTGCTGGTAGCACTCCACAAACAGCTACTCGATATTATGTCGTTCAAAGAGGAGATACTTTGAGTGGTATAGCCAAAAAGTTAGGGATAGCTGACTGGCATACATTATATAACAACAATAGAGATATTATAGGTAATAACCCTAACTTAATACGTGCAAATCAAAAATTAAGATATTAAAAGGACGAGACTTTAAACGGTCTCGTCTTTTTTTGTGTCTAAAATTTTTAATTAAACAACTTATAGTTTAGTGCTTATTTTTATAAAACAAACTATCTTCGTTCCAGTCAGAGTAAATAGAAAGCAAATAATCTTTTACAATTTTTCTTAATATTTCTTTTTCCTCTTTTGTACCATTATCAAATTTATAATGACAGTCATTTTTTGTTAATCTAGTACAAGCTGTAAAAATATTTTGTTCTATACCTAAACCACCTTTACTACGTGGTATGTAATGAGCGTTTGGCATAACGTTATAATTATTGCCACAAATTACACAGCAACCATTATCTCTCTCCCAAACCTTTCTTTTTACTGACATACTTATATCAGTAGCCTTACTTCGTTTTGTTTTCATATTTATACCTCATTTCTAGGTACTAAATAGTGACTAAGAACTTGGAAATGTATTACATTATTGTACTTTATATTACATCAAAGTACTTGTAATTACTACAAATAACAATATATAGCTTTTAATTTACTTTTGTGCTATAATTAACAAGTTAGAAAAAAAGAAGGTGTAAGTTATGGAAATAAGAAACGTTGCAATTATTGCCCATGTTGACCATGGGAAAACAACTCTTGTTGATGAATTATTAAAACAATCTGGAACTTTTAGAGAAAATGAAGAAGTACAAATAAGAGCAATGGATTCAAATGATATTGAAAAGGAAAGAGGAATAACAATCCTTGCTAAAACAACAGCTATTAATTATAAGGATTATAGAATTAATATTTTAGACACTCCAGGTCACGCTGACTTTGGTGGTGAAGTAGAAAGAATAATGCACATGGTTGATGGTGTTTTACTTGTTGTTGATGCTTATGAAGGAACTATGCCTCAAACAAGATTCGTGCTAAAAAAAGCATTAGAAGCCGGAGTAAAACCAATTGTTGTTATAAATAAGGTTGATAAGCCATCTACTAGAATAAATGAAGTATTAGATGAGGTATTAGAATTATTTATTGAACTAGGTGCAAATGACGAACAATTAGAATTCCCAGTTGTATATGCTTCAGCATTAAATGGTACTTCAAGTTTAGATAAAGATATAAGTACTCAAAAACACACGATGGATCCAGTATTTGATATGATAGTTAATAATATTCCTGGACCTGATACAGATAGTGAATCACCATTACAATTCCAACCAGCATTACTTGATTATAACGACTATGTTGGTAGAATTGGTATTGGGCGTATTGCTAGAGGAACAATAAAAGAAAATGAAAACGTATCATGTGTTAGACTAGATGGAACTGTAAAGCAATTTAGAATTCAAAAGTTATTTGGATTTCTTGGCCTTAAAAGAATTGAAATAAAAGAAGCACATGCAGGTGAAATAGTTGCAATTGCAGGGTTACCTGATATATCAGTAGGTGAAACAGTTTGTACGGCAGGAAAAGAAGAAGCTCTTCCAGTGCTTAGAATAGATGAACCAACTTTACAAATGACATTTGGGGTTAATAACTCTCCATTTGCTGGTCGTGAAGGTAAGTTTGTAACAGCAAGAAAATTAGAAGAAAGATTAATGAAGGAAACTCAGAAAGACGTGTCTTTAAGAGTGGTTCCAAATGATACTGAAAGTTGGATAGTATCAGGTCGTGGTGAACTTCATCTATCAATATTAATTGAAAACATGAGAAGAGAAGGTTATGAAATGCAAGTTTCAAAACCTGAAGTAATTGTTAAAGAAGTAGATGGTGTTAAATGTGAACCATATGAAGATTTACAATTAGAAGTTCCAGAAGAAAACGTAGGACCTGTTATAGAAGCTTTAGGTGTTCGTGGTGGAACTATGGTTAATATGACTAATAATCAAAACCAAGTAAGACTTAATTATACAATTCCATCTCGTGGATTAATTGGTTTCATGACTGATTTTATGACAATGACTAAAGGTTATGGAATAATCAACCATACGTTTAAGGAATACATGCCTATGGCAGATGCAGTTGTAGGAGAAAGAAAATTAGGTGTATTAGTTTCAATGGAGAATGGTAAAGCATCAGCTTATGGTCTTGGCGGGTTAGAAGACCGTGGTGTTATGTTTATTGAACCAGGTGCTGAAGTTTATGAAGGAATGATCGTTGGTGAAAACACCAGAGAAAATGATTTGGCTGTAAACGTTGTAAAACAAAAACAACAAACTAATACAAGAAGTGCTGGTAAAGATCATACTGTAGTATTAAAAAGACCTAGATTACTTACATTAGAAAGATGTTTAGATTATATTAATTCAGATGAATTAGTAGAAATTACTCCAGAAAACTTTAGATTAAGAAAAAGAATTTTAAATACAGAAGAAAGAAAGAAATTTGATTCAAGAAAAAATAGTTAGTATTAATTTACTAACTATTTTTTTAAAGTTTTTTAATTATTAATGATTGACCATTATTTACATTTTCTATAAATATATCATTAATATCTTGATCTATACAGATTCCTTTTTCCATAAGTATTTTACCTTTATATAAAGAAACATCTTCTTTTATTACGTAGTTTAGACACCAATTTCTATAATGTTCATCTGTTAATAAAAATGAGATAATATCTATAAAATTATTAGAGCCTTGATAGGTGGGTAAAATATATCCTTTTCTAACTTTTTCATCTAATCCACATAAACCATTATCATATAAAGGACATATTATATTTTGTTTGTTTCTTAATATTGTTCTAAAGTTATAAGGAAATCTATCTTTGTGATTTGTTAATAAATCTATAGTAAGCATTTCTTTTACAAACTGTTCTTGTTTTATTTCACATGCCTTAAGCATTAGATCTTCTATTAGTACTTCTTTTTTTCTTTCAACATCATAATAATCGAATATTAAATCTTCAGTTGATATAAAACAATTACTAGCTAAATATATTTTGTCATTCAAAGTTGCTACATCATATTTTGCCGATGGAATATCTAAAGAATTGGCTAATTCCTGAAACAGTAATTCCATACAAATCTCATCATACTCAACAGATTTTAAAAATATTTTGCTACCGTTAGATAATAATAACCAATATGATTGATTATGACCATCTCCTAAATAGAAATTACTTACGAACGGAACGTTGTCTAATATAAGAAATCCATTATTATTCCTTACTATACCTTTTGGAATTTTATGAATATCTGTTCTATTAAATTTGTAATTTTTTAAGAATTCCTCTTTATTATTTACTTCAACAAGATTATAATCATCATTTAAAATTCTATTCTTTTCTAAAATTTCATTTATTTCGTTATTAACCATAATTATCACCTATGTTAATTTTATTCTTTTGTTTGATCCTTTGTTTTTTAATTCTTCGTTTATAACAGCTTCGCTATCTTTGAAATAATTTTCAAACCTTTTATAAGTAATATTACTTACTATAAAATTTTTTTCTCGTTTTAGTCTTTCTGCAATATTTTGTAAGTTAGTTTTTTTAACAGGATTAATTACCCAGTGCATTATAGCTTCATAGTTTAATAAATAACTAATTATTTCATTAATATCATAGCTACCGTTTTCTAAGTGAGGAGTATATTCATTAAAATTTTTCTCGAATAAATATTCTGCATTATCTAATAATGGACATGTTCTAATTTCAGATGTGTTTTTATTTTTGATTAATTTATAATTACCTGGAAATCTATCTGTGCCACCATAAATTAAGTCTGCAAATACTGTTTTCAAATAGTGAAGTTCATTATTATATTTTTTAGCTTCATTATAAGCAACTCCAATGTTTGTACTATATTCAGGATCTATAAATTTTTCATCAAGTTTTAATAATGATGGAGTAGCAAGATACTTATTCCCATTAAGTAAAACAGGTTCATAACTCGCGCATGCTATATTTAAAGATTTTAAGAAATACATAATCATAAGTTCTTGTTCAATTTCTCTGTTTTCTATATCATTTTTTAATAAAACTCTAGCACCATTATTAAATAAAAGCCAACTATTTCTTACGTTTTCTATTTTATTGGAATAAATAAAAGGAAAATCTTCTAAGTTTATAAACCCATTTTTATCTCTTTGGATGTTTTGATTAAATATGTTTTTTTGATTTTTAAATGATGCAATATTAAAGTTATTAAAAAATTCTTCTAGATTGTTACTTCTTGAAAGTATTAAAGGGGCCTCGTTTTCATATATATTGTTATCTGTTAGTATATTTATAACTTTTTCCAGCATAAATTCCACCTCATTTATTGGTTAAATACTATATCATAAAAAGGTTTAAATGGCAACTTTTAACACCTTTTAAAATAGAATTAATAATGGTATAATTATTATGTTAGAGGGTGTAAATATGAAAAGATACAAGGTTATGGACGGAAATGAAGCATGTAGTTATGTTTCTTATTTATTTAGTGAAATGGCGGGGATTTATCCAATAACTCCAGCTTCTTCCATGGCTGAGAAAGTAGATGAGTTATCAAGCAAAGGATTTAATAATTTGTATGGAACACCAGTTAAAGTAGTAGAAATGCAAAGTGAAGCAGGGGCGATTGGCTTAGTACACGGTGCACTTCAAGCTGGAACTTTAGCAACTACTTATACAGCATCACAAGGATTACTGCTTATGATGCCAAGTATGTATAAGATTGCAGGTGAATGTCTTCCTTGTGTTATAAACGTTGCCGCAAGAAGTTTAGCTACTCATGCTTTAAGTATTTTAGGTGATCATCAAGATGTTTATGCGGCAAGAACTACTGGTTTTGCAATGATAGCATCTTCAAACGTACAAGATGTTATGAACTTAACGGCGGTATCTTATTTATCGTCAATTGAAAATAGTATGCCAGTAATGAACTTTTTTGACGGTTTTAGAACTTCTCATGAACTAAAAAAAATAGAAGTATTAGATGGTAAAGACTTAAAGTATTTAATTAATAGAAAAGCCTTAGAAGAGTTTAAGGATAATAGTTTAATAGCAAAAAAAGTTATTCGTGGAACAACGGAAAACGATGACATATATTTTCAAAATACGGAAGCTAGAAATATAAACTATGATAAAATGCCAGACGTTGTAAATGATTATATGAAAAAGATAAATGAAATAACTGGTAAAGATTATAAACCATTTAATTATTACGGAGATAAATATGCTACCAAGGTAATAGTTGCAATGGGTTCTGTTTGTGATACCATAAGAGAAGTGGTAGATAATGAAGAAGGCTTAGGATTAGTAGAAGTTCATTTATATAGACCATTTAGTAAAAAATATTTCTTTGATGTAATTCCTAAGACTGCTAAAAAAATTGCGGTATTGGATAGAACAAAAGAACCAGGATCAGCAGGGGAACCTTTATATTTAGATGTATGCTCTATGTATCAGGGAAAAGATCTTCCTCCTAAAATAATCGGTGGAAGATATGGTTTATCTAGTAAGAATACGGATGCTGCATGTATAAAAGGCGTGTTTGACTTTTTAGATAATCCAAATAACTTTAATGGATTTACGGTTGGAATAGAAGATGATTTAACAAATAAGAGTATTTCTGTTCCTGATTACAAAATAAAACATAAAGGAACAAGAGAAATACTTGTATATGGTTATGGTTCAGATGGTATGGTAACCGCATCAAAAGATATCATTACGATATTAGGTAACTACACAGATGCTTTCGTACAAGGATATTTTCAGTATGATTCTAAAAAATCAGGTGGTGTGACTATTTCTCATTTAAGAGTAGCAAAAGAAGAAATTAATAGACCATATTATGTTAACAGTGCGAACTTACTCGTGTGTACAAAAGATTCTTACTTGCTTAAGTATGATATTGTAGACCAAATAAAAAAGGGTGGAACATTTATTTTAGTATCTTCTCTAAAAGGTGATGAACTAATTAAATTTTTACCCAATAAAGTAAAGAAAACGATAATAGATAAAGAAATAAAAATGTACGTAATAGATGCTTTTTCTATCGCTAAGAAAAATAACATTCCAAATAAGATAAGTATGATAGTAGAAACTGCTATATTTAAGGTTGCTAACTTAGTAAGTTATGAACTTATTGTTAATAAAATAAAAGACCAAATAATAAAGAAATTTACTAAAAAAGGTAAAGAAATAGTAGATGCTAACTTACATGCAATCTTAGAAGTAGATAATGCTTTAAATAGCGTAGAAATAAACATGACATCATTAACGGAAGAGGATAATTCAAAACCAAATTTAATTAATGATAAAATACTTAAATATGCATCTAGATTAAAAGGTAATGAATTAACGGTTAAGGATTTTATAAAACATAAAGATGGTTCGTTTGATCCTGCAACTTCTAAATTAGAAAAAAGGGATATTGCAGAAATGCTTCCTTGCTGGAATAAGGAAAACTGCATACAATGTAACATGTGCGCGCTAGCTTGTCCTCATGCTGTAATACGTCCGTTTGTTTTAACTGAAGATGAAGTTAAAAAGTTTAATTTAGATGGTAAAGTTTTAAACATACCTGGTAAAAAAGATTTATATTTTTACATGGCAATATCAAAAGAAGACTGCACTGGATGCGGTGTTTGTGCGGAAGTATGTCCTGCTAAAGAAAAAGCTATCTTAATGAAGGAAGCTGTTAAACAAACAAGAAAAAATGTTAGTATGATTTTTGAAACAGTAGAAAATAAAAACATAGTTCCTAAAAATACGATTAAGGGTTCACAGTTTGAAAAACCATTATTTGAGTTTTCAGGAGCATGTGCAGGTTGTGGTCAAACCCCTTATCTTAAACTTTTAACGCAACTTTTTGGAGAAAGATTAGTAATTGCAAACGCAACTGGTTGTTCATCAATTTATGGAGCTTCACATCCTTCTATGCCATATAACGTTTCTTGGGCTAACTCATTATTTGAAGATAATGCAGAGTTTGGCTTAGGTATCAAGCTAGGTGATATGGTTCAAAAGGAAAAGATAAAGACGATATTTAAAAACAGTGATTTATCAGAGGAAAATGAAGCATTAGTTAATAAGTGGTTAGAAAACGAAGATAGTATAGATGCAGCATCTGATTTAATTAATAACTTTGATTTTAGTGAGGCAATGCAGGCTGAAAGGCTAAAAAAATACATAATACCTAAGTCTACTTGGATAATAGGTGGAGATGGTTGGGCTTATGATATTGGTTATGGAGGGTTAGATCACGTTTTAGCATCTGGTGAAAACGTAAACATACTCGTTTTAGATACTGAAGTATACTCAAATACTGGTGGTCAAAAATCTAAGTCAACCAGAAGTGGTGCAACTGCTAAATTTGCATCTAGCGGAAAAAACGGACAGAAAAAGGATTTAGCTAGAATGGCAATGGTTTATGATGACGTTTATGTTGCACACGTTAGTTTGGGGGCCAATATGCAGCAAACGATAAAAGCGTTAACGGAAGCTGAAAAGCATAATGGACCATCAATTATAATTGCTTATGCTCCTTGTATAACCCATGGTATTAAATCAGGGATGAAAGATAGTATCAAAGAGGAAAAGTTAGCGGTTGAAAGTGGGTACTGGCCATTATTTAGGTATAGCTCAGAAGATGATAAGCTATATCTAGATTATAAAAATCCTAACTTTGATAAATATGAAGAATTTTTAAATAACGAAAATAGATACGCTATGACTAAATTAGTTAACGAAGAAAAAGCAAAAGAATTATTTGAAATAAATAAAGAATCTGCTAAGAAAAGATTTGAATATTATAAAAGGTTATCAGAAGAAGAGTAATTTGACAATACTTTTCTTTTTTGCCATTATAAATGGCATTCAAAAGGGGGATTATTATGAAAAAAATAAATTTGGAGATGAATAGAAAGTTAAATATATTAAAAAATTCAATAGATAAATTTAATAAAAGGTTTGAGAATAAAGGATATAAATTTTACACTTCTGATGAAAA
>CAJTXC010000047.1 GCA_910580135.1 uncultured Bacilli bacterium | reverse complement strand
TAACAAAGGTCTTCCTTTTTTTATACCTTTCCCCCAAACCATTTTACACAATCTATAAAAAGAGTAATTTGACAAAATTATTCTTTTTTGATATTATATATCGCAATTAAAGGGGGGGAAATAATAAAATTATGAAAAAATTAAAGAGATTTACATGTGCTTTTGTAGCTGCAACATTTATTGGATCTTATTCAATACCAGCTTTTGCAAAAACTAATGATGAAGTAAGAGAAAACAGTTATATATATTATTCTGAAGAGGATGCTAAAGAAGCATTTGATTATGCAAAAAATAATCCTGAATTTGATGGTGAAGTTACTAAAAGTACTGAGAATGAGGATCTAAAAGGTTATAAAATTGGATGTTATGTATCTGTTAATGGTCGTGGTAACGAAGCTTCTGATGGCTCTGGTAAAATGGGATATTCTTGGAATAATCAAAAAATGATGATTGTTGGAATAAGAGAAAACAGTGAATATCCATATGCATGTGCAATAGTTGATTCTGATCCAAGTGTTGAAGACGTTATGGCTTGGTTTAAAAAAGACAATTTAGAATATTGGAAGGTAAAAACTACCGAAACTAAAAAGGCAGATAAAGTTGTAACAACTGATGAATCAGGAAATGAAATTGTTGAGTACTATGCTCCTTCTGGATATATGTTAGAAGGAAAAGAAGCAATCAGAACTACAGTAACTTATCCTGTATACTCTGATGCAAGTGAAAATACTATAGCAAATACTTATAAAATAAGCTTAAAGTAATAAAAAGCTTTACAAAACATAAAATGTGTTGTATACTATAAAAGTAATTTTGATATGAAGGAAAGAAGATTGTATTTATCTCACCCGATTACGAATAGTAATGGGTCAAACGCCAGCTTGTGAATAACATATAAATGATATGCGTTTTTTAAGGTGAATACTAATCTCGTATTCACTTTTTATTATTATGGAGGTGCTTTAATATAGCAAAAGAAAAAGACATGCCAATTAACGGACAGATAAGAGTAAAACAAATGCTTGTAATTGGCCCAAATGGTGAACAACTTGGTACTAAATCAAAAGAAGAGGCATTAACACTTGCTTCATATGCAGGATTTGATCTTGTGTTAATTAATGATAAAGGAGAAACACCTGTATGTAAATTAATGGACTATAACAAGTTCAAATATGAGAAGAAGAAAAAATTAAAAGAATCTCAAAAGAAGCAAAAAGAAAATAATGCTGAAATGAAAGAATACCGTTTATCACCAAACATTGATGTGCATGACTTTAATACTAAGTTAAATAATGCAAGAAAATACTTAGAAAAAGGTCATAAAATCAAATTATCTATACGTTTTAGAGGACGTGAAATGCAATTTACTGATAAAGGTAAAGAAGTATTACTAAGATTTGCAGATGAATTAAAAGAAGTTGGAACTATTGAAAGTGCTCCAACACTAGATGGAAGAAACATGATGGCTATGCTTAGCCCAGTTAAGAAATAGGAGGATTAAATTATGGCAAAGAAAACACAAAAGACTCATAAGGGTACAAAAAAAGTTTTAAATGTAAGACAAAGTGGTTCTATTACGGTAGGACATCCAGGACATAGACATAACACAGGTAGTAAAAATGCTGCTTTCAACAGAAATAAAAGATCTAAGTCAGATTTAAATAAAGCAGACGCAAACAGATTAAAGAGAATTATTGATACTTTATAGTATAAAGAATTAGGGAGGAAATAAATAATGGCAAGAGTAAAAAATGGTGCTGTAACAAAAGCACGTCGTAAAAAGATATTAAAAGAAGCTAAAGGTTACTTTGGAAGTAAACATAGATTATTCAAAACTGCAAAAGAACAAGTAATGCATTCATACGTTTATGCATATAGAGATAGAAAACAAAATAAACGTAACTTCAGAAAGTTATGGATAGTTCGTATTAACGCTGCATGTCGTGAAAACGAAATTAGTTATTCAAGATTCATCAATGGTTTATCAAAAGCAGGTGTTACTGTTAACCGTAAGATGCTTGCTGAGATCGCTATTGATTCACCAAAAGCATTCTCTGATTTAGTAGCAATCGCTAAGGGTGCATTAGAAGGTAAAATGCCTAAAGAAGCTAAAGCATCAAGCAAACCAGCTGCTAAAAAAGAAGTAAAAGAAGAGACTAAGAAAGCTCCAGCTAAAAAAGAAGCTCCTAAGAAGGAAGCTAATGAAGATATATCAAAATTAACTGTAGCTGAACTTAAAAAATTAGCTAAGGAAAAAGGAATTGAAGGATATACTTCAATGAAGAAAGCTGAATTATTAGAGAAACTAGCATAGTTTCTTTTTTTATTGTATAATGGAAGTGCGTTAAGGAGTAAAGTTTTATGAAGTGGGTATTAAATTTTGATAGAGAAAATAAATTAAAATATTTTTTATATAATTTCATGATAGTATTTGGAGACGTACTGATGATTTTCCCTGCAATACTTGTGGGAAAAATCGTTGATGAAGGTCTTATTGGAGGAAATAGAAGTATTATATTACCAATTGCCATAACAACTGTAATAATTGTTATTTTCGGAACTATTTTGGCATATTTTGGAGTTGTTTTAATCGATTCATGGGGATTTAGACTAGCTCAAAAATTAAGAACTAGCATGTATAAAAAGTTGAATAGTTTGGATTCTAGTTTTTATAATAAAAATCCGCTTGGTGAAGTAACTACAATTTTTTATGATACCTATAAAATAAGAATTAACATGTGTTTTACAGTTAAAACTGTTTTAGCGGCTATACTTAGATTCTTTGGAGCACTTGCTTACTGCTTTATAATAAGCCCTAAATTAACTTTAATAATAATGATACCACTTCCAATTTTATTTTACTTTTCAAATAGGTATATAAAAACGTCAAAGAAAAATTATCAAGATAAAAGGGAATATTTAGCAGACTTTAATAACTATATTCAAGAAAACATTGATTCAAATAGATTAGTAAAAAACTTTGGTACTGAAAAAGAAGAAATAAAAAAATTCAAGAAAAAAAACAGAATATTAAAAAACAAAAATTTAAATATTCAATATAAATTTATTAATTATATTGTAACAACGGTTAGTCTTAATGAATTAATAGGTGCATTTTTAGTTTTCTTTGGATTTTTGTTTGTTATGAATGGTGAATTAACGATGGGGCAGTGGCTTGTTTTTGATTCTCTTATTTTGTATTTAAAAACACCTTTTGAAAATGCTAGTACGCTTTTAGATAATTGGCAAAATTTTAGTGTTGCTTTAAAGAAAATAAGATGGCTTTTAGACCAAGAACCTAAAATTAAGGATGGTCATTTAACATTAAAAAGTAAAAATCCTGAGATAGAGTTTAAAAATGTTTGGTTAAAATATGATAAAACTTACGTATTAAAGGATTTTAATATGCACATTAACCCTGGGAAAACTTACGCCTTAATTGGTTTAATAGGTAGTGGTAAGTCATCGATTGCAAGATTATTACTTAGGTTAGAAGATGTAAGTAAAGGTAAAATACTAATTGATGGTATAAACATAAAAGAATATAAAATTAATTCTCTTAGAAAAGTATTTGGTTATGTTAGTCAAACACCATTTTTGTTTTCTGATACCATAAAAGAAAACGTTCGTTTTGGAAATAATAAGTTAACAAATAAGGATGTTATAAAATATATTAAGTTAGCCAAAGCTGATTATGTATTTAATTTGAAAAATGGAATTAATGAAGTAATAGGAGAAGGTGGTGTTGACTTATCAGGTGGAGAAAAACAAAGGTTATCACTTGCAAGAACACTTGCTACTAATCCTGAACTTTTAATACTAGATGATATTACTTCTGCACTTGATTTTGAAACCGAACTGGAGGTTACCAAAAACATAAATGATTTAAACCAGGCATCTTCGAAACTGATCATTGCACAAAAAATACTTTCTGTTAAAGAAGCAGATGAAATAATTGTTATGGAAAAAGGAGAAGTTAAAGAACGTGGAACCCATGAATCCCTTCTTAAGAAAAAAGGAATATATAAAGAAATTTATGATATTCAAAAAAGGGGGATTAAATTATGAGAGTAAATAAATATAATGTTGATGAAAAAGATACAAAGTTTAGTTTTAAAAATTTCACACGTGCTTTAAAGTATTTAAAAAAATATAAAAAGAAATTATTAATCGCTTTAGTAGCTAACTTATTTTTTACATTACTGTCTTTATTTTATACCAAGATTATACAATATGGTATTGATCATGTTGTTGTTAAGGGTGAATTTTCTGACTTATTAGGGTTATTTTCTATTAGTTTTATGATTCAAATAGTAGTAATTATATGTTACAAGATAAAAAATGATGCTTTGGTAAAAGTAAATCAAAATATAGTTGAAGATTTAAAAAATGATTTATTCTCACAGTTGCAATACTTACCTTCGGAATATTATGATACAAGACCTCATGGTAAAATATTAGTAAGGTTAACTGATTATGCTGAAAACGTTTCTTCACTTATAACAAATAGATTAATTGATACTATCTTGCAACTAATAAGTCTTGTTTTAACATTGATATTTATGCTTTTAACAAGTATTAAATTAACCATTGTTACCATTATTGGGGTAATAATATTAAGTTTGATATTTAATTTTACGATGAGAGTGAAACGAAAATATAGATTAGTACAAAACAACAAACGTTCTAATATGAACGCTTATGTTTTAGAATCTTTAAAAGGCGCTGATACAACTAAGGTATTTAATAGACAAGAGGAAAATGAAAGAATTCATGATAAATTAACAAATGATTTTTTCAGTTCCATTATTAAATATTTATGGTATGGAAACATTACTTGGAGTAGTACAAATATAATATCTAAAATTGTAGAAGTTTTAATATATACTATTGGAATATTTTTCTTGTTTCCAGGTATTTCACTTGGTACTATAGTTGCAATGGGAACTTATTCAGGTAAGTTTTGGAATCCAATAAGAAATTTATTTATAACAATGGATGATTTTATTGAATCAATGACTTATTTAGAGAGAATATTAGAAACGATAGATGAGCCAATTACGATAACAAATATAGATAATCCAGTAAGAAAAGAAATAATAGGTGATATTAAATTTAAGGATGTTGTATTTTCATATAACGAAGATAAGGTGATTTTAGATAAGGTATCATTTGAAGTAAAACCGGGACAAAAAATAGCAATAGTAGGAGAAACGGGAAGTGGTAAAACTACTATTGCAAACCTTATGGCAAGGTTCTATGATATAAATTCTGGAGAGATTCTAATTGATGATATAGATATTAGGGTCTATGATTTAAATACTCTTAGAAGACAAATTTCTATTATGCAACAAGATAATTATTTGTTTACTGACACAATAATGAATAATTTAAAATATGGTAATTCTAAAATGACTGATAAAGACGTTATAAAAATATGTAAAAAACTCGATTTAGATAGTTGGATAAATGAATTTGATAAAGGTTATTATACAGTTTTAGAGAACCATGGTAATACTTTATCTGATGGTCAAAGACAATTAATTAGTTATATTAGAATTTTAATAAATGATCCTAAAATTTTGGTTTTAGATGAGGCAACTAGTAAGATAGATGTTAAAACAGAAAGTATCATTCAAAAGAAGATTAATGCTTTATTAAAGGACAAGACAACAATTACTATCGCTCATAGACTCTCTACGATTGTTAATTCTGATATTATAATGCTTATTAAGGATAAGAAGGTATATGAGATAGGAAGCCATAAAGAACTTATGAAGAAAAAAGGTGAATACTATAAATTATTTTCAAGTCAAGATAATTTGATATAATTAAAGTAGGTGATTTAAATGAATAACATTTATTTGATATACGGAAGTGATTACGGACTTATCAAAAGAGAAATAGATAACATAACGTCAGGTAAGGCGGATGTTGTTAAGTATGATTTATCAGTTCAAAAGATAGATGAATTATTAGATGATGCTTCTTGTATTTCAATGTTTGGAGATAAGAAGGTGTTAGTAGGAGAAAATGCCTTATTTTTAACAGGTGCTAATACAAACGTTAATCATGATATAGAATACTTAAATAATTATTTAGAAGATGAAAATCACGATAACATAGTTATATTAAGTGTTGTTACAGAGAAACTAGACGAAAGAAAAAAGATAGTTAAAAGTTTAAAAAATAAAGCTAAAGTTATTAGGAAAGAAGTAATTGATCAAAAAGATTTACCTAAGTTTGTGGCAAATGAATTTAAAAGTGTTGGTTATGATATTGATTATAAAACTGCTAATTACTTTGTTAACTTTGTTGGTAAAAACGTTGATATAATTCTTAGTGAAATAAAGAAGATGATTATGTATAAAGGCGATGATAAAAATATTTGTATAAAAGATATAGATGAAATTAGTAGTAAGGCCTTTAACGATAATGTTTTTGATCTTTCTGATGCAATAATGAAAAAAGATTTTAAAAAGATTTTTGAATGCTATAATGACTTAATGGTATTAAAAGAAGAACCAATAAAAATAATTGCTATGCTAGGTAATCAATTTACTTTAGTATATCAATGTAAATTACTTGCAAACGAAGGTAATATGAGTAAAGATATTGCAAGTATATTAAAAGTTCATCCATATAGAGTTAAGCTTGCATTAGATACTGATTATATGATTTATGAATTAGAAGATATAATAAAAAAATTACATAACTTAGATTATGAAATTAAAAAGGGTAAGATAGATAAAAACGTTGGTTTAGAAAACTTTTTATTACGCTTGTAAGTTGAATATTTATTTATTATATGTTAATATTAATTTATATTATAGGAGGATGTTATGGAAAATCTAACACCAGAAGAAAAGAAAAGTATGATGATTAAGTTACTAGTTTGTGTAGCCTTATTAATCGCTGTAATTATAGTTGGTATTTTATTATAATGAAAAAAGAACACTTAGATGTTCTTTTTATAAAAATAAGATTACCAGTATTCCAACTATTAAACAATATATTGAAAAGTATCCAAGTTTACCTTTTTTCATTATGTTTATGAACCATTTAGCACTAAAGTAAGTAACAATTGCACTCGCTATCATTCCTAATGTATAAGGAAGAGCTAAACTACTTATATTAGGAGTTTCTATCAAATCCTTAACACCAAGAGCCATAGTAGCTAAACTAATAGGTAAGTAAAGCATAAATGAATAGTTAACCGCTGAATCTCTTTTTAAGTCTCTTGTCATACCGCCAACTATTGTAGAACCGCTTCTTGATATTCCTGGAAATAATGCTATAACTTGAAATAAACCAATTATTATGCTATCAAATATAGTTATTTCGTTTTTAGCTTTTTTACCTTTAAAATCCTTTATTAAGAATAGTGCTAAAGCTGTTATTAAAAGTGCTATTCCAACTAATTTTACGTTATCTGAGACAGCATCTATTTTATCTTTTAAAATAATACCAAATAATCCTGCTGGTATTGTACCAATTACAATTAACCAAGCATACTTATAATTTTCTTTGTAAGTATCTTTTTTAGTTTTAATAAACATAAAGAAATCTTTTATTATGCTTATAATTTCTTTTCTGTATAAAAAGCATATTGCGATAAAAGAACCAAAGTTAACTACTATTTCAAAGTTTATGTCATTTAACATATCAAAGTTAAATAAGTTTTTAAATATTAATAAGTGACCACTAGAAGATATTGGTATTGGTTCGGTAAATCCTTGTATTACTCCTAAAAAAACGTATTGTAAAACCTTTATTAAATTCATGTTATCCTCCTATCATATATTAAATTATATACTAAATCTTTAATAAAATAAATAATATTTAATGGGTGATAAGAAAAGATGTTAAAATTTTTTTTATTTATTACTGGTTTTGGTCTCATGGTTATAGGTTTTTCGACACTTATTTTATACATAAACTTATTAAGCTTTGGGTATAATTTTAAAGAATACATAAGTTATATTGTAAAATTACCAGAATTTTATTACCTTTTAGTTGGTTTTGTTTTGGTTAACTTTTCTATATTTAAAAAAGGAGATAAAAATGAAAAACGTATATGATATTTTAGTGAATTTCAAAAAGATCCCTTATGAATTTTATGAATGGGAACAAGATGATGATATAATCCATGTAAAAAAAGCACATTCTTTTAAAGTGGATGATTTAACAATATATGAATTTATGAATTATTCTTTTAATATATCAAAAGAATTTATGGAATTAATAAAAGATAAAACAGAAGTTTTTGCAAATAGAAGCATAAAAAAAGTACCGTATTCATGCATTGTTTTTAATGATGAAACCTCATTAGCATTAATGTTTGATGAAACGGGTAAAGTAGTTGGAAAAAGTAAATTGTTATTTGATGAATCAGATGATGTTGTATTAAGTGGCGCGGATTTAAAAAAATATAAAATTGAATATAATGTTCTAAAGAAAAATAATGACAATTTAAAGTTTACTAGAAAAGAAAGTAAAGTAGTAATGTTACTTTTAAAATATTTAGAAAAAACTTATGAAGATAAAAAAAGTGATGAACTTAAATATATGTATTTTGAATGTTTTAATAAAGAAGAAAATGATTTATTTAACGCGTATGCAAAATTAAAACAAAGTTTAGAAAATGCAGACTTTGGTGTTATTGATAAACTTAAATCTTTGGTTAAAGTTTTAAAAAAGTAGTATAAAATATCTTCCTCTTGCCAAATTAATACCAGAAGGAGGAAATATCATGAAAAAAGGAATTAAAACAATATTAGTTGTTATTTGTGCTCTTTTGCTTTTTACTGGATGCAGTTGTGCACTAAATGATAATAAGCCAGAAGAAGCTGTTGAAACATTTTTTGAAAAGTATAGAGCAAAAGATGATAATATAATGACTCAGTTAAAGGAAACAATAGAAAACGAAGATTTAACAGATAATTCAAAAGAAAAGTATCAAGAACTTATGGAAAAACAATATGACCAGTTTGCATATGTAATAAAAGATACTAAAGAAGAAGATAATAGTGCTATCGTTACAGTAGAATTAACTGTTTTAAACTATCGTAGTGCTATTTTAGAAGCTGAAGAAGAATTAAAAAATAATCCTGATAAATTTAATGATGATGAAGGAAAATTCTCAGAAGAAAAATACATGGATTATAAAATCGAAAAAATGTCTAAAGTAAATGATACTACAACACATACAATAGATTTATCTTTAACAAAAGAAAATGGTATGTGGACAGTTGAACAATTATCAAGTGATGACATTTCTAAATTACATGGATTATACTAAGACTTTAATATTTAAAGTCTTTTTTTCATACAATGATTTAGGTGATATAAGATGAAGAAATTTTTTATAGTAGTATTTTTACTTTTAATTATTCCAATTAAAATAAATGCTTATAGTTTAGGTGAGGCAGCAGTACTTATGGAAGAGGATACAAAAAGAGTATTAGTTTCTAAAAACATGAATAAGCAAAAACTAATTGCGTCAACTACCAAAATAATGACAGCGGTACTTGCAGTAGAATCAGGTAAGATGAATAAAACTGTTAAAGTAACTGATAAAGTACTTGAAGCCTATGGTTCTAATATATATTTAAGTATTGGAGAAAAGATGAAATTAGAGGATATGGTATATGGCCTTATGATGCAAAGTGGTAATGATGCTGCTCTTATGATAGCGGACTTTCTTGGTGGGGAAGAAGTATTTGTTAAAAAAATGAATAAAAAGGCAAAACAAATTGGTATGAAAAATACTGTTTTTGCAAATCCTCATGGACTAGATGAGAAAAACGAAAATTATTCAACAGCATACGATATGGCTCTTTTAATGAGATATGCTAATGGTGATCCTTTGTTTAGAAAGATAACAGGATGTAAAAAACATACTGTTAAAACTGGTGAAAAAACCTATGCTTGGTCAAATAAAAATAAACTACTTTACACATATAAATATACAACTGGTGGTAAAACCGGATTTACAAAAAAAGCAAGACGTACGTTAGTTACTTCAGCTAGTAAAAATGATCTAAATTTAATTGTGGTAACTTTAAATGATGGTAATGATTTTCAAAATCATAAAGAATTATATGAGTATGGATTTAATAATTATTCTATGGTAAAAGTATTTGATAAAAATAAAATGAAATTACCAAACAAAAACATATACGCAAAAGATGATTATTTTTATCCTATTACTGAAGCAGAAAAAGATTTGATAAACATTGATTATAAAATAAAAGAAAAAGATAATTACAAAAATGGAGAGAAGGTAGGAGAAGTTATTATAAAACTTGGAAGTAAAACTATTCATAAAGAAAAGTTATATGTTAAAGTGAAGAAGAAATAGACAAATAAAATGAAATTTTGTATAATATTTTTTAGAAAGAAATGATGTATTATGGATATAACAAAACTAAAAGATAAAAATGAAGGATTAGCTATGACATTATCTGATATAATTGCAGAGGATGCCAGAAAGTTATGTATAGAAAAAGATATTATAAAAGAGGATTCTACTTACTTAACCAATGAAGATTTAAGTAAAATAATACAACTTTTTGGTGGGAAATTAAGAATTCAAAAAGGATATAATGATTTTTTTAATGAAGAGGAAAGTTTCAAAATTTATTGTGATGATAAAAACAAAGATTATACGTTAAATGTTTTAACTGGCCTTGGAATAGCTTTCTTTTATATGGATAAAAT
>CAJTXC010000046.1 GCA_910580135.1 uncultured Bacilli bacterium | reverse complement strand
GGAGAATAAAGGTTGCTTTATCTGTGAAGTAGGAATGTTGGAAGGTGACGACCAACGCGAATGAAATTTATTTCATTCTTTTGTTCAGCGTTTATCACGGTATTTTCTTAGTTTCATAAAATACATTGGTGATTAAATTGAATGATATAAACAGTATAATAAAAAAAATTAAAGTTTCTTTATATGAAGTTGTAGAGGAAAATAACCTTGGTTATATGCAATCGGATCCAGAGGTATTACTTAACTTATATTGTGCTGATTTTTGTGGCATATTACTTAGCTATTTTCCTGGTGCAACCGTAATGATGAATAAAAACTATAGAAATTGTGCACTTCTTATAAATGGTAAAATTTATACTGCATCTGGAATTAGTAAAGATGTGAATGATTATTTTGTGGCAGGTGAACAAGAAAAGGGCTGTATACAAAAAAGCTTTCATCAAATGTCGCAAATTATATTAGAAAAACTATTAGAAAAATTATCAAACCAAGAACAACTTGACAAAGATTATGCATACTCTCTAAGAAAAAATATGGATTATTTAACATAAGCTAATTAATTATTGACTTATCTTTAAACTCCGTGTTATCATATTACTATGATAATAAAGGAGGATAATAATGGAAAAAGAAAGAAAAATAAAAACATTATCATTAGTGGCTTTAATAGTAGCAGTTTTAGGACTTACAGTAGCATTTGCATCATTAAGCCAAACATTAAATATTACAGGAACGGCAAAAGTAGAAAATGCATCATGGGATATTCATTTTCAAAATTTAAGTGAACCAACATTAACTGGAGATGCTAACGTTACAACAGCACCTACTATTGATGAATCTAAAACAACCATTGGTAACTATGAAGTATCATTAACTAAACCAGGAGATAAAGTTTCTTATAGTTTTGAAGTAATTAATAATGGAACGATTGATGCTAAGTTAAGTACTTTAACAAAGGCACTTAAACCAACTTGTACATCTGATGTTGAAGCCGATGCAACAACTGTTTGTGATGGTTTAACTTATACATTAAAATATGCAGATGGTGGAGCTGAAGTTGCAGCAAATGACACTTTAAATAAAGGTGAAACAAAAGGTTTAATTCTTGAATTAGCTTATGAAAGCGATACAGTTCCAGCAAATGATGTTGCTATCTCTGGGTTAAATATTACTTTAACTTATGAACAAAAGTAAAAAAACTACTAAAGAAGAGTTTATTCTCTTCTTTGGTTTGTTATTTTATACAAAAGTACTAAAAAGTGGTGATTAGATGAAAAAAGGATATAATAAAATACTTATTTTAGAAATTATTCTTCTGATTTTTTTACTATTTAATAGTTTTGTGTTAAAAATAGCAAACACTTATGAAGTGACAGGAGTTATCTTACTATTTTTAATTGTAGCTATAATTTTAACTGGTTTTAAAAAGGATAATTTCAGATTTAAAAAAGATGTTATATTAAATGTAGTAATAATGCTTTTACTGTATTATTTTATTATTTACATATTAGGTCTTTTTAGTGGCTTTGTAAGATCAAGTTATAGTTTAGCACCAATGAACATCATAAAAAATACGTTCCCAGTAATATTGTTTATAGTTATTAGTGAGTTGTTAAGGTATGAAATATTTCCTAAAACCAAAAATAATATAGCATGTTTGATTATTGGATGTGCGGCCTTTGTTATGATGGATGTTAATCTTATGGTTCATTTATATGATGTTTCAACATATTTAGGATTAACAAAGATGATTTGCTTAGTGGTATTTCCTAGTGTAACAAGAAATATATTCTTAATATTTTTAACTAACAAAGTAGGTTATTCCAATACTATACTTTATATGTTAATAACCAATTTAAGTACGTATATACTTCCAATTTTTCCTGACTTTGGAGAGTATATAAACGTATTATTAGAAACCGTTTTACCAATCGTAATAATGGTTAGATTAAGTGGTATGTTTAATTATTATGAAATAAGAAAAATTAAATCGTCTAGGTATAATAAAAGTAAAATGGTTTTATATTCCGTTATTACGGTGGCGTTATTTACGATAGTTATATTAACAAGTGGTTTATTTACGTATCAAGCATTAACGATTGGCTCTGCGTCAATGCATCCAGCGATTGATAAAGGAGACGTAATAGTTTTAAGAAAATATAAAGAATCAGAATTTGATAAAATAAAAAAAGGTGATGTTTTAGTTCATAATCACGATAATAAAATAATAGTTCATAGAGTTGTTAAAATACTAAACATCAATGGGAAAACTAATTTTATTACAAAGGGTGATAATAACGATTCAAAAGATGGTTGGATTATAAAAGAAGATGACGTCATAGGAATTGTTAAATTTAAAGTAAAATACATAGGAATGCCAACTGTAGCATTAAATGAATTGTTGAATAAATAGGTGGTGAATAATATGAATAAAAAGGAAGAATTAGAGTTAGATGAAATAAGTAAAGCAATTGATGAACTTATGGATAAGGAAATTGTTTTAAAAGAAAATGATAAATATGATCCAAATGATGAAGAGTCTATGCCTTCTGAAAGTTTACCAATTGAAAATAATGATAATGTAGTAGATGAAAATAATATGCTAGATAATTATAATGATGTCTCTTTAAATAATGCAAATGAAGAATTTAATAATTATGATGATATTTTTTCAAAAGATGAGAACACTGTTTTATTAGATAAAGTAAAAGATGATGTTTCGACAAATGAAATAACTTCCATAGATAAGACTGAAAGAAATAGTAGTTCATTAGGTAAATTATATTTAAGTTATAATAGTAGATTACTTATAAATGTATTTGGTATTGCTATATTTTTAATATTAGGATTCATACTTTTCGTTTCTAGTATATCTATAAAAGCGAGAAGTAGCGTTTTATATAGGCAAGTTAGTAATTTAGATTATAAAGTATATTTAAAACAAAATGATTATTATAAAGAACCATATTTAAATAAAAACATGCGTTATATTGCTAGCTTAATTGATAATGTAGATGTTAATTTTAATTATAACTTTATGGTTAACCAAAACATTAATTATAAATATACATATTATATAAAAGCTGATGTAACTGTAGCTGATAGTGAAGATAAAACTAAAGTTATTTATTCTAAATCAGATAAGTTAACTGATTATAAAACGGTTGTTAAAGATAATTCTACTGGATTTACAATTAATGAAAATATAAAGGTGAACTATGCTGATTATAATGATCTTGTAAAAGCATTTAAAAGTTCTTATGCTATAAGTGCTTCTAGTAATCTTGTTTTAAGTTTACATGTCGGAATAGAAGATGGAAAAGGCAACATAATAAAAAATATAGATTCTAATGATGTAATGAAATTAACTGTTCCTTTAACAGAACAAATGATAAATATAAGCATGGATTACAACGAGGTAAATAATAGTGATAATGCAAGAATATATAAAGACTTTAGTATTTCTAATAATTTAACACTTATTCTTTCTATTATATCAATTATTATTTCAATAGTATTTATTGTGAGATTATTATTGTTCTTAAGGAAAACTACTTCTAAAAAAACAGTTTATGACACTACTTTATCCAGAATTTTAAGAGAATATGACAGAGTAATAGTTAATTCTAAGAAGATGGTTAACATAAGTGAAGATGTTATAGATGTTAAAAATTTTAATGAATTACTAGACGTTAGAGATAATTTGGAAAAACCTATTATATTCTCAGAAATTCATAAGGGTCAAAAAAGTGTGTTTATTGTTAGAACAGCAAATGAAACTTATAGATATATACTTAAATTAGTAGATTTAGAAAAAGGAGAAAAAAATAAATAATTTTCTTCTTTTCATATATTGTTTGACAAAAGTTAAATAATTGAATAAAATATAGATGTTAGTGATGAAGGAATTTACGACTCTGGAGCTAAAACGTAATACAGGCGATAACTTAATTAAGAGCTAGAAATAATTCTAGAACAAAGGTGGTACCGTGGACTATAAGTTCATCCTTTAATTAGGATGGGCTTTTTTAATTTTAAGGAGATGATTGTATTGCTTTTAGAAAATGTAACACCAAAAAAACTTCTTAAGAAATATAAAACTGATGATGTTATCAAATTAGCGTGGAAAATGGGATTTTATGTAGGAACTATCTTGAATGATGATATGAAATTAAGCTGTTTCTTGATTTCTGATAAACAATCTAGTGTAAAAAAAATAGTAGTTGATGAACTACAAAGTGGAGAATGGATACTTTTTGAAGTTGCATATCTTATTTCTTGGTATATATTAAGAGGACATGATAAAGAATTTTCTGTTGTGTTAAATTATGAAGATTTCTTTAAGGTAGAAAATTCCGATATTTTTGATTATTCATGTGAATTATTGTTAAATGATGATTATATTAGACTAAGTGATTTTTATGTTGATAACAAAGAAAGTTTTAAAAGATTAAAGGATAAGAAAAAAGTACCTGACTTTATATTAAGAAGAAAAATAACAAAAATCAAGGAGGAAATAAAATGACATTATATGAAGATTTAAAATGGAGAGGACTAATTAAGGATATAACTTCACCAGATTTGGAAGAAAAATTAAATAAAGGTAATATGACCTTTTATATCGGTGCGGATCCAACGGCAGAAAGTTTACACATTGGACAGTTTCCTACGTTTTTAATGATCGAGCGTTTAAAAAGGGCTGGACATAAGCCTATGATTTTAGTAGGTGGAGCAACTGGGAGAGTTGGAGATCCAAGAGGAACAGGAGAAAGAGAAAAAGCCGATGTTGCTGTAATTGAACGTAATTTCGTTAAAATAAAAGAACAAATGCAAAAATTATTTGGTAGTGATATTCAAATTGTAAATAACTATGACTGGTTTAAGGATATAAATTACATTGACTTTTTAAGAGATGTTGGAAAATATATAAATGTTAATTACATGATTAATAAGGATTTAGTAAAACGCCAAATGGAAGTAGGAATTTCTTATGCAGAATTTTCTTATATGTTAATCCAAGGTTATGATTTTAAGTGTTTGCATGATAAATATGGGGTTGATCTTCAGTTTGGAGGATCAGATCAATGGGGAAATTTAACAACTGGAATTGAGTTAATACGTAAATTAAATAATGAAGAAGTTTATGCATTTTCTATGCCCTTAATTACTGATTCTAACGGAATGAAACTTGGAAAATCGTATGGTAATGCCTTATGGCTTGATATAAATAAAACATCTAGCTATGATCTTTATCAATATATGTTAAATTTTGAAGATGTTATGATGGAAGATTATTTGAAAAAATTCACTTTTTTATCAAAAGAAGAAGTAGAAAGTATTTTGAATAATCATCAAAAAAATCCGGAAATGCGTATAGCACAAAAGAGGCTAGCTAAAGAAGTAATAACTTTCTTACATGGTAAAGAAGAATTTGAAAAAGCCGTTAAAATAAGTGAAGCTTTATTTAGTGGTAACGTTAAATCGTTATCAAAAGAAGAAATACTAATGGGATTTAAGGACGTGCCATCATTTGATGTTAAATCTGGTGCTAAGCTTATCAACATGTTAATAGAAAATAATATATGTCAAAGTAAGAGGGAAGCTAGAGAGTTTTTAAATGCTGGTTCTATTTCAATTAACGATGAAAAGGTAAAAGAAGAAGACTTAGAAATAACTAGTAATATTGCAATTGATGGTGAATTACTTGTTATTAAAAGAGGTAAGAAGAAAAATTTTATAGGAATTATAAAATAGGGACTTTTTAGTCCTTATTTTGCGTTTTACTTTACTTTCTTAAAGATAATAATTATATAGTAATAAAGAAAACATAACAGAAGAAGACGTATCAAACGCAGGTGATATCGGGATGATAGCAATTGCAGTTTAATATTTGATGATTTAAGTATTACCATAAACTATGTTCAAGTAGATTAAAGTATAAAAGCCCAGAAGTTTTTTTATTTAAAAAATATGCATATAGTATTTTTCTTTAAAACATGCTATAATTATAAAGCCAAATAAAAAAGAAAGGAGGAAAATCATGAGTAAGATTAAGATATTTAGTTTAGGTGGTCTTAACGAAGAAGGTAAAAATATGTATGTTGTTAAGGTTGATTCAGACATATTTATTTTTGATGCGGGTTTAAAATATGCAGGTGACAAACTTTTAGGGGTTGACTACATAATACCTAATTTTGATTATATTAAACAAAACATAAAAAACATAAAAGGTTTATTTATAACACATGGTCATGAGAAAAATATGGGTGCAGTATGTGATATCGTTAAAGAAGTTCCTAATATAAATGTTTATGCAACTAAATTTACAGCGGACTTATTAAGAAAAGAATTAGAAAATGATAATATTAAATTTAAAAAATTGATAGAAATTAATCCACATAAAAAGATAAGTTTTGGAAAGAATAGTATTTTTCCAGTTAGACTTACACATTCCATACCAGATAATGTTGGTTATGCTTTAAATACAAAAGATGGAACGATTTTTTATACTGGTAACTATGTTTTTGATGCAACTATGTTAGGATCATATAAAGCGGATATAGGAAAACTTGCATACATTGGAAAACAAGGGGTTTTATGTTTACTTGGTGAATCTATGTATGCTGATAAAATTGGTTATACATCTCCTAAAAACAGAGTTGATAAACTTATTAAAGATACGCTTAATAAAACTGACAATAGAGTTATAGTAACTGTTTTTACAGCACATGTATCTAGAATAGAAGAGTTATTTAATGAAATTGCTAAGACCACTAGAAGAGTTGTTGTAATGGGACATAAATTACAAAGTATGATAAATGATGTAATAGATAATGGTTATGTTAAGTTTGATAAAGATAGAATTGGTGATTTAAGTAATATTAATGATAAAGATGTTGTTATTCTTATTTCTAACGAAAGAGAAAAACCATTTATGAATTTGAATAGAATAATTAACGGATATGATAAGTTTATTAACATTAAAACAACTGATACAGTTTTATTTATGGAACCTATTAATGACTATAATGAAAAGCTTGCAATAAAAGTTATAGATGACATATCAAAACTTGGTGCATCAGTTGTAACCATGTCAAAAAAAGAACACTTACTTCATCATGCGTCAAGTGAAGATATAATGTTAATGCTTGATTTGATGAATCCTAAATATTACATGCCAGTTATTGGTGAATACCGTCATATGGTTGCAAATGCTAATGCAGCAAGCCATATTGGTATGAAAAAGGAAAATATTTTATTAAAACAAAATGGTGATGTAGTAAATATAATTAATGGTGAGTTAAAAGATATTAAAGAAAAAGTAAAAGTAGATGACATATTAATAGATGGTAATTCATCAAAAGATATTGGTGAATTAGTATTAAAAGATAGAGAACTTTTATCTGATAACGGAATAGTTATTATATGTGCAACGTTAGATAAACGTACAAAAGAGATTTTAGCTTATCCTGAAATATTAACTAGAGGTTTTATATACGTAAAAGAAAGTACTGATTTAATCGATGAAATGAAACGCATATCACTTGAAGTAATTAATGAAAATATTGCTGATAATTACGTTGAGTATAACAAAATTAAAATGAGTATTAGGGAAAGATTAAGTCACTATTTATATGATGAAACCGGATGTAAGCCTATGATTATAACTGTTATTCAAGAAGTATAGTACTATACTTCTTTTACTTTACACTTTTTGTTTGTAAATTTGACTTTTATTAATTTGGCTGATATTATTTAATTATAGATATGATATGGAGGTTTATCATGGATAAATATCAATTATATGAAGATTTTTTCGTAAGTTTAAGTAAAACGAGTAATGCTGATGTTATATTAAACTTTTACGAATTTTTAGATGTTCCATCTAATGCTTTAGAAAATGATATTAATATTAAATGGAAGGTTAAAAAGAGAATATCAGAACATTGTAGAAAAAATAAATATATTAAAGATGCTGAGTATTATAAACAAATGAATGTTTTGGATAGAATAGAGGCTTGTTTATTACAAGATTCTAAAAATAGACAAATATATGATGAGAGAATAGCTAAAATTAAAGAAGAAAACAATAAAAGTGTTAAAGGTAATAAAAATGTATTTAACTTGATAAGGAATAAGATAATAAAAAAAGATAATATTCAAGTTCAAGAAAAAAACATAAACCAACATACACTAAAACAAAAATGGGTGAAAATAGCGGCAATTACAGGTGTTGTCTTAATTTTAGTTGGTAGTGGGGTTTCTGTTCTAAATAATTCTAAATCTAATGCTCCTGAAACATCTGTTTCGGATTATTCTCTAGAGGGAAATGAAACTTACAGTGATGCTGATATTAAATATTCATTTAGATATAAAGTTGTTTATGGTGATACTATAAGTGGTATAGCACAAAAGTTTGGTGTTTCACAATCGGATATAAATAAGGAATCTTCAAAACGTGGGAGCATAATAAATGAAGGTGATACACTCTATATAGCAACTAGCGATAAAGAATTGGCTGAATTACAAGAAGAAATTTATATAGATCAACAAAATAATATGTCAAAATGATTAAATTTTGACTTTTTTTATTATATGATATATATTTTTTGTAATATTTTGTTATTTTGTGCTAAAAAACTAAAAATGTATTTTCCCCTTATTTTATAAGGACTTTCTAAATTCTAGGTACTATTTTAGGTACCAATTTTTTATAAATTATCTAATAAATCTACAATTTCATTTTGAACAGTAGGGAATAAATGCATATAAACTTCTTGCATTACACGTAAACTGTGACCCATTCTTTGAGACATCATTAAGAAGAATTTTGTAGCGTCAGTTTGTCCAGTTTTTAAATATTCATTTATACATACGCTAACGTGTGAATGTCTAAACTCGTGTATTGTTATCATTTCTTTTTCCATATCGGCTAATTTAAAATATAGTTTTTTATGCTTTCGAATTGAATAATCACTTAATATTTCGCCGTTACCAAAAACAAACCAGTCATCAGAAAAGTCACTATATTGTTTAACAAACTCTTTATACTTTAATAATTCTGCTCTTAATATTTTAGACATTGTTATCTCACGATTTAAAGAATTTTTAGTGGCCGTTATTTTATATTTAGCACCAGTTTTAGTGTTAAATGAAACGGTTTTGTTAACACTAATCTTATTAGTATCAAACTCTATATCTTTCCAATTAAGAGCCAGCATTTCGCCTTTTCTCATACCTGTAAAGTATAAAGTTAAAAAGAAACAGTGCCACAGATCATCATTAATAACACTTATAAATTTACAATATTGTTCATATACAATATACCTTAATTTTTTACTTGTTTCGATAACTTCGTCATTTCTTTTTTTAAAACGTCCCGATAATTCCACGGGATTATAATTTAACTCATACTTTCTATTGGCAAACTTAAATATTTCATTAAATACAACATAATATTGGTTACAAGACCCTATGCCTAATTTTTTATTTATAAGTTTGTCTTTCCATTTTTCTATATCCATAACGGATATTTCGTCAATAAATTTATTTTCAAGATAAGGTTTAATTTGATTTTCGTAATTAGACTTATATGATAATACAGTACTTTCTCTTAAACGCTTGAAAGCGTCCTCAAAGTAGTCGTCGGCTACTATACCAAATCTCTTTTTGACGGGTGCGTCACGATTAAGCAAGAAAACCCTCTCTTCGGCTTTAGCCTCTTTTTCTAATAAATATCTTTTAGAAGTGTAGGGGACTAACTTACCCTCGGTATTGTGATAATATACTTTAAATCTATATTGTCGACCGTCTTTAGTTTTTTCTTTATCTTTAAATACTGACATTATTTTTACCTCCAATTTTATTTACTTATTTTTAAAATAATGATATAATTGGAGCATAGAAAAAGTTTATCGTGGGGATAGGTTTTTTCTTAGTTGTGAGCTTATGCTCCAATGGGTCTAGGTATTCCAGTACCTAGATTTTTTTAGTTATTTTATTTTCCAAGAGTAACCGCAGTTTTGACAAACAGCATACTTATTGGTTTTTGTTTTTCTCTTAATTGGTAATATAAGAGATATTAACCATAATATAAAACTAACACACAATAGTATAAGTTTGATTATTAAACTTATTATAAACATAAAAAAGCCTCTTTTTTTAGTCTCATTAACAAGTTGTACGTTTACATTATCGCTACCACATTTTATACATTTCATTTTGTTACTCCTTATCTTTATCAATATACATCTTTACCATATTTAATACTACCTCTTGTTGTTGGGGTTCTAACATTGTACAAGATACTAATAACTCTTTTTCGATATTATTATTAGCCCATAACATTATTTGCTCAGTAAGTTTGGCTCCTTTTTCGATGTCGGTTATTAACTTATCTTTTTTTTCTATTAAGTCCGATTTTTGAATACCAAAGTAATTAGCTAACATCTCAATTTTATCTATACGAGGGTAAGTTCGACCATTGCTCCAGTCTCTTACCGTAGAATAATTAAGCTTTAAATCATTGCATATATTAGTTCTATCTTTTTCATTTAATTTCATATAGTACTTGAGATTATTGCTGAATACTTGTTTATTACCTAAATCACTCATACAATATCGCCTCCTTTACAAAACATTATACGATAAAAACGTCAAATTTACAAGGTATTTTGTAAAATTTTGTGTTTTAAACGTAATATTTAAAAAATAGGTTGACTTTGATGTTTTAAACATCGTATAATGATAACGTAAAAGGAGACTTGCTAACCGTTGTCAAGTCTTTTTAATAAATAAAATTTATATAAA
>CAJTXC010000045.1 GCA_910580135.1 uncultured Bacilli bacterium | reverse complement strand
ACAAGGACTTGAGCAGGGACTTGAATCTGGTATTGAAAAAGGAATAAAAGAAGGAGAAAAAAATAAACAAATAGAAATTGCTAAAAATTTATTATCATCTGGTGTATCAATTGATATAATAGAAAAAAGTACAGGTTTATCTCACGAGGAAATACTAAATAAAATTGACAATAATTAATAAATATTATAATATATAGTTATATTTAAATTGATGACGAAGACTAGTAACTAAAATTAATTATTTAAAGAGAGTTATCGTTTGGTGTAAGATAATATTAATTATTTAGTGAATCTACTTCTAAGACGAATGAAAACATTCGCGGCTAAAACCGTTATACTAATTAAGAATAAGCTTGGATGGCACCGTGGTTAATATCACTCCAACAATTAGGTTTATTCTTTTTATTTTTTATCATGGTGGTGAAAAAATGGGATATGTGTTAGCAAAAGATGATGAAATATCACTTTTAAGGCCTGAATGGCATGAGGGTGAAGAAGAATATTTTGAAATAATTTTAAACGAAACTTTAGAAACGGTTGGTTATATTAAATATTATTACTGGATAGATCCTACTGCAGGAAATATATCATATAAAATATATGAAGAGTACCGTGGTAAGAATTATGCTAAGAAAGCTTTAAAGATATTAGCTAGAAATATATCTGAGCTTGATGATGAAGATTTATACATATCTATTTTACCCAATAATATTGCATCAATTAAAACTGCTGTTGGTGCGGGAGCTACATTTTATCAAGTAGTAGAAATACCAAAAAGTTATATTATTAGTGAGCATGGAAAATATAAATATGCTAACATGTATATAATTAAAAACACTAGAGAAAAGGAAGGTACAGTTAAATGAGACAAATAAAACTGAAAAGTATTTATAAACACTTTAAAGGAGATTTATATTTGGTAGAGGATTTAGCAATGCACTCAGAGACTGGTGAAACATTAGTAATATATAGACATTTATATGGTGATTGTACTTGCTGTGCAAGACCGATAGATATGTTTTTATCGGAAGTAGACCATGAAAAATATCCTGATGTAGAACAAAAATATAGATTTGAAGAAGTTATAATACCAAAGAAATAGGAGGATTAATATGATAGATATTAAATTAATAAGAGAAAACAAAGAATTAGTAAAGGAAAATATTAAAAAGAAATTTCAAGATAACAAATTACCAATGGTAGATGAAGTTTATGATATGGATATAGAGTATCGTAAAACTAAAACCGAAGCAGATGAAGCGAGAAGCAAAGTAAATGCATTAAGTAAGGAAATAGGAAACTTAATGCGTGATAAGAAAATTGATGAAGCAAATAAAATTAAAGAAGAAGTTTCAAATATTAAAGTTAGAATTCCCAAATTAGAAACAAAGGAAGTTGAATTAGAAAAAGCTATAAAAGAAAGAATGGTGGCTATACCAAACATAATCGCAGATGATGTTCCAATCGGAGAAGATGATTCTAAAAACGTTGAAGAGCAAAGATTTGGAGAACCTATTGTTCCGGAATATGAAATTCCATATCATTCAGACATTATGG
Source organism: uncultured Bacilli bacterium (assembly GCA_910580135.1). Taxonomy (GTDB): domain Bacteria; phylum Bacillota_I; class Bacilli_A; order RF39; family UBA660; genus Aphodocola. The sequence continues at coordinate 9,271 of CAJTXC010000045.1, read as the reverse complement.
CATCATTTAATGGTATTGATAAAGATGCAGCAGGACGTGTTAGTGGAAATGGATTCTACTATTTAATGGGTGACATTGCAAGACTTCATTCAGCAGTTCTTGCTTATGCTAGAGATTTTATGATTGATAAAGGATTTACTTATTGTATTCCACCATATATGATTCGTTCTGATGCCGTAGATGGTGTTATGTCTTTTGAAGAAAAAGAAAACATGATGTACAAAATAGAAGGAGAAGATTTATACTTGATAGGAACTTCAGAACACTCTATGATAGCTAAATTTAAAGGCGAATTATTAGATGAAAGTGAACTTCCAATTACCATGACATCATATTCTCCATGCTTTAGAAAAGAAGTAGGTGCTCACGGAATAGAAGAACGTGGTATATATAGAATTCACCAATTTGAAAAACAAGAAATGGTAGTAGTATGTAAACCAGAAGATAGTGAAGATTGGTATAATAAGATGTGGAATTACTCAGTAGAATTATTTAGAACATTAGATATTCCAGTTAGAAAACTAGTTTGTTGTTCTGGTGATTTGGCAGATTTAAAATATAGATCATGTGATATTGAAGCATGGAGTCCAAGACAACAAGCATATTTCGAAGTATGTTCTTGTTCTAACTTAACTGATGCACAAGCAAGAAGACTTGGTATTCGTTACAAAAAAGAAGATGGAACAAAATCGTTTGCTCATACACTAAACAATACAGTTATCGCACCACCTAGAATGTTAATTGCGTTTTTAGAAAACAATTTACAAGAGGATGGTAGTGTGTTAATACCAGAAGCTTTAAGACCATATATGGGTGGAAAAGAAAAAATCGAAAAGAAGTAATTTGCTTCTTTTTTTTCTTTGTGATAATATACTAAACTATAAAAGAGGGATATTATGAGTTATTACGAAGATTATGATACAAGTATTTTTCTAGAAGAAAACGTAGATGCAGTTATAGAACTTATAAAAAAGGCTTATTTAAGTACAAAAGATTATTATAAAGATAAAATAACTGATGATTTTTTATATTTTAATATGGATTATGTTTTTAATAATGGTTATTGCTTTTACTTTGCAAGAATGCTTAAAAGTGTATATAAAAATGCTAAGTTTATTGTAGCAGACAAAAATTATGCTCATATATCACATATATTTATACTTATTAATAATGAAATATATGACATTAATGGGAAACGAAATTTGAAAAAATACTTTATTTTAACTAATAAAGAGTTAAAAATGATTGGAGAAAATCATAGACACGTGGATGATAATATATATGGTGTACTTAAAACTTATTTTAATAAATACTTAGAAGAATATATTAAATATAACGAAACTTGCATAAAAATGTAAAAAGTACACATAAAGTGTTGACAAGTGTAATCGATACACATATAATGTAAGTGTAAGGTGATTTATATGAGAGTAGAAAATGAATTATATAAAAATCAGGGTATTCATGTCATAAACGCTATATTTACAGTAGATGAAGGACGAGCTAAAGTACTTTTAGTTAGAAGAAAAAATGAGCCTTATAAAGATATGTGGGCCCTAGTTGGTGGTGCTTTATATAATAATGAAACACTTGAAAATGGTACTAGAAGAGAAATAAAAGAAAAAACGGGCATTAATGATTTGGATATTTATCAATTTGGTGTGTTTGATGAAAAAGATAAAACACCTACGATAAACATGAGAATGGTTGCAATAACTTATTTAGGAATAATTGATTGTAAACATACTAATATCTTAAAAAAAAGTAGAAATACTAAAGATGTAGAATGGTTTGATATAAAAAATATTCCTGAATTAGCTTTTACGCATAACGAAATTCTTTCAAAAGCAATAGAAAAATTAAGAGAATTAATTGTGCAAAGTAATATTTTAAAAGCATTATTACCAGTAGAATTTACTATGCCAGAATTACAAAAATTATATGAAAGTATCCTTAATAAAGAGTTTGATAGAAGAAATTTCAGAAAGAAAATATTAAGTCTTAATATTGTTGAAGATACTAATAAAGAAATCAATCTAAATGGTAAAAGACCTGCTAAGTTATATAGATTTAAAAAAGAAATCAAAAATAAAAAAGTCTTTTAAAACGTATTTTGAAAAAATATGTTTTTTAAAGAATATAATAGTGTATAAAATACACAAAAGGAGGAAAGATGATATATCTGTTAAGACATGGACTTGATGATGAATCAAGAATAGGTGGTTATAGTGATGTCTCTTTAACCGAAGAAGGAATAATAAGCGTAGAAAAAACAAGGAATTTTGTTGAAAACAATATAGAGTTTCAAGAAATAATTTCAAGTGATGTAAAAAGAGCTAAAGATACATCGGAGATAATAAATAAAAATTTAAATAAACCTATTATTTATACAAAACTATTAAGAGAACAAAATAAGGGAGATTACAATGGACTTTTAAAAAGCTCACTTAATCCTAATGATTACTTTTTAGGAAATACAAAAATATATGATACTTATCCAAATGGAGAATCATTAATAGATTTATATTTCAGAATTGAAAAATTACTATTAATCATTGACAGGTGGGATAGTGATTTATTAGTAACACATCGTGGTGTAATTAATATGATTTATTATTTATTAAATGATAAAAAGCCAGATATGTATAAAGATAGTTTTGATGTTACTCATGCATCAGTTCATAAACTTGATTTAAAAAATAAAAAGATAGAAAGGATTTATTAATATGGAGAAGATTACATTAGAAGAATTAAATAACAGAAAAAAGGAACTAGAAGAAGAAAAAGTAAGAATAAAAGAATTAGATTCTATTATAAAGGTTTTAAAGAGTGAAGATATAGTTAAAAAATATATTGATGCCGACACAAAACATGCTCAAAGTAAAAATAAAATAGAAAGCTTACAAGAACAAATAAAATATCAAAATATGCTTCACTGTGATCATTATTTTGTTGTTAATGATGTAGTAAGTGATTTTGATGGACATCGTACAGATAGGACGGAAATTATAACTTGTATTCATTGCGGACTTACAAATAGATATATGAATCAGTATTTTTGGCATGATACATCTAAAAGTGTTCAAATGATGAATCAAATATTTATTGATTATAATTGTTATTTTTGGCCTAGACATGGAAATTACTCATATGAAGAAATCACAGAATTAAAGAGAATTTATGATCAATTTATGAATGAATATCCTAAAGCAACAGATGAAGATATAGAAAAGCAAATGGCATTAGTAAAGAGGATGAAAGGAGATAAATTATGTTAGTAGCAAAAATTTGTTTAACTGGAGGTCCTTGTGGTGGTAAGTCAACCGCTCTTGCAAAAATAGAAAAAGAGTTAACTGATATGGGTTACAAGGTATTAATAATTAATGAAGTTGCAACAAGAATTATTAATAGTGGTATAAAGCCATTTGGGGATGATTCCATTAGTATGTTAGATTTTGAAGAAATAATGTTAAAAGAACAATTAACAGAAGAAGAATGTTATGAAAAAGTAGCAAAATTAATTGATAGAAAATGTGTAATACTTTGTGACAGAGGAATATTTGATATTAAATCATTTATAAGTGATGAAGAGTTTGATAGTTTATTAAATAAATATAATTTATCAAAGCTTGAACTTATTGATAGTTATAATTTAGTAATCAATTTAGATACGGTAGCTAAAGGAGCCGAAGAGTTTTATACAACTGATAATAATGAAGCAAGAAGCGAAGGAATAAAAGATGCAATTATAAGAGATGATAAATGTCAAGAAGCTTGGAGCCCCCATAGTAACTTTAAAGTTATTGATAATAGTACTAATTTTGAAGAAAAAGTAAAAAGAGTAGTTGATACTGTTAAAAATTACTTTGGTATTGAAAAAAGAAATAGTAAGAAGTATTTAGTTAATATAAAAGATAATACAATGGATATTTTAAATGAAAAAGAAATTTCTAGTGTACAAATAAAACAAACTTACTTAAGTACGGATAAAGATTGTGAAATGAGATTAAGAAAAAGAACTCTTAATGGTGACAGTACTTATTACATAACTGTTAAGAAAAATGATTATGGAAAAGAACGAATAATAACAGAAGAAAAAATAGATAAAAAAGCATATGAAAGATTGTTAGAACAAAAGACTGTAGTAAACGAAGTTAATAAAGAAAGAATTAGTTTTGCTTATGACGATAACGTATACAAATTAGATCATTTTGAAGATGGTACTTATATTTTAGAAGCTCCTGAAAATGCTCAAATACCACCATTTATAGATTTGATTGAAGATGTAACGTTAGATGATAATTATTATAATATAAACTTTAAGAATAAAAATAATAGTAAAGTTATAAAAATTAGTTGATAAAAAAATAAAGTTATAAGGATTTTAAGATGGAAAAAAAAGATGAAAATTTGGAAAAACTAATAGAAAAATTAAATATATGTAATAAAAAAATAGATGGAATAGGAAATGAAAAAACAAAAAGTCTAGAAGAATCTCGTAACAAAATTGAAAGTGAGTTTGCTGGCAAATTAAATCCTTTTTATGAGGAAAGAAAAAAAATAAATGATAGCATAAATGAGTATATAAAAGATTATGAAAAATACTCTACCTTTGATAATGAAATTTTAGGAAAGATTTTATCAGAACTTTTAACTATGTATGAAGGTAAAAAATTTTGTTATCAAAAAGCAAGCTTTCATACAACTAAGATAACACCATGTGTTTTTGATAGAATAGAAGAGGACGTAACTTATCATATTAGGGTATGTGTAAATGAAAGAAAAAAAAGAAATTTTTATAATGGTAAAGGCGAATTTGACGATATTAGAATGTTAGTAAATGACAACGATATGCTTATTTTGGATGAAAGTGAAAATTGGTTAGGAAAAAACATAACAGTAAATAAACACACGGGCAAAGAAATATCTTCATGTATTAATTTTGGAAGATTTGTTTATGTTAAAGATTTTTTGAATTACGTTATAAAACAAAGAATTGAAAATGGAATAGAACAAGTAGATTATGGGTATATGGAAGATTTGCTAAGAAAATTCATATTACTTAGAAGGGGAGCTATAGAATCTGGTTATAATGCAAGATTTCAAGAACAAATGAATTTATATCAAGAACAATTAGAAAAAGATATAGCTGATTATGCAAAAAGTTTAGATACATTTTTAAATAATAAATAACATAAAAATATCGTACAAAAAGAATAAGAAAGTTTGCGATAGAAGGTGAAGATCACGTTATAGATGATGATCCAAAACATATAGAATATGTACCTTTGTGTGGTAGTTGTTATTTAAAAAAAGTATTAAATAAATAAAAACATCTATTTGCAATAATATAAATAGATGTTTTTTCATACCATTTAATATAGGAAGGAAAGGAATTAGATAATGAATAAAAAAGTAATTGTTTGCATATTTGCAATATTTATTTGCATGATTACCGCTGTTTTAGTTAATCCAGAAACTAAAACTACAACCACTAAAAAAACTTCTAGTATGAAAGCAACCGTTTTGGAAGTATCTAGTGATTATATTACTGTATCTGACAATGATAACGTTATATACACTTTTGTTGGGAGTGGTAATGATGCCCTTGAAATAGGAGAAAGTATCAATATTAAATATGATGGCAAACTTAATAAAAACAAAGAAAAGCAAACTGCCAAATTAGTAAGTGTAACTGCTTATACCGAAGATGGTAGCGTTCCTGATTCTTGGAATGATAATGGAATGTTTAGTCAGTTTTACCAAATGGCTTATAATAAGTTAAAAACTATGACCCAAGATGAGAAAATAGGTCAAATATTCTTAGTTAGAGTTCCTGAGAAAGATAAAATATCAGATTTACAAAAGTATAAATTTGGAGGGTATTTATTATTTCAAAGAGACTTCGATAATAAGACTAAAAAAGAAGTAGTAGATATGATAGATGATTTTCAAAAAGCTTCTAAAATTCCACTTATAATTGCAACTGATGAGGAAGGGGGAAAAGTAACTAGAATAAGTAATAATACTAACTTGGTGCAAACTCCATTTAAATCACCATCTGAACTTTACAAAGAAGGTGGAATGGAAGCGATAAAAAAGGATACAATAAATAAAAGTGAAGTTTTAGAAGATTTAGGAATAAACGTTAACTTAGCACCTGTAGTGGACGTTGCAAATGATCCAAATAGTTATATTTATGATAGAACTATAAAGGAAAATACTAATATTACATCTACGTATGCTAAAACTGTAATAGAATCAAGTAAAGGTTCTAAAGTATCATATACTTTAAAACATTTCCCAGGTTATGGGGATAATGCAGATACTCATCAAACATCTGCAACTGATAATAGAACATACTCTAAAATAATGGAAGATGATATTCCACCATTTAGAGCAGGTATAAAAGCAGGTGCTGAAGCAGTTTTAGTTTCTCATACGATAGTTCCAGCGATGGATAAGGATAATCCGTCATCGCTTTCAGCAAGTACCCATAACGTACTTAGAAATGAATTAGACTTTACTGGCATAGTAATAACTGATGACTTGGAAATGGGAGCTATAAATACCAGTAATGCGGTTACTAAAGCAATAAAAGCAGGAAATGATTTACTTATTGTAACGGATTATGAATCATCTATAAAAGAAGTTAAAGATGCTATAGAAAATGGTAATTTAAGTAGAGAAATAGTAGATAAAATGGCATTTAGAGTTTTGGCTTGGAAATATTACAAAGGTTTAATGTACGACGTAGAAAAATAATGTTTATATAATAAAATTCGACAGAATATTTAAATTAAAATCATCATAATGTATATTATGGTGATTTTTTATGGATATAATTGAAACAATAAATAAGATAAACGAAACTTATGAATATGTATACGACACATATGGTTTTGCGTATGGCAAACCTGATCCTAATGAAACTTTTATGAGTGGTTTTTGTTATGAATATTTTAATATTTTACATCGCTTTTTTCCAAGTGCAAAACTAATGATGCAAAATGATAAGATGCATTGTGCAGCTTTAATTGATGATGATATATATGACGTTATGGGTAAAAGATGTGATAAATTAAATTTTCATGAAGCAACAGGAGCAGATATTGAATATATTTATAAAAGATTTGGGATGTTTCCATTAGGCTTTAAAGACATTTTAAATATATGTTTAAGAAAAAATATGTTAATAAAAAGTAATTGTTATACTAAAAAAAGAAAAAAACAGCCTCAAATATAGTATAATCTAATAAGAGGTGTTTTAAATGTTTGAAAATAATAAAATATTTATCCTTGGTTTTGCAAGAAGTGGTTATGAAGCTGCTAAATTTTTAATAAAACGAGGAAATGAAGTTTTGATAAATGATGGCAAAGATGAAAGTAAGATGGATAAAGAAAAACTAAATGAGTTAAAAGCGTTAGGAGTTAAGTTTTACTTTGGATCTCATCCTGATGATTTATTAGATGAAAGTTATGATTATTTAATTAAAAATCCAGGGGTTCCTATTCATCATAAATATGTGGAAAAAGCGGAAAAGTTAGGTATTGAAGTTATTAATGAAGTTGAGATGGCTTATAGACTTTTACCAGATGATGTAACACTAATTGGAATAACTGGAACTAATGGTAAAACTACAACCACAACTCTTACATATGAAATTATTAAGGCATCAGGTATAAGATGTCACCTTGCTGGTAACATTGGTTTTCCTTTATGTAGTTTTTTAGATAAGTTACAAAGCGGAGATGTTATAGTTATGGAAACATCTTGCCAACAACTTAATAACTTAAAAAAATTTAAACCTAATATTGCAGTTATGACAAATCTTTCTCCAGCACACGTAGACTTCTTTGATAATAGCTATCAAAAATATAAGGATGTAAAAACTAAAATATTTAAAAATCAAACTGATAAAGATATTGCTATTCTTAATTTAGAAAATGAAGAAGTATTAAATCAAACTAAGGATATAAAATCTAATAAAGTATATTTTTCAAGTAAGCAAAAAACTAATTGCTATTTAAAAGATGAAATAATTTATTATAATGATGAAAAGGTAATAGATACTAAGAATATGAAAATAGTTGGTATTCATAATATAGAAAACGCAATGGCAGCATGCATGGTAGCAAAAAAGCTTAATATTTCAAATGAAGTTATAAATGATGTGGTATGTAATTTTATAGGTGTTGAACACAGATTAGAATTTTCTGGTGAAGTAGGTGGTGTTAAATACTATAATGATACGGAAGCAACTAACATAAAATGTACTCAAATAGCTTTATCGTCATTTAATAATCCTATGGTAATTATATTAGGTGGGTTAGAAAGAGGTCAAGACTTTAATGAACTTACACCATTTATGAAAAAAGTTAAAGCAGTTATTGCAATAGGTGAATGTAGAAAAAGAGTAGAAGACTATGCTAATAGCATTAATATCCCAGTATATGTTCATGAGTTTTTAAAGGATGGCTTCAAAGATATTACTACTGTTGTAAAACCTGGTGACGTAGTACTTTTATCACCAGCATCTGCTTCCTGGGATCAATATAAAGAATGTGAAGTAAGAGGACAAGAGTTTAAAGATTTAGTAAAGAATTTAGAGTGATTGACACATTACTCTTTTTTTATTATAATAACGAACTATTAAAGGGGGCTTTTTTATGGGAATAGAGCAATTGGTTTTGGAAACAAAAAAATTGGAATATGGAAGCAAACAATATGTAGAAAATGTAAATGTAATAATTGAATATTATAGACCTATATTCTCTAAAAATGTAGAAAAAAATTATGGTCAAGATTATAAGACAAAAGCTGAAGAAGTTTTGCCTGAATTAGTAGATTATTATTTTGAGAAAGATTTAGAAGATAAAATAAGTGTTTTTTTGAATAAAAGATCCAAAACAGTATTTTTTGTAAAAACAAATTTTGATGAAATTATCTATAGTGAAAATAGTAGTTTATTAAAAAAGCATTATATAAACAAATTATATAAAACACTATGTAAAAAATGTGATATAAAGGTGCTTGATAAAGAAGAAATAAAAGAATTATCTAAAGTGATTATTGAAAATACTTTTAATAATTACTTGAAATGTGATAAAAAGTCTACTGTAGCTAATTATTTTAATATTGCCATTAGAAGAAAAGTTAATTTATATCAAAATGAAGAAAAAATGTTATTAGATTATATAATTAAAATTGGTATTACTGAAAGAATAAAAATATATTTTTATTCTAAATACATGCATGTATTTAGAATAA
>CAJTXC010000044.1 GCA_910580135.1 uncultured Bacilli bacterium | reverse complement strand
CTACACCAATAAAATTAGTTAACGTTGATTATAAAGCAGGAAAAATAAAAGAAGCCTATTTTGAAACTCCTTCAACCACTGATTATAATGGTATATATAATGGCAAATATATTGATTTTGAAGCTAAGGAAACAACAAGTAAAACATCCTTTTCTTTGGCAAACATTCACAAACACCAAATTAATCATCTAATAAACGTTAAAAATAAAGGAGCAATCTCTTTTATAATAGTAAGGTTTACTGTGCTAGATGAAACATATTTTTTGGACACAAACTTGCTTGAAGAATTTATTAAAAATAATGAAAGAAAATCAATTCCAATAGATTTTTTCAAAGAATATGGTACAATGATTAAAATAAAGTATAGTCCTAGAATAGACTATATAAAAGTAATAGATAAATTATATTTTGGAGGTAATTAATCATGATGAAAAAAAGAAGTAGTAAATCAAGTAAAATTACAAGTAATATTAAAAGTAAAGCAAAAAGCATTCAAAGAAAGGTTACTGCAAACAAAGAAAGAAAAACTAGTACTAACAAAATGAGTAAGAAAAAAAGAATGATCTTAAACGTTTTATTAGTTGGTGTAATAGCGTTTGTATCAATAATGATAGTTTTCTTTGCATACGTTGTTATTAAAGCACCAAAGTTTGATCCAAACAACTTAAAATTTACTCAAATGTCAGAGTTATATGATACTGACGGAAACCTAATATCAAAAATGGGAAATGAAAATAGAACCGAAATTGAATATGACGATTTACCAGAGGTTTTAATAGATGCAATAATTGCAACAGAAGATTCAAGATTTTTCCAACATAATGGTTTTGACTTAGCAAGATTTGCTAAAGCTAGTCTTGGTCAGCTTTTAGGTAGGGACGCTGGGGGAGCATCTACTCTTACCATGCAAATAGTAAAAAATAACTATACTTCTACTGAAGCATCAGGATTTAAAGGAATAGTAAGAAAATTTACTGATATATATCTTTCTATATTTAAAGTAGAAAAAAAATATACTAAAAAAGAAATAATAAAACTTTACGTAAACGATTCTTATTTAGGAAATGGAGCTTATGGCGTTGAGCAAGCATCACTTAACTACTTTGGAAAATCAGTTAGTGAGCTTAATTTAGCAGAAGCATCATTTATTGCAGGATTATTTCAATCACCTACTTATTATAATCCATATAATTATCCAGAACGTGCAGAAAAAAGAAGACAAACCGTTTTATATTTAATGGAAAGACATGGTTACATTACCAATGAAGAAAGAAAAATAGCTCAAGCTAATCCTATTACTTCATATATCAAAACAGAACAAACTAATAGCGCTTATTCACAATACCAAGGTTATATAGATACAGTGGTAGAAGAATTAGAAAACGAATATAATTTAAACCCATATACTACCCCACTTAAAATTTACACAGCGATGAATAAAGAAAAACAAGATTTCGTTAATAAAGTAATGAATGGTGAGGCATGGACTTGGGAAAATGAAAAAGCTCAAGCTGGTATTGTAATGACTGAATCGGCAACTGGCGAAGTAATAGCAGTTGGTGCAGGAAGAAATAAAAATACAGAACGTTCATTTAACTTTGCAACTCAAACTAATAAACAAATAGGTTCAACCGCAAAGCCAATATTTGACTATGGACCAGCTGTTGAGTACCTTGGTTGGGGAAGCGTTAATTACATTAATGACGAACCACATTCATACAGCAATGGAACAAAAATTTCTAACTCAGATGGCGGATATAAAGGGATATTGCCGATGTATCAAGCTCTTGGTTTATCAAGAAACATAACAGCATTAAAAACTTTCCAACAAGTATCAAGTGAAGCTGGTAATGATAAAATACTTAAGTTTGCAACTGATTTAGGTCTTACTCCAGAAGTTGAAAACGGAAAAATTCATGAAGCACATAGTATTGGAGCGTTTACTGGTTCAACAAAAAAAGACGAATCAAGAAATAGTCCTATGACAATGGCGGGTGCTTATGGAGCTTTCTCAAATGGTGGATATTACATTAAACCACATACAATAAAAAAATTCATTTATAAAGAAACTGACGAAGTTGTCGAAACAAAATCGGATAAAACAAGAGTAATGAATGACTCTACCGCATACATAATAAACTATGCACTTAACTGGTCTGCTACCGAAGGACTTGCAAGAAGTGCTGCTAACGTAGGTGGTGTTGCTACCGCTGCAAAAACTGGTACAAGTAACTTCGATGAAGCAACAAGAATAAATAAAGGATTATCTAGAAATGCAGTTAATGATTTATGGGTATGTGGTTATACTCCAAAATATACTTTAACAATGTGGTATGGTTATGATAGAATTTATAAAGAATATCATAGTACAACAGCATCTTGGACAACTCGTGATAGATTTTATAGAAACTTAGCTAATAACTTATTTGATAAAGATGGTAGCGCTTTTAACGTTCCTTCAAGCATTGAAACTGTTCAAGTAGTAAAAAATTCAATGCCTCTTAAGTTAGCAGGTGCTTATACACCAGAAGGTATGAAAGTAACAGGTTTCTTTAGAAAAGGTACATCGCCTAAAGAAACTGCAAATGAAGCTGAAGATAAACTTCCAAGTGTAAGTAATTTATCAAGCAAAGTATCTGGTAATACAGTAACTCTTAATTGGAATGGTTTAACTGCCGAAGACATGTTAAATCTTAACTTTGATGATAGTTATGGAACATTAGGATATGATATATATGTTAAAGATGGTTCTAGCGGAAAAGAATCTTACGTTGGTTCTACAACATCTAGTTCATATACTCATACAACTAATTACTCAAACCCTATATACATAGTTTACACCGCATATTCTAATTACAAAAATAACCGAAGCAAAGGTGTTGAACATAAAGTAACAGTAACATCTGATTTTGATGTAAAAATAAGTAATAGTACAGTTGATCAAGATACCTCAGGAAAACAATTTAATGATAATAAACCAATTATCGTTTTATATAATTCTGTAGATGTTACGGATAACTGCACAATTACTTTAGAATCTGGGCACGTAGATTTAAGCACACCAGGTAATTATAAGTTAACATATAAAATAACTTATTCAGGTAAAACAAAAACAGCAAGTAGAACTGTTACCGTAAGAGCCACTGAACAAACAACCACATCTTCTTCAACACAATCACAATAGGAATGTTTCGAAAGAGACATTCTTTTATATTACAAAAAAAGACTAATATTAGTCTTCATTTAGCCAATCATATTCATAAGTTTCTTCATCTTTGGATTCTTCTTTTTCCTTTTCTTTCAATCGAACTTCTGATAATTTTTTTATTCCTTTTTTATTCCATTCATAAAGTATTTTATCAATGTACCTCAAATTATTAACACCGTTAAAAACAGCTTCTTTTAAGGCGGATAAAATAAGTTCATTACTTATTTTTTGTTCTTTCCAATTATTTATTATTTCATATTCCATAGGAGATAATGTTCTTCCAAATTCTTTTTCGAAATTATCATATAAGTCTTTTTGAGTATCTTCTGCTTTTTCACTATTAAGTATTTTAGAAAACATAATTTCATAAAATAAGCTTATGTCTATCTTTTCTTCTAATACGCCCGAATCATTTTTTTCCATTAATATTAATAATATGTTTTTATCTTTTAATATTGATATAGCATCCAATAATTCTTTTTCTGTAAAATTTAAGTCGCTAATAATTTTTTTATAATCAAATATTGTCTTATTTGGTTTATTTAAAAAGTATATAAGTAATATAAGTGAGTTCATGTCTAAGCCTAATTCTTTTGAATAAGATAAAACAAATTTAGAAACGGTATAATGGTTTTCATTATCTAATTGTTCTAAGAATTCTTTTTTCAACATGATAATCACTCCTTAATGGAATTATAACATATATTACATGAATTATTTAAAGAAACTTATTTTTTTTAATAAACTATTTTTATTTAATTCCTTTAAACTTTTCTCTGGCGTAGGTAACTCTTCTGGCATAGTACCTCCTTGATTATGAATAAAATTTCTAATATCTTTTCCCATATTATAATGAGTTTTGTTAGCATCACCTTCAGAATCTATTTTATCTCTTTTTAATTTAGCTTCAGTCTGAGTAATTCTAAATAAGTTAGCCGCTAACTCTTCACTTCCCATATTATCTAATATGTCTTCTCTATATCTTAGTTTTTTTCTTTTAGCTATATCACTAGCTGTTTCACCATTATATAATCCTTTATAACCAGCGTTATGGAACTTATCAAAATTTTTAACCCCCCCCGCTTCTTTAGCAGCTTTATTAAGCCAATAATTACCTTTCTTAGTTAAATTCCTTTGATAAAATCTTTTTTCATCTTCACTTAAAAGATTGTACTCTTTCTCGGTTAATTCCTGTTTTCTTGTTTGTACTGCAAAATAAGTCTGACCAAGTGCAATTACCTCTTTTCTAGGATCTCCATTTTGTACAATAAGATAGCAAGCATATCTTGATAATTTATAATCTTTAATTTTTCTTATAGAATCTCCTGTTTTAACCATTTTGCCAACGTTGGCAAAATGGTCGTCTATATCTATTTTACTATTTTCACAAGCTCCCTTAGCCTTATATATAACAGATTCAAATCTACGCCACTGTGTATACTCTAATGCTTTTTGAAGCTCTCTAGCCTCCCAATATTCAACCCCATTTTTATTAAGATGTTTAATACTTTCAAAAATACTTCTATTATATTTTGTTAAATTTGTCATATAAATGCTCCTTTCATTTGCATAGTAGCATTTATTTAAAAAGCACGCAAATTACTAAAATGGCTTTTTTGAGAGTTTTATAGTATAAAAAAAGAAAAATTACCAAGCAAAATTTCTTCTTTTGATTTGTTTTTTATATTTTTAAAGCATTTTAGTAAAATTGCACTTTTTAAGAATAATTTGCTATAACATATTTTTCTAATACATCCCTTTTATTTTCTAACTTTCTTAATACAATTTTTTCTTCTACATCACTTAATATAGGTTTTACTAAACTTTTATCTTCCAAATTTAATATATCTATTATATCTTTACCATTTATATTTATTTCAGATTGATTTTTAATTGGTAATGCATCATATCTATCATATATCTTAGTTTCATCCATATTAAGTATCTGACAAGCTATATAACACACGTAATTACCTTCTTTATATAATTCCATATCATTTATATTACCGTCTTCTAGGACCCGCAAAATAGCCTCTAAATAAGCCTTTTCATTATTAGTAAACTGATATTCAAAAGAAGGATTTACTTGAGCCCACATTCCTATTGGATCACTTGTCTTATTAACTATTCCACTTAAATCAATATCTAGACACTTGTCCAAAGAAAAGCGTCTTAAAAGTTCTATTCCCTTTAATGCGTTAACCGATGCCAAAATCTTATTTAACTCTTCTTTTTTTCTATAAAATGATAATTCTTTTAATGACTCTCGGTTATTAATGATCGCTTCTTCAAGATCTTTATCAAGTTCAAAGCCTAATTCTGTTGCAAATCTTACAGCTCTAAGTATCCTTAATGCATCTTGTTTTATTTTTGTATCTGTATTTCCAACTACTTTTATAACCTTATTTCTTATATCATTAGTTGCATTAAGGAAATCTATTACGTTTCCATCTTTATCCATACAAAGGGTATTCATAGTAAAATCTCGTCTTTTTAAATCTATTTTAAGACTATTTGTATATATGATTTTGGAAGGTTTTCTTTTGTCTTGATACTCAAGTTCCATTCTATATGTAGTTATTTCAAAATCCACTTTTTTATATGTCAAATGTACTGATCCATATCCTTCAAACGGAAGTTTAACAACATTAAATATTTCTTGTATTTCTTTTGGCGTAGCGTTAGTTGCTATATCAACATCAAAGGAAGGAAGTCCTAAAATCATATTTCTAACAAAACCACCTACTACATATGCTTCATAACCATTTTCGTAAAAAATATTTAAAAGTTCCATTGCTTTTTCTTTCAAAATAATCACCTACTTAGATTATAACATTTTGCAAAAGAAAAAAACCATTTTCATGGTTTTTTTATTATTGGTTTACAGCTTCTTTTAACTTAGAACCAGCTTTGAATGTAACTGCAGTTCTAGCAGCAATCTTAACTGTTTCTCCAGTTCTTGGGTTACGACCTTCTCTAGCTGGTCTTTCTGAAGTTGCGAAAGTACCAAATCCTACTAAAGAAACTTTGTCTCCAGCTTTTAAAGCTTCAGTGATTGCACCAGTAAATGCATCTAATGCACGAGCTGCGTCTGCTTTAGTTAATCCAGCTGTTTCAGCCATTTTTTCTACTAATTCTTGTTTTGACATAATTAAAAACCTCCATGTTTATGTTCAACTATAAGCTAGTATGCTTACAATATAAGCGTACCATTTTTGATTGAATAATTCAAGTATTTTAGTGACAAAAATATCATTTTTAGCTTATTTTTTAAGGGTTTTAACACTTTTTACGCTTAAATTTACCACCAAACGCTTATTTTTATCATTTGGCTTGCATGTAATAAGTAATAATCTTTCTTTTTCATCATTATATAAAATGTCTATGTTAGTACTTTTTATATCATAAATTTTATCTACGACATAAGTTATTTTAAGCTTATCTTTATATAAATAAACGTTATCATTAAATGTTAATTCATCAAGTCTATTAAAATAAGTTCCATAACCTATACCAGAATGACCAAAGATTATTATTTTATTTTTATAATCATTATATTTATAATATACGAGTCCATCATCTAAGTTTTTAAAATCATTATCAGCAAGTTTAACCGTGGCCTTTAAATTGATAGAAGGTATATCAATTATCATGTTACTTTTATAATTAAAACTAGAATTGTTATTATAATAGCTTTCTACTTCTACTTTATTTTTAAAATCTATATAAACCATAAAAACAATCTCTTTTAGTAGAAAAATAACTAATACTATGGTAATTATTTTAAATACACTTTTTCTCATATATCATACCGGTAAAACTAAGTATAAAAGTAACGAATAAGTAAATAATAGAATTTTTGCCTGTGTTAGGCAACTCTGGTAAATAATGATTAACTAATGTTATATATTGAGTAACACCATCTTCTTTTACTTCTATTATTCGGTCATCTATTTTATCAACATTGTCTAAAGAAGTCATCTGTCTTAATATATAAGTACCATAATTAAGTTCTAAAGTTATGCTTCCATTTTTATCAGTTAAGCCTTCATCAATAAGGTTTCCATTTAAATCATATATATGAAACAATATACCCTCTTCAGGGACACACATTTTATTTTTATAATCATCTAAAACTTTTGTAATAACTATTTTATTTTTGATTATTTTTTCATATGATTTAATTACTGTTTCTTTAGTTTTTGTATCTAATGATATTTCATTGATAGTTTTATCCACAGTATAACCTTTACTTGGTTTTATTTCTTTTATTATGTAATCACCTTTTGGCAACTTATCAAATTCTACTTTTCCGTCTTTATCAGTTTTTTTAGAATCTATTAAATTACCATCTTTATCATAAAGTCCGTATTCTGCATCTTCTAAAGAAGCATCACTTGATATAGAATCTTTACCTTCAGTATCAAAGTCTAACTTATCTACCAAAATTTTTCCATACGTATAATTTATATCATAAGATTTTTCAAAATTATATGGAAATTCAAAACTTCCTATTGTTTGATAGCCATCCTTGTAATAAAAGATAGTATTTTTACCATTTGTTTTTCTTCTTAAAGTAAAAGAGTTATCACCTTCTTTTACTTTTATATTTATTTTGTTTGCCTCTATCTTAACATCATTATTATTAAGAACTTCATAGCCTTCTAATACTTTATTATTATCTTCTAAAACCACTTCACCTCCTACCATGTATTCTTCTTCAAATAAAAAGTTAGGTGCTATTTCATATTTATTTACCAAAGATAATATTTCATTTTTATATGGTTCTAAATTGTATGTATTGCCACCATATTTTTGGTCAGTCCACCATACGTTTTCAACACCCATATATCTCCATATAAGCTCTTGGGTAGCCATATAATATTCTTTAGCAGTATGACCACTATAACCATATCCATAATAACCTATTAGACTTAATCTTTTAGTGTCTACCCAAGATAACCTTGTATCATAAATGTTAGTGGTCGATGAATAATAAGATGCTTTATCTGCATCTACACCTGGTTCTATACAGTATGCTACTTTACCATTTGTAGTTATCATAGCCAGATTATTTATGTGTTCTTCTCCATTTTGTATTTTATGTGCAAAAACAGTTCTATCTAAGTTCCAGTCAATATAAGAATCCATATAGCCTGCATGAACCTTTATAAAAGGTAAAAGTAAGACAACTGTTAAAAGTACAACCAAAACCCTCTTTTTCATCTTCTTCCCCTTTTATTTCTTGTGTATTTATTTCTATATCTATATTTATCTGGTACATTAAATCTTTCAAATATCTCTGGTAAATCTTCTTTTGTCCCTTCTTTTATAATCGTACGACTTTCTAATTCATCTCTATCATAGCGTCCTTTAAAAGTCCTATATAAAGCTTCCATTACCTCATGTGCTGCTTGCATGTTACCTTCATGAGAATTATCATCTCCTGCTGGTATTACTTTAATTGTTATTTCTAAATCTTCATTCATTTTATTGTTCTCCTTTTTCTATTTTTATTTTGTTATATTTATATTGGGTATTATTTTCTTTGAATAATTTAGTCATAGCTATTAACTTACTTTCATCCACTTTTCCTCCTTTCAATTTAATTATTAGTCGCTACTATAACAAATGCCTTTATCAAAATTTAGAATCTTTTGTCGAGAAATAAATTTTTATTACATTATTCATTATTATTTATAAATTTATTTTCTTTTTCTAACAGTTTTAAACTTTTTTCAGGAGTTGGTAAATCTTCCAGCATAGTTCCGCCTAATTCTTTTATAATATCTCTTATTTTACGACCAACTTCATAATGAGTTTTATTAGCATTCTTCTCTGTTTTTATTTCTTCTTTTTTTAGTTTTTGCTCTGTCTGTGAAATTCTAAATAAATTAGCCACTAACTCATCACTTCCCATATTATCCAAAATATCTTCTCTATATCTTAATCCTTTTCTTCTAGCAATATCATTAGCAGTTTCTCTCGTTTATAGACCCTTATAACCCGCATTATGAAACTTATCAAAATTTTTAACTCCAGATTTTTTAGCTGTTTGATTTAAAGAAAAGTTACCTTTCCTAGTTAAATTTCTTTGATACAATCTCTTTTCATCTTCAGTTAACGTGCTATATTCTTTTTCATTAATTTCTTGCATTATTTTTTTAATAGCAAAATATATTTGGCCTAATGCAACTTCCTTTTTTCTCGGATCAGCATTTTGCATAATTAAATAGCATGCATACCTAGATAACTTATAATCTATGGTTATTCTTTTTGCGCCTTTTCCTAAATTTATCATTTACATTGATATTACTGTTTTCACAAGCCATTTTAGCACGCTCAATAACCGTTTCAAATCTACGCCATTGTTTATAATCTAAAGCAATTTGTAGTTCACGTGATAACCAATACTCATTACCACTTTCATCTATATGTTTTATATCTTCAAAACTTTTATAACCCATATCATTTTCATTTACAATTATTTCACTACTCATTTTTTCCTCCCTTTGACTTAATTTTTATCTGCTATAGTAACAAATAGCTTTATCGAAATTTAGAAAATATTTTCATACTAAAAAAGAAAGTAATAATTCTTTTAAAAGATCATTACTTTCTTTTATATTTAATATTTATATTGTTTCAAGATTAAAATCATTTCTATATTTTTTGTAATCAATTATTTTACCATTAGGAGTTTCTTTCCAACCTAAAAACTCATGGGACCAATTTGATAGTTCTGTTGCAGATTTACCTTTTAATTTATTTTTTACTCTTTTCATTAAAGCCATTTCTTCATTATTAAAGAAGTTATTATCACATTCTATTTTAGCAATAAACATAAATTTTTCTAAATCATTTGTTGTAATACCTAAATAACCCTCATTTAATAAATAATTTATTATCTCATCATGATTATTTATTATTGGTCCAAACGGAGCTTTTGCATAAATCAAAGTGGTAAGTGGTTTATTAAATAACTTATTGTATTCAAAATCCAGAGCAAACATATTCTTCATCAAACTTGTACTATACAAATTATTTTTATCAAGCATGTATAAAAAGCTATTTACGGTTTTTAAATGTTCATATAATCCCATTTGCTTTAATAAATAATAATATTCTTTTCCTAATCTTTCCTTATTATAATCCATTATTTTTAACATTTCAGTTTTTGAATTTTTTAATTTTTTATAAGTATCTAAATATTCTTTTTGCGGAAACGAAGCTTCGTTTTCATATCTTGCAACAGTTTTTTTTGCCCAGCCTAAAATTTTAGAAAAAGAGTCTTGTGATAAATTATATTTTTTTCTTATATTCTTAAAATCATCGAAAGTTAAATCATATCGTTTTAAATATTCAACATAAACATTTCTTAATTGGTCATATTCTTCCACATCAATCTCATTTTCGCATGAAGAACATACATATACCAATTCTTCTATTTCAAAATTTTCTCCATTTATTTTATATATATTATTTTCTATTTTCTTTTTTGGGATTACATCCTTATCACAATTAAAGCAATATTCTTTTTTCCTCATTCTAAACACTCCCCTGTCTTCGTACTTTCATGAAACGATAGACATAATATTTTATTATTTTCTCCGCCTCTTAACGTAAGTTTTATATATACTTCTTTTTCGTTTATTATCTTTATAAATTCAAAGATTTCTGAAT
>CAJTXC010000043.1 GCA_910580135.1 uncultured Bacilli bacterium | reverse complement strand
CTGGTCTGTATGTATGTTCTATTATATGATTGTTAATTACTCTAGTATGTATTGGACAGATATGTTCTACTTTGTGACAAATGTTTCTTTCTACACATCTTTCGATGGGTTGTTCAACTATTGGTCCACAACCACAGCCACATTGTCTATCCATTTCACAGCATGACCCTTCTTGTTGCCAATTATTATTTTGGCAACAACAATTGTTATTGTTATTAAAAAACATTTAAAATCCCCCTTACCTACTTTATAGTATGAGAGTTTTAAATGTTGGAATAGGTTATAGTTTAAAATTAACTACATTTATATTTTTTTTAAAATGGCATCTTAAAATTTCCATTTTTCATCATCTTCATCATCTTTTGCATTTGCTCAAACTGATTTAATAGTTTATTAACCTCTTGAACAGACGTTCCACTACCATTTGCTATTCTTTGTTTTCTTGATGATTTTATTATTTCAGGATGTTTTCTTTCCTTTATGGTCATTGATGATATTATAGCTTCTAAACTACTGAATTGTTTTGGATCAATACTTATGTTATTAAGCCCCATCTTTCTGGCTCCAGGTAGAAGTTTAAGTAAGTTTTCTAATGGTCCTAACTTTTTAATTTGTTTAAGCTGTGATAAAAAGTCTTCTAAATCCATTTTACCCGCTTGTATCTTTTTAACGGTAGACATAGCCTCTTTTTCATCAATAACGCTTTCAGCCTTTTCTATTATAGACATTATATCTCCGTTACCAAGTATTCTTGATACCATTCTTTCTGGTTCAAATTCGGTTATACCATCAAGCTTTTCAGACGTACCAATAAATTTAATAGGAACCCCCGTTAAATGTCTTGCAGAAAGAGCAACACCACCTTTGGTATCACCATCCATTTTAGTTAATATCGTACCAGTAAGGGGTAATGCATCATTAAATCCATTTATTACGTTTATCGCATCTTGACCAATCATTGCATCAATTACTAAAATTATTTCATTTGGATTTACTTCTTCTTTAATGTTTTTTAATTCGTTCATTAAATCTTCATCAACATGAAGACGACCTGCGGTATCAACAAGGATTAAATCATAACCATTTTCTTTTGCATGAATAATACCGTTTTTAACGATGTTAACAGCGTTAGCCTGTCCTTCATCATATACTTCTATGCCAAGTTCTTTACCAATAGTTTTTAACTGATCTATTGCTGCTGGACGGTATACGTCTGCTGCAATTAACATTGGCTTTTTACTTTTTTTCTTTCTAAGTAGATTAGCTAACTTACCAATCGTAGTTGTTTTACCAGAACCTTGAAGACCTACGAGCATTACTATACTAGGATTATTAGATAAATTAATCTCTGATTTTCCATCTCCTAAAAGTTCTAGTAATTCATCTTTTAATATCTTTAAGAATACTTCTCCTGGTTTTAAACTCTTTTTAACTTCTTCACCAAGAGCTTTTTCCTTTACCTTGTTAGTAAACTCTTTTACTACCTTATAGTTAACGTCAGCTTCTAAAAGTGCAAGTCTTACCTCACGCATTGCAGAACTCACATTATCTTCGGTTATCGTTCCATAACCCTTTATTTTACCAATTGCATTTTCTAATTTTTCTGTTAAACTTTCAAACATATTTATCACCTTTTTAAATTATAACATAATTTTTAATCAGTTTATAGTTTACCATAACATTTTAATAAACCAAATAAAAAACATTCGACATTAATCGAACCTTTTTATTTTAATTAAAGTTTTTTTCTACCAGTTATTTTATATCTTTTTCTTTGTGTAGAAGAGTTTTCTGATGAATTATTCTTTTCATCAAATATATCTAAAGCTTCAATTGCCTTGTCTATTTCTATATCATCTTGAAAACCATTTGTTTTTTCATATAACTCTAAAAATTCTTCATAAGACATCCCAAATGCTTTTCTTGTCTCTTTTAATTCTTCATCCTTTGATACATCATTTAATACTTTTTTAGTTTCCTCTGATAATGATTTCACTTTTTCCTTAATACTACTCTTTTTTTCTTGTTTTTTTATTTTAATTTCTTCTTCTATTTCCTTTTCTAAATCATTTATTTCTTTTATCATTTGTTTACTTTTTTTAGTACATTTGGATAAAACTGTAATAGGTGGTGTTAGCATAACTCCACCGCTCAAAGCAGTTATTAACATTATCCCGTTAAGTGTAAAATCATATTTTATAATAAACGAAATTAAAATTGAAAGTCCAACAACAAAACTAGGCAAAAAAGTTAACAAAATTTTAATTGTTGAATTCTCTTCCATTTTTCTTTTTTGTATTTTTTTTAGTTCTAAATTTTTCTTTTTTTCTTCTAAACTTACATATTTTGGATTATTAGGATCATCGCTAGCAAAAAAAGTTGGTTCCATTAAAGGAATATTTTTATCTTCATTTTCTTCCATATCTTTTGTTTGCGGATTATCAATTTTTGCATTTTCATATTTTACCACATAATCAACTTTAGAGTTCCAAAATACAGAAGACTCATTATTACTTGATTTTACATCACCAAACGCCTCATACGCTTTACTCCTTTTATATGGAAGATTTAATGCTTTCAAACGTTTTTTTAAGTTTCTATTTTCTTTATTATCATTTGAATTTTCACTCATTTTCAAAACCTCCTAAAACTAATTTTATTATATCATTTTTACGTTTTTAATGCTATACAAAAAAAAACTAAACATAAGTCTAGTTTTAGGTTATTTATATAATTTATTATTTTACCACGAACAATAAAACAACACATGCAACTATAAGTATGATTGCCATTAATATTAAGGCATCAGCCCATTTATCAAGAACTATGTTATTATTATTTAGTTTAAAGCTTTTCTTATTATCCATAAGTGTTTCAGCACCATATTTTTTTCTTGGTCTTCCAACTGGATTAGAACTTTTTTTCTTTACTGCCATAATTACAACTCCTTTTTATATCATCTACTAGATAAGTATAACATTAATTTAATATTTTTTCTACTTCTTTTCTTATTTTTTCATCTTTTATATTTTTTAATCTTAGTTCTATATTCAAATCTTTTTTATATAGTTTTAACTTTTCCTCAAAAAATAAAAGTTTTTCTTCAGAACTTTTTAAATGCTTGTGTATATTGTTTCTACTAACATTATTATTTTCTGCTATTTCCGCTAAGGAAAGATTATCAAAGTAATAATCTTCAAAGTATCTTTTATTATCTTCACTTAATAGTTCTCCATAATAATCATATAAAATGATTAAGTAATCCCTGTTTTCCATATTACATCATATCCTTAAATAACCCATAAATATATTTTTCTATATCAAATGTTTCTAAATCTTCTTCTTTTTCACCCAAACCAATATATCTTACTGGAATACCAACCTCATCTTTAATAGCTAAAACTATACCACCCTTAGCGGTTCCATCTAATTTAGTTAATACTATTCCGGTTAAATTAGTTATTTCCTTAAAAGCTTTAGCTTGACTAATACCATTTTGACCAGTTGTAGCATCAACTACTAAGAAAGTTTCATGAGGTGCACCTGGAATAATTTTATCACCAATGTTATTTATCTTCTCTAGCTCTTTCATTAGGTTAACTTTGTTTTGTAATCTTCCTGCGGTATCAATTAAAACCATGTCATAATTTTCATTTTTAGCCTTTTCTAAGCCTTGATACACAACGCTTGCTGGATCGGTGGTTGTTTCATCTTTAACAACTTCGCAATTAATCCTTTTTCCCCATGTGCATAATTGTTCAACAGCTCCTGCTCTAAAGGTATCAGCGGCAACCATAAGCACTTTTTTGCCTTCCTTTTTAAATTTAGAAGCTAGTTTTGCAATAGTTGTTGTTTTCCCAACACCATTAACACCAACAAAAAGTATTACGGTTGGTCCGTCTTCATTATAGTTAATCTTATTGGATAAAATGTCATCATTTACGTATATTATAAATAATTCATCAACGATTATCTCGGTTAGTTCAGATGGATTAGTAATTTTCTCCTTACTAACCCTAGCTTGCAACTTATCCATAAAATCCATAACGGTATTAACACCAATATCAGCATTAATTAATAGTTCTTCTAATTCTTCAAAATAATTATCATTTATTTCACTATATTCTTTAGATAGGTTAGCTAATTTATTAACAAAGCTTTTTCTTGTTTTAGAAAGACCTTTTTCATACGTGTTTACACTTTTATCTTCTTTTTTAAAAACTGTTTTTAATTTATCAAATAATCCCATTTAATATCACCTAGTACATTATACTATAAAAAAAGAAACTTATCAAAGTTTCTTAAATAGAACCATAACCAGAACTTAAATCATCTATTTTTATTTTTCCTTCTTTTACCCCATTAAAAATATTTTGCATTCCTTCAAACGAATGTAGTTTATCATCGTCCGAAATATTATAATCAATTGTTTTCAATTCATATTTCTGAAGCTTATTAATAAGACTCTCCAAGTCTTTAAAAACAATTTGTTCATTTTCTTCAATTGTTACAGCTTTAAGAAAATCATCGTCGCCTAAATAGTTTATAAACAGCCCTAAAGCATATGTCATATGTTTATTATGATACAAACTAGCTATTTGAGAATTTTGATTAGTTATATTTAACATTAATGTTAAATATTGGTTTGCAAACCAATATTTGGAATTTTGAAGTCCTAAAAACATATTAGCTAAACTTGTTTTTTCTTCTTCGCTTTCTTGCATTTCAGTAATCAACCTGGAGATGTTTTCAAATTTTTCAAAATCATTCATCGCCAAGAATTCTTTTTCTTTTTTTATGCTAGAATTATTAAATTGAACTAAATTTAATAATTCGTCATAAGCTTGAGTTAAAATTATTCCATTTAAACCATTATTTTTTTGCACCGCGGTTAATAATTCAAATTCTTTTAAAGTTACTTTAAATAATTGACCCAGGTTTTCTTTTCCTTGATATAACCTTTTATAATTGATAGAGTTCATTCTAAAAATATTTAAAAGCGTTTCATCTTCAACATAAACATTTTTAATCATTCTATTAAAAGTTTTAACAAAATTTTGATTTAAAAAACTTCCATTTAACTCATTCATAAAAATTGCCGAAACATAACCCATAATACCAGGATATTCATCTAATAATCGCTTATCAATTAACTTATTATCATATGCTTTTTTATAATCTTCTTTTAGTTTTCTTCTTGACGCACCATTTAACGCCGCAAAATTATTAAATGTTTCTAGTTCTGTTTCATTTAAATCATCATATCTAGAAAAATAATCATCACAAATTTTTTCTAAATTTAAAAGACTATTTAAACTTACAAAAAGATCTGATTCTTTATAATTTGGGTTTTCAATTTTTTTCACTTCTTTTACAACTTCACATAGTTGCAACAACAAATCATTATATGTAATAATATCTACCTCCTGTAAACTAACATTTCCATTATAGCAAACAATAGACAAAAAAACAAAAAAATAGTATAATTAGTTTCGTTGATTCTTTTTTAATTATTATATGAATGAAAGGAGTTTATAATTTTAAATGAAAAATTTTGATAATAATCGTGCGGAAACAGAAACACTAGTCGTTGCACTAGGAGGATTAGGAGAAGTCGGGAAAAATATGTACGCAATAATGCACGATGATGAAATAATTGTTATTGATGCGGGGGTAATGTTTCCAAAAGACGAACTTATGGGAATTGATTACGTTATTCCTGATTTTACTTTTTTAAAAAAGAACGAAGATAAAATAAAAGCATTATTTATAACACACGGACACGAAGATCATATAGGAGCGATAGCATTTTTACTTCAAACGGTAAATGTACCAGTTATATATGCGCCTAATCAAGCATGCGGTTTAATTAAAAGAAAGTTATTAGACAGAAACGTAAGTTATGATAATTTAAAGGTTTATACAGAAGATACGGTAGTTAAATTTAAACATTTATCCGTTGAATTTTTTGCAACTACCCACTCTATTCCAGATTCACATGGAATAATAATCAACACACCAAATGGAAAAATAGTTGAAACAGGAGACTTTAAGTTTGACTTAACACCGATTGGACCAATGAGTAACATTCACAAAATGTCTGATACTGGTAAATCAGGAGTTAAACTTTTAATGAGTGAATCAACAAATGCTCTATCAGCTGGTTTTTCAATGAGTGAATCAAAGGTTGAAGAAGAATTACAAGAAATCTTTGAAAAGAAAAAAGGAAGAATAATAGTTGCAACTTTTGCTTCTAATATTTATAGATTAAAACACATAGTTGAAACATGTAAGAAAAATAATAGAAAAATAGCTTTATTTGGAAGAAGCATGGAAAACAATATTGAAATTTCAATTGAAGGTGGTTACATTAAAGATGATAAAATCTTTGTATCGCCAGAAGTTGCAAATACTCTTCCACCAGAAGAAATATGTTTACTATGTACAGGATCTCAAGGTGAACCACTTGCAGCACTTTCTAGAATTGCAAACGGTACTCATAAACAAATAAAACTAAGACCTACTGATACAGTAATATTTTCTTCTAACCCTATTCCAGGTAATAATGCTTCGGTTGCTAAAACAATTAACGCATTATACTTACAAGGTGTAGAAGTATTTGTTAATAATTCAGAAAACGAAATACATACATCAGGACATGCAAACCAAGAAGAATTAAAATTAATGATAAGATTAATTAATCCTGAATATTTTATGCCAATACACGGGGAATATAGAATGCTTAAAGCTCACCAAGATATCGCAATAGACTGTGATATTCCAAAAGAAAAAACTTTCTTACTTTCAAACGGCGATGTTTTGGCGTTAAACAAGAATGGAATAAGAAAGGCTGGAACGATTACTGCCGAGGATATATACGTTGATGGAAACAGAATTGGTGACATTGGTAACATAGTCATTAAAGATAGAAAAATAATGGCTAATGACGGTATCTTAGTTGCAATATGCAATATCAACACAGAAGAACATAAATTATTAGGTAGAATTAACATAACTACAAGAGGATTTATTTTGGTTAACGAAAATGAAGAGCTACTAAGAAAAATTGAAGATGTAGCAACTAATACAATAAATAAAGAATTAACAAAAAAGAACGTTAACTATAACGAATTAAAAGGACAAGTAATAAGTGATCTATTAACGTTTGTTTATGAAAAAACTGGTAGAAGACCTATTATTTTACCTGTAATACTAGATGTTAAAAAATAAGAGTTAAAAATAAACCCTTATTTTTTTATTCCTATAATAAACTTAACACCATCTTTTACGTTTTTAACAACACAAGTACCATCATGCAAGCTAACAATTGCTTTAACAATCGTAAGACCAAGTCCGGTCCCCTCTTTATTTCTAGTACTTTTATCCTTATAATATGAATTAAAAATATTTTCTTTGTCTTTATCTTTTATATTATCTCCACTATTAAATACCTCGTAATAGAAATAGCCATCTTTTACATAAGTTTTTATCTTTATTATTTTTTCCTTCTTACAAAACTTTACCCCGTTTGTTAAAACGTTTTCTATTACTCTAGTAATTTGTTTTTTATCTGCGTTTACAATATCATCTTTCGTAAGCTTAGTTTCAACATTTACTTTTTTCTTGTTTATTCTAACACTTAATTTATCAAGTTCCTCTTCTATAAGTTCATTAAAATTAATATTTTCTTTATTTAAAAATATATTACCACTTTCTAATCTAGATAATTCTAAGAACTCACGCACTAAATCACTTAAACGTTCCGATTCATTTATTATTAATTCAGCATTTTTAATATTTTCCTCATCTTTAATATCTTCTTTAATTAATTGAGTGTAACCAGAAATAATTGTAAGTGGAGTTTTAAACTCGTGTGATATATTTGCAATTAACTTTTTTCTTGCAACTTCTTTTTTTTCTTTTTCTATTAGTTCTTGTTTAAGTTTTTTATTAGCATCTTCTAGTTTTTTAATACTTTCTTCTAGTTCTTCACTCATGTTATTAATGTTATTAAATAAATCACCTAGTTCGTCGTTTTCTTTAACTTCTATTTTCTTATTAAAATTAAGTCTAGTAATATCATCAGTAACATCTTTTATTTCCTTTATTTTTCTGCTAAATAGTTTAGATATAAAATAAGAAATCAAAATAAGTACGCCAAACGTTATGACAGAGGTCATAGTAATAACTATCATAGTAGTTTTAGCATCTTTTTTTATGCTTTCTACAGAAGATGATATTACCACATAACCATAAGTCGTTTTACCAACTAAATGAATGTCATAACCATCTTTATTATAATTTTTTAGCGTTACTATTTTACTTTCATTATTACTTAACGAATCTAATAAAACCAAATCAAAATTAGTAAACCTTTTATTCATATTATCACTAAAAACGTTATATAAAAGATTAAAATCATTATCTAGTATTTTTATTCTAATACCATTATTACTCGCATTATAAATAATTTCAACCAATTCATTTTCATTATTAATGTTATTATTAATTAACGAATATTCTTTTTTTAACTCTCTTTTTTCTAAACCTAAATATATATCATTAATTGATACTTTAACTATTAAAATATTAATTATTATATTTAGAATTACAAATAAACCTACTCCTATGAATATTTTGTATTTTATTGATACCCTTTTTTTATTTAACAAAGATGTAACCTGTTCCGCTAGATGTTTTAATGTATTTTCTATCTTCATCAATTTTCCTTCTTATTCTTTTAATGTTTGTATCAACAACTCTATCATCACCAAAGTAGTCTATTCCCCATACCCTATTAAGTATTTGATCGCGAGTTAAAATCATGTTAGGATTTTCAAAGAAATACTCTAATATTAAATATTCCTTTTTGGTAAGCTGTATTAACTTGCCATTTTTTCTTACTGCTCTTTGTTCTTTTACTAGTTCTAAATCATTATTACTATCTAAATTAATTATTTTTTTAATTCTTAAAAGTAACACTTCTAAATTAAATGGCTTTGTAACAAAATCATTAGCGCCTACCTCAAGTCCTTCTATTTCGTCTTCATCTTCACTTTTAGCAGTCAATATTATAATAGGAACATTACTTAATTTTCTAATTTCACGAGTGCACTCTATTCCATCCATTTCTGGCATCATAACATCCATTATTATTAAATCAATGCTATCTTTATTTTTTTCAAAAACTTCTAATCCTTTTTTACCGTTTTCTGCTTCAATACATTCAATATCAAACTTACTTAAATATTTTTTAATTATCGTTCTAATACTTACTTCATCTTCTATAATTAAAATTTTAGGCATATTATACCTCCTAATAATTTTATTTTATTATAATGGTTTGTTTAAATTGTGTCAAAATAAAAGAAGAAAACTACTCTTTGGCGTTTTCCTCTTCCTTTTTATCTTCTTTCTTAGATGACTTTTCATCCTTTATTTTATCTTTTACTAAAACTTCTTTTCTAGATAAGTTTAGTTTACCATTTTTAAATCCTGTTGCTTTAACGATGATATCGTCTCCCTCAGATACTACGTCTGATGCTTTTGCAACTCTCTTATCAGATAATTGAGAAATATGAACTAATCCTTCGCATCCTTCCCAAAGTTCTACGAAACATCCTAATTCATCAATTACTTTAACTACTTTACCAGTATAGATTTTACCTACTTCAACTTCTTTAACTACGTTTCTTATCATTTCAGCAGTCCTATCAATTATTTCTTGGTCAGTATGATAAATAATTACTCTTCCATCTTCTTCAATATCTACCTTAACAGCGTTCATATCAGTTACGGTTTCAACGTTAGATGATTCAAGTATTATCTTGGTAATCATTTCTCCACCTTTACCAATTACGTCCTTGATTTTAGCTGGATCAATAGTAAATGTCATTGTTTTAGGAGCATATTTACTAACTTCGCCTCTTGGTTCTTTAATTTGTTTAGCTATAGTTTTTAATATTTCAAGTCTTGCTTTCTTAGCTTGTGCTAAAGCTTCTTTTAAGATGTCTTTAGTTATACCTTTAATTTTTATATCCATTTGTAAAGCACAAATACCATTTTTAGTACCTGCAACCTTAAAGTCCATGTCTCCTAAGTGGTCTTCCATACCTTGAATATCAGTTAAAATTGTATAATCATCGCCATCGGTAATAAGTCCCATTGCAATACCTGCAACTGGTGCTTTAATAGGAACGCCTGCTGCCATAAGGGCCATACAACCAGCACATATAGAAGCTTGTGATGAAGAACCGTTACTTTCTAATATTTCAGATACAACACGGATTGTATATGGAAATACTTCTTCTGATGGAATTACTTGTAAAAGTGCTCTTTCACCTAATGCACCATGACCTATTTCACGACGTCCTGGAGCACCATAACGTCCTGTCTCACCAACAGAGAATTGTGGGAAGTTATAATGTAACATAAATCTTTTTTGATCTTCTGGTGATAATCCATCAATTATTTGGTGTTCACCTAATGCTCCTAGTGTTACAACAGATAAACTTTGTGTTTCACCACGAGTAAATAATGCCGACCCATGAGTTCTTGGTAGTAAGTCTATATCAGTAGAAAGAGGTCTTATTTCAGTCATCTTTCTTCCGTCAGCTCTCTTTTTTTCTTTAACTACTATCTTTCTAAACACGTCGTATTCAACTTCTGCCAAGCAAAGTTTAACCTTAGTTAATAACTCATTAAGCTCGTCTTTATCCATTTCTTCATTTTCATATTCAAATTTAGCTACAACATCTTCTTTTATCTTATCAGTTGCTGCATGCATTTCTAATTTATCTTTAATACGTAATGCTTTATCAAGTGGTTCTTTAGCAAGCAAATATACTTCTTCTTTAAGTTCATCGGTTATTTCAAGAACCTCATATTCCATTTTTTCTTTTCCAACTTCTTTAATAATCTTTTCTTCGAACTTGATT
>CAJTXC010000042.1:8299-11129 GCA_910580135.1 uncultured Bacilli bacterium | reverse complement strand
GTACTTTGTAAAGAAATTGTTCCGGTGTTAAACGAAGCTGCTAAGGAAAAAAACATTAAAAGTATTTTATATTATAACTTTAAAGATATAAGAGACAATAATACAAAGGAATATCAAGCATTAACTAACATTTTATCCGGATATATAAAAGAAGATGATGAAGGTAATGAAAGAATTAGTGCACCAACAGTTATATTTGTAAATAAAGGTAATATTGTTGGTATATATATAGGAACTATTAATTCTGATACCGAAGAATTAATAACAGAAGAACAAAAAGAAAACATAAAACAAAATTTCTTAAGTTTAATTGATAAAATGTTTATAGAACAAACTACAACAAATGAAGCTAATTAAAAGGACTTGTAATAAAGTTCTTTTAATTATATAATATTTATATGAAAGAGGGAAATTATGATAGACGAGATTTTATTAGAAGTAGAAGATAAGATGACTAAAGCGATAGACGTTATGGAAAATAGATTTTTAAACGTTAGAGCAGGTCGTGCTAATCCAAGAATATTAGATAAGGTAATGCCAGAGTATTATGGAGTTCCAACACCATTAGTACAATTAGCTACCATTTCTGTTCCAGAAGCTCGTAAGATAGTTATTAAACCGTTTGATAGAAATTCAATTGGAGCAATAGAAAAAGCTATATTTGAAGCAGATTTAGGTCTTACACCTAACAATAATGGTGAAACTGTTATGTTAGTTATTCCAGAACTTACTGAGGAAAGAAGAAGAGAATACGTTAAAGAAGCTAAGACTATCGCAGAAGAGGCAAAAGTAGCACTTAGAAACGTAAGACAAGATGCTAATAATAGTATAAAGAAAATGGAAGAAATAACAGAAGATGAAAGTAAAAGAACGCAAGATAAAGTTCAAGATTTAATAAATAAATATAATAAAATAGTTGATGAAAAATTAAAAGCTAAAGAAGACGAATTAATGAGCATATAAACAATAACATTTGTTGTTGTTTTTTTTAATAAATACTTGTATAATGTTTATAGACTAGGAGAGAATACTTATGAAGAAAGATAAAAGAAATATTTTAATATTTGTAGTAATTGTATTAATCGTTATTTTTATTAGCTATTTTGTATTTTCGTCTGGAATAACAGATAAGTTAAGGGCAAGTGCTCAAGGTATGAAAGCTAGTGTTGATAAAGAATTTAATAAATCTGATTTACCTATAATAAATGAAGTTATTAACTCTAGTGGAGAAAATCTTGTTAACACTAATGTTTCTTTGATAATAAATACTTCTAGTAAATATAATATTAAAAAAGTAGAGTATTCGTTTGATTTGAAGAATTGGAAAATAATAGAAGAAGATATAAATAAAAAAGAAGCAAGTGTTAGATTAAATTTTTCTAAAACAATGAATGAAAGTGTTTACATAAGGGTAGAAAATGATCGTGGATATAAAAGCTATCCATATGAAACAATTGTTAATATAGATAAAGATGCTCCAGTAATGGAAATAAATAACAATGAAGCTTTAGTAATTTATGCTAAAGATAATATTAAATTATCTAAAGTGCAATATTCGTATGACAAATTAAACTGGGATAGTGAAGATATTTCGGGAGAAGAAATTTCTCTAAGAAAAGAAAATTTTGGATACAAATACATAAGAGTGGTTGATAGTGTTGGTAATATAAGTAGAGTAAAAGAAGTTAAGTAGCTTGCTTAACTTCTTTTTTTATGCTACAATACTTTTTAGTAAAAGCAATGAAAAAGAGTAGTAATAAGTAAAAAACTTAAAGAGAGTTAGCGGTTGGTGAGAGATAATAAGTAATAGCTTATGAATTCACTTTGGAGCTGGATAACCTAAAGTTATCACGTATATCTTACGTTACAAGAAATAAAGTGCATAGAAATCTATGAAGCAAGGTGGTACCACGGAAAATATTTTCGCCCTTGTTATCATAGATTTTTTTTAGTATAGGAGGAAAAAGTTATGAATGAAAAAGTAAATATGATTAAAGAAACTTTTGAAAAAGATGTTTTAACTATTAATGATATGAAAACGCTAAATGATATAAGGACCAAATATCTAGGAAAACAAGGTAAGGTAACAGAGCTTTCTAAGATGATGAAAGATATACCAAACGATCAAAAAAAAGAATTTGGTATGCTTGTTAACGAAGTAAGAACCATTGTTACTAATATTTTAGAAAAAAAGAAAAAAGAGTTAGAAACTGATCTTTTAAATAAAAAGTTAGAAAGTGAAAAAATAGATATAACACTACCAGCAACTAAAGTTCCTGTTGGTTCAGCAAACATACTAGAAAGAATAGTAGAAGAAGTAGAAGATGTATTTATGAGCATGGGTTATGACGTTGTAGATGGTCCAGAAATAGAAGAAGACCACTATAACTTTGAGTTACTAAACATTCCAAAAAATCACCCAGCAAGAGATGCTCAAGATACTTTCTATGTTGAAGATGATAGATTATTATTAAGAAGTCAAACATCACCAGTACAAGCTCATGTTATGATAGAAAATAAAGGTGAAAAACCAATTAGAATGATATGTCCTGGTAAAACATATAGAAGAGATGATGATGATGCAACTCATTCACATCAATTTATGCAAATAGAAGGTTTACTAATTGATAAAGACGTAAGTTTATCAGATCTAAAAGGTACCTTTGATGTTATAGCTAAAAGATTATTTGGTGATGATATAAAAACGCGTTTTAGACCAAGTTATTATCCATTTACAGAGCCATCTGTTGAAACCGATATTTCATGTTTTGTCTGTCATGGAAAAGGATGTTCATTATGTAAAAATACTGGATGGATTACTGTGTCGGGA
>CAJTXC010000042.1:0-8289 GCA_910580135.1 uncultured Bacilli bacterium | reverse complement strand
GGAGCAGGAATGGTAAATCCAAAAGTTTTAGAGAATTGTGGATATGATCCAAAAGAGTGGACTGGTTTTGCTTTTGGTTTTGGGGCTGAAAGACTTGCGATGCTTAAATATGGAATAAACGACATTAGAACGTTTTATAATACAGATTTAAGAGAATTAAAAAACTTTGATAGAAAGGAAGGTGAATAATATGATAAGCATGAATTGGGTATCTGATTACGTAGATTTAACAGATGAAGATTTAAAGGAACTAGCGGTTAAAATAACTAAATCAGGTGTTAACGTAGAAAAAGTTATAACAAATAAAATTGATAACTTGGTAATCGGCGAAATAAAAAAGGTGACAAAACATCCAGATAGTGATCATTTAAATATATGTATGGTAGATATTGGCAGTGAAGTAACACAGATAGTATGTGGTGCTGCTAACGTAAGAGTTGGTTTAAAAGTAATAGTAGCTATTCCTGGGGCTGTTTTACCTGGTAATTTTGAAATAAAAAAAGGAAAAATTAGAGGACAAGAATCAAATGGTATGATTTGTGCTTTATTTGAACTAGGACTAGAAGAAAAAACAATTGATACTTATGCTAAAGGAATTACTGAATTAGAAAGTAGTGCTACGGTAGGCGAAGATCCTTTAAAATTTTTAGGATTAGATGATACTTTATATGAACTTGATATTCATAAGCATCGTAATAATGACTGTTTTTATCATATTGGATTTGCATACATAGTTGCATCGGTTTTGAGTAAGAAAGTAACGCTTCCTAAAAGTCCTTTAACAGAAATAGAAGATGATATAAATAATTACCTTAAATTATCCGTTGAGACTGAAAATTGTCCATATTACTTGGCTAAAATGGTAAAGAATGTAAAAATAGGTGAATCACCTGATTTCATTAAGAAAAGACTTGTCTCTGCAGGAATGAGACCTATTAATAACGTAGTAGATATTTCAAACTATGTAATGCTAGAATTTGGTCAACCACTTCACTTCTTTGACAAAGATAAACTAGGTGATAACGTTTTAGTTAGAATGGCTAGTGATGGAGAAGAAATCACTACTTTAGATGGCCAAGAAAGAGTTTTAACTGCTAAAGATATCGTTATTACTGATGGTAATAATCCAGTTGCAATCGCAGGTGTTATGGGCGGAGAAAACACTGAAGTAGATGAAAATACTACAAATATCTTAATTGAAAGTGCTATTTTTAATTCA
Organism: uncultured Bacilli bacterium; assembly: GCA_910580135.1. Lineage (GTDB taxonomy): Bacteria > Bacillota_I > Bacilli_A > RF39 > UBA660 > Aphodocola. Next base: position 7,070 of record CAJTXC010000042.1, on the reverse strand, counting down.
TATAGTATAAGAAATACAGCAGGTAAGTTAAACCTTCGTAGTGAAGCATCAATTAGATATGGTAAAGGTTTAAATTATGAGTATACAAATATGGCTATTGAAAGAGCGTGCTATCTTTTAGAAAAGTATGCATCTGGTAAAGTATTAAGTGGTATAGTTAAGCATGATAAAGTAGATAAAACTAAAAAAGTAGTTAACTTTAAAGCTGATGAAGTTAATAAACTACTTGGAATTAAGATATCTGATGAAGATATGAAAGTAGAACTTGAAAGATTAGGTTTTGAATATGAGTACAATGATGGTAATTTTAATTGTACAATTCCTAATAGAAGGTTAGATATTGACCCAAGGGTAGCAGATATAGCAGAAGAAATTGGTAAGTTATATGGATACCATAACTTAGTTTCAACATTACCAAAAGGAGAAACTAAACGTGGTATGTATGTTGGTGATGTTAAAGTTAGAAAATCCATTTCAAAAAGACTTAGAACACTTGGATTAAATGAAGTGAAAACTTATACCTTGGTATCAGAAGAAATGTCTAAACAATTCAAGTATGAAGATAAAGAAAACAAATATCTTCCAAATCCAATGAGCTCTGATAAAGCGGTAATTAGAACAACTATCTTACCATCTCTTGTTAATACTTATTTATATAATAAGAAAAGACATGTAAAAGATATTAATATATATGAAATAGCTAAAACGTACGATGTTAACTACGAAGAAGATACAAAAATAGCTATTTTAATGAGTGGTAATTATATAACAAACAGCTTCCAAGGAAGTACCAAAGTTGATTTTTATCTTTTAAAAGGAATAGTAGAAAGCACACTTGATTATCTTGGATTCAAAAATAGATATTCATACGAAGTTTTAGAAAATGAAAATTTTCATCCAGGAATGAGTGCAAAAATATTAATAGATAGGGAAGAAGTAGGTGTATTTGGAAGAATTCATCCAAGTACTTCTAAAGATGAAATATACTTATGTGAAATTTCAATGAGCAAGTTAAATAAAAATGTTAAAGCATTAAAATTCAAAGAAGCTCCTAAATATCCTGAAATTACTAAAGATGTTGCGTTTATTGTAAATAAAGATATAACATCAAGTGAAGTTGAAATGGTTATTAAAAAAGCTGGTGGAAGACTTTTAAACAACATAAGCGTATTTGACGTTTATACTGGCGAAAAAGTAGCTGACGATGAAAAACAAATAGCATATTCTTTAACCTTTAATGCACCAGATAGAACATTAACAGAAGAAGAAGTTATGGAAAGTTTTAATAACATAATAAAAAAAGTTACTGAAACTGTTCCAGCAACTTTAAGAGATAATTAATTTAAATGAGTTTTTAGAATTTCTAAAAGCTCTTTTTTTAATTTTTCTGATGCGTTATTCCAGATGATTTCCATAAATACACCAAGACCTGGTAAAGCTTCTTCTAATCCTTCTTTTATGGTGTCATCTATTGATTCTCTTATTTCACTTTCATTATCTCCCTTAAAGCTATCAATTATATATTGTCTGATACTTATATTTTCCATGATAATCTTCCTTTCAGTATAGTTTCTGTAAAATAGTGTTAAAATATACATGATTTATTGATAAACTAATTTGAAAATTATATAATTAGGTAAAATAAAGGAGGAATTTTTATGAATTCAAGTTATTATGGTGATGCAGTTAGTACTTCTTATGGTATAAGTGATACAACAGGATTATTAAGTGTATTTGTAGGTATTTGGACTTTTATAATGATTTTTGCGTTAGTTGCAAGTGTTGTTATGGTAGTTTCGATGTGGAAAATGTTTGATAAGGCTGGAAAGCCAGGATGAACTGCTATTATTCCAATTTATAATATTTATATAATGTGTGAAATAGCAGGTAAAGAATGGTGGTATATTTTATTATTATGTGTGCCGCTTGTTAATATATATGCTATGTTTGTAATATATGATGGAATAGCAAAGAAGTTTGGAAAAACAACAGGATTTACAATAGGAATGATATTTTTACCGTTTATATTTTTTACAATTTTGGGATTTAGTAAGAATAGTGTTTATTTAGATAGTATGGAATTTTCTAATAATAATTCTATAAATGAGTTAAATGAGGAAATTTCTCAAGAAGAAACAATTTTAAAAGATTCTAACGTTAGGGAAGAACAACCAATTCTTCAAGCAAATACTGGTTATGTTGCTCCTGATTTTAGTACATCATCGCCAATGATGAACCAAGCTGCTATGCCAAGCATGAACGAAGCACCAGTGATGAACCAAGCTGCTATGCCAAATATGAATGAAGTACCAATGATGAACCAAGCTGCTATGCCAAGCATGAACGAAGCACCAATGATGAACCAAGCTGCTATGTCAAATATGAACGAAGCACCAGTGATTGGTGAAACAGTTACTCAGGCATATCCACAACAAGAAGTTAATCAAGTAACGGATCAACATACTTCATTGTGGCAAAACAATAACAATAATAATGGTCAAAACTAAAGAGTTTTTTAACTCTTTTTTTATTATAGACTAATTTCGTGATATAATTATATGTAGGTGGTAAAAATGAAAAAAGTAGTATTAGTAGATGGAAATAATTTATTATTTAGAAGTTATTATGCGACAGCATACTCAGGTAATTTTATGAAGAATTCAAAAGGATTTCCAACGAATGCATTATATGGTTTTATCAACATGATTAACAAAATTATTAACGAAGAAAAACCAGAATATATGCTTGTTGCCTTTGATAAAGGAAAAACTTTTAGACACGATAAGTATGAAGATTATAAAGCTGGAAGAATAGAAATGCCAAACGAACTTAAGCAACAGTTTCCAGTTGCAAAAGAAATTCTTACTAATTTAGGAATAAAATGGTTTGAAATAGAAAATTATGAGGCTGATGATATAGTAGGAACACTTGCAAAAATGATTGATGAATCTGATGATTACAAAGGATTAATAGTAAGTAGTGATAAAGATCTTTTACAACTTATTACTGATAGAGTAGTAATGAAGATGCTTAAAACTAAAGATTATGTAATGATGACAAAAGAAACTTTCTTTGAAACTTACGGTCTTACTCCAGAAAAAATGATAGATATAAAAGCACTTCAAGGAGATTCGTCAGATAATATTCCTGGAGTTAAAGGAATTGGAGAAAAAACTGCTTTAAAACTATTACAAGACTACGGTTCATTAGAAGGAGTATATGATAATATTGCATATATTAAGGGAGCTGCTGCAACAAAGTTAATTAATGGGAGAGAAGCTGCTTTTGAAAGTAAAGATTTAGTAACCATTTATAAAGAAGTGCCATTAGGTTTTGGTCTTGAAGATACTGCACTTACTGGTGGTAATTTAGAAGCTTTAAAGAAAATGTATGAAAACTTAGAGTTTTATTCATTCTTAAAAAATATGAAAGTACAAAAAAAACAAGAAAACATAGAAATAGAAGATTTAGAAAATATTAATGATATAGATAACATGTCATCTCCAATAGCTTTTTATATTGAAACAAACAAGACAAATTACCATTTAGCAGATACTCTTGCAATGGGAATTAGTGATGGTAAAAAGTCTTTCTATGTAAAAAAAGAACAAATAAAAGATGTTATTGAAAAAATAAATGATAAAGAAAAATATACCTATGATTTAAAGAAACATTATGTTACTTTAAAGAAAATGGGGGTAACTTTAGATAACGTTTCATTTGATTCTATGATTGCAGCATATCTTTTAAATTATAACGTTAAAGATGATATTGCTTATTTAGCTAATCAGTTTGGATATGATGTTTCGTTCTTTGAAATAATAAGTAAATCAAATAAAGTAAAAGAAGATGTTTTAAGAAAACTAGTAATGTCAAAAACTATATTTATCTATGATGTAAAAAAAGAATTAGAAGAAGAAATGCAAAAAGAAGATTGCATGTATTTATTTGAAAAAATAGAGATGCCATTATCTGTTGTTTTAGGTGAAATGGAGTACCAAGGAATTAGAGTAGATAAAACAGTTTTAAAAGATATGAATGAAGAATTAGATGTAAGAATAAAAGAAATATCAGGAAAGATATATGAACTTGCAGGAGAAAAATTTAATATATCTTCCCCAAAACAGTTAGGTGATATTTTATTTATTAAATTACAAATAGGTAAGGGTAAGAAAACAAGAAGTGGTTATTCAACTGATAAAGCTATATTAGAAAAATATAAAGATAGACATGAAATTGTTCCTTTAGTATTAGAACATAGAATGTTAACTAAACTACAAAGTACTTATGTTGTAGGGTTAGAAGGAAACGTTTTAGAAGACGGAAAGGTACATACCATTTATACTCAAACATTAACTAGAACAGGTAGATTATCTTCTATAGAGCCAAACTTACAAAATATCCCAATTAGAACAACTTATGGTAAATTAATTAGAAAAGCGTTTATTCCAGAAGAAAACTGTATATTATTATCTAGTGATTATTCTCAAATAGAATTACGTGTTTTTGCACATTTTTCTAAAGTTCCGAACTGGATAGAAGCTTTTAAAAACGATATGGATATTCATACTCGTACAGCGATGGATATATTTGGTGTAGAAGAAAAGGATGTAACTTCACTTATGAGAAGACAAGCTAAGGCAGTTAACTTTGGTATTTTATACGGAATAAGTAGCTATGGCCTTTCTGGAGATTTAGGAATATCTGTTAAGGAAGCTAAAGAGTTTATTGATAAATACTTTGAAACTTATAGTGGAACTAAAGTGTATATGGATAGTGTTGTTAAAGATGCGTATGAAAAAGGTTATGTAACAACCATAATGAACAGAAAAAGAAGAATAGATGAGCTTAACAATACTAATTACATGATAAGACAACAAGGTGAAAGAATGGCTTTAAATACGCCTATTCAAGGTTCTAGTGCAGATATATTAAAGAAAGCGATGATTGATATATATAATGAATTTAAAGAAAAGAATATCAAGAGTAAAATGATTTTACAAGTACATGATGAACTTATCTTTAATGTTCTAAAAGAAGAAGAAAAAGAGGTTACCGAAATAGTTGATAGATGCATGGATAATGCTTATAAATTAGAAGTACCACTTAAGGTTGATATTGAAACTGGTATTAACTGGTATGATGCTAAATAGTAGGTAAGGGGGATTTTGATGCCAGAGTTAGTAGAAGTAGAGACAACTAGAAGAGATTTAAGTAAAGTAATAGAAGGTAAAGTAATAAATAAAGTTGCTGTTTATCTAGATAAAATAGTTTATAACAAAAAAGACTTATTTATTAAAACCATAGAAGGACAAATGATAAATAAAGTAAAAAGAAGAGGTAAGTGGTTAATTTTTGAACTTGATAAAAATTACATTATCATTCATTTCAGGATGGAAGGAAGATTTTATCTTTTACCTTTGGATACTAAAAAAGATAAGCATGATTATGTAATATTTTACTTTGATGATTTTTCACTTCATTATAATGATCCTAGGTTGTTTGGTAAGATGGAAGTAATAGAAAAAGATGAAATAGATAAGTTTTTCTTAGATAAAAAGTTAGGCTTAGAATATACCGATTCTAATTTAACACCAAAGTATTTAAAAGAGAAATTTAAAAGTCATCACACAGACATAAAAAAGATGCTGCTTGACCAAAGCTTTATTACGGGTATTGGTAATATATATGCTGATGAAATACTTTTTGAATCAAAGATAAGTCCTAAAAGTTATGCAGATAAGTTAAGTAAAAACAAATTACAAGAAATAATTGATAACACTAAGATCGTGTTTGAAAGATCTTTAAAGTGTAAGGGAACGTACCCAAACATAGATGGTAAAAGGGGTACTTTTGAAAACTATTTAAAGGTACATAAAAGAGAAAATGAACCATGCTATGAGTGTGGTACGATAATAAAAAAGGAAAAAGTAGGAGGGCGAGGAACTTATTACTGCCCTAAGTGTCAAAGGAGAGTTTAATATAATGAATAACATCAATATAAAAATTAGCGATATAAAAAACATTGATATTGCTATAAAAGGAATTGAATATTATGAGTTTAAAAAGTCATTTTCTATAAAAGTACATAATGAGTATAAAGATGATAAGGACTTTAAGATTGGTTATGATATGGCCAAGAAACTTAATTCTAAAAAGAGATTAAAGAAATACCATATGTAAACAAATTTGACATAAATTGTCGTTTGTGCTATAATACCTATACCAATTGGGTAATATAGTAAAAGCCTATTTGGAAGTATTAGTTATTGGGGGTTGAAAATATGAAAGGATCTTACATTTTCGAATATTTAAATGAGAATGAATTTAAAAAACTAGAACGTTCTGTTAAAAAGTATAATATGTTAGCGTATAAAAAGTTAGTTTTTGAATTTTATCCTCAAATAAAAGATGGTAATTTTTTAGGAAAGTTAGTTAGTGTTAATAGTAAGGAAAATACTAAAAATTATGAACTTAAATTACCAACCGACGATTTATTTGTAAGAGTACATGGAGAGGTTGTTTTACATTATTCTGTTTGTGAAAATAGCAATACAGTAATACTTGAAACTATTACACCAGAAACTTTATTATCAGAAGGTCATAGACAAGAATTACAAGCTTATAAAGGTGTAATGATATCTAAGGCAAATCAAGATAAAGATAAATTTAAAATTAATTTATTAAATATGTTACAAAATGGCGATTAATTCGTCTTTTTTTAATTTTTTTTAAATAATCATATTGATAAACTTTTAAGAATATGATAATATATAAAAGCAAGTGTTAATTGGACCCTTAGCTCAGTTGGTTAGAGCAACCGGCTCATAACCGGTCGGTCGTAGGTTCGAGTCCTACAGGGTCCACCACTTGTGCGGGTATGGCGAAATTGGCAGACGCGCTAGACTTAGGATCTAGTGGAGTAATCCGTGGGGGTTCAAGTCCCTTTACCCGCACCACTTAGATAACGAAAGACCTTAATGGTCTTTTTTCTTTTACTTGGACTCTCGACCGACCTTAATTTTAATAAAAATAATATTATTTATTAAAATCTACATTTTTTGCTCTAA
>CAJTXC010000041.1 GCA_910580135.1 uncultured Bacilli bacterium | reverse complement strand
ATTTATATGGTGGTGATGATTTTTATTTTTTATTCATCAATTTCATAAAAACCAAGTTCTCTTAAATATTTTTCTTTATCTCTCCAGTTTTTAATTGTTTTAACATAAAGTTCCAAGAAAACCTTTTTACCAATCATCTCTTCGATATCACTTCTTGCCTTAGAACCTATTTCTTTAAGCATGGCTCCCTGCTTACCTATTATGATACTTTTTAACGAATCCCTTTCCACGATAATGGTAGCTTGAATAATTGCTTTATCCTTTTTATCGATGTACTCTTCTATAACACAAGTTACCGCGTGAGGTACTTCTTCATGGGTAAGTCTAAGTACTTTTTCACGGATTAGCTCAGAGGCTCTAAATTCGATACTAGTATTGGTTAAATCTTCATCCGGAAAGTATTTAACGCTATCAGGTAAATATTTTTTTAGGGTTTTAATAAGTTCGTCAACGTTTTTATCCTTTAGTGCCGATAATGGAACAATTTCTTTAAAATCATATAGATCTTTATACTTCATAATAAGTTCTAATAACTTATCTTTAGCTATCTTATCTACTTTATTTAACACTAAAAACGTAGGCTTATTAGCTTCTTTTATCTTATCAAGCACAAAGTTATCTCCCTTTCCAAAAGGAGCGTTAACGTCCACTAGAAAAAGGATTATATCAACGTCATCTATTGAGTAATAAGCTTCTTCGTTTAGCCTTTGTCCTAACTTATGCTTAGGCTTATGAATACCTGGCGTATCTACAAAAACTATCTGACTATCATCATCGTTATATATACCTTGTATCATGTTTCTAGTTGTTTGTGCTTTATCCGAGGTAATTGCTATCTTATATCCAACTAGCGTATTTATTAAAGTAGACTTACCAACGTTAGGTCTACCTACCAAACTTACGAACCCTGATCTCATTAAACCACTTCCTTAACAATAAACATTATATCATAATTAGGTTATTTATAGAAAAAGAAAAAACTTCAAGTGAGAAGCCTTTTCTATCCTACTATTTGGATGTTATAAAAATATCTTTTATCGATGACAAAATCTTTTGCAGCTTGATCTTTAACATAGACTGTTACTGAATTTGACGTCGGGACATCATAAAACATTCTATTATATGAAGATACTTTATTGAATGTAGCATTTCTCATATCTAAAAGAGTTAAACCAGAACATTTTTCAAACATAGAAGTAGTATTTACTAGGCTTGAAGTTTTAAAATTTGATATATTTATTTCCTTTAATTTGTTTCGGCCAAAAAACATATAACTCATATCTGTTACTTTTGATGTATCAAATAAACGTAAATCCAATTTTTCAATTGAGTTTATAGAACTACTGCTAATATAAAACATACCTTGCATACTCGTTACGTTAGAGGTATCAAAAGATCCAAATTCTATCTTAGACAATCTATAACAATTCTTAAACATATAACTCATATTTGTTACTTTTGATGTGTTAAATGAATTTAAATTTATATTAGTTAACATAGAACAATTATCAAACATATTCCCCATATCTACCACTTTAGATGTATTAAAAGAACTTAAATCTATACTTGCTAATGATTTACACTTATAAAACATATTATTCATGTTGGTTACATTAGAAGTATTAAAACCATTCAAATCCAAATTAGTTAAGTCCCAACAACTATAAAACATATGGTTCATATCAGTTACATTAGATGTATCAAAGGATTTTAAATCTATATTAACCAAAGAAAAACAAGAGAAAAACATGTGGCTCATATTTGTTACTTTTGTCGTATTAAAAGACGTTATATCTAATTTTTCTAATTTATTTCTTCCATGAAACATGTAGCTCATATCAGTTACATTAGAAGTATCAAAAGAATATAAATTTAGCGTGGTTATTGAATTAGTGTAATTCTCTTTAATATAAAACATACCTTGCATATTAGTTACGTTAGAGGTATCAAACAACCCCCATTCTATCTTAGACAAATTATAACAATTCTTAAACATATAACTCATATTTGTTACTTTTGATGTATCTACAGCACCGCCAAAATTAATACTTTTTAAATTTTGAAAACCATCAAATAATTCACTACTGTCAATAGGAAATATAATTTGCTGATTCCCACAAATGGTTAGTTCATATTTTCCATTATTATCAGTATCAGTATAATACGCAATAACGCTATTATCTTTAGCTTGAGAAGCATCCCAGTGTTTTATAGCGTTTTTATCAACCTTAAGAGTTGGAGAAAAACTAATTGATTCTACCGCGGTTTTAGATAAAGAAGACCCCGTTAAAAAATCCTTTGCCATGATAGATGGACTATCAGGAATATCAGGAATATATTCAAAGTTATCGTTTTGAACGTAAATAATAGTCAAACTTAAATTTATGTTTATATCCTCTTTAGGCGCTTGGTCTACCGTTACTTCTTTTTTATATTCGATCGTTATCGTAACGGTTTCTTTTCTACCCGGATCTAGTATATCGCTTTCTGATACACTTCGTCCGTCAGAATAAGTAGCCTTAAAAATCAAGTATTTAGCTTGTTCTTCTGTTAATTGTGTCATCGATATACTTGATATTTCTGCTGTCATTTTACCACTATTTACAACGTCTACGGTGTAAACTATCTTATCCATTGGTTTAAGTACTGATACGTTTAAATCATTAATGGTTATACCACCATCTACTATTTGAGGTTTGGTAACTTCTTTAGCAGTACCAGTTATTTTAGCCTCGCTTAAGTTTTCGAAGTGAACGTCCCATGATGCACCAGTAAAGGTTCCACTACCATTTATTTTAAGAGTGGTAGAAATAAAAGCAAAGGCTACCGTTAGTCCTAATACCGCAACGGACATTGCTATTAATGCTAAAATTTTTATTTTTCTTTGTCTTTCCATAAATATCACCTATTGTTTATATTTCATTAAGATGATAACATAATGAAAGTTAAAACGTCAATAATATAAGAACTAATAAGAAAATAAAAATGTAAATAAAAAATAAGATAAAAAACTTATCTTATTAGTATTATTATTTTTGGAACAAAAACATATAAACCAACACATATTGCAGTAAAAGCAGATATTACAACAGCTCCTGCTGCAACGTCTTTTGCTACCATGGCAAGTGGATTAAACTTACTTGTATATAAGTCAACCACTAACTCTATTGATGAGTTAACTAATTCTGATGTAATAACAAATGCTACCATTGTATATACAAGTAACCATTCATATAATTTTAAATCAAATATTATTCCTAGTATAGTTACCATGATGGTCGCTATTATATGTATAAGTAAGTTTTGTTCCCTGTTAAAAAAACTTTTTAAAAACATCATGTTACCTACCTAAATAATGTTATTATTTTTGGAACGAATACAACAAGCCACATTCCACCAGCCATCATATCAGCGATAAAGCAAGCTGCTGATGCTGTATCTTTAGCTACTTTTGCAAGGGGATGATACTCTTCAGTTACCATGTCTACTACTGCTTCTATTGAAGTGTTAAATAACTCAGTAACTAAGATTAATGCTCCCATAACAAGTGTTATTACCCACTGAATTGGAGCTATTTTAAAACCAATTCCACATGCTATAATTATTGCCATTACAACTAAGTGTAATATTAAACTTTGTTCATGTAAGTAAGCATATTTAAGTCCATCAAACGAGAACTTAAAACTTTTAAATATTCTTTTAATACCTAGTTTTTTAAAACCTTGTTCTTCTACGAATTTTCCTCTTGATATTTCTACTTTAACTTTCTTTTTTGATGCCATAACTATCTAACAACTCCTTTTGTAATCCAAACATTTTTTCTTCATCTTCTTTAATCATGTGATCATATCCTAGTAAATGTAATAAGCCATGTACTCCAAGAAAACATAATTCTCTTTTTATGCTATGACCATATTCTTTTGCTTGACTAATAACTTTATCGTAAGAAATATATATATCGCCTAAAACTCTAAGACCTGGAACATCAATTTGTTTATCATCTTCTAAAGCAAAGGTAATAACATCTGTTTGTCTATCTATATTTCTATATTCTTTATTAATCTTATGAATATTATCATTGTTTACTATTATAACATTAAAATATGCGTCTTTCAATGAAAGCTTACTCGCACAATAGAAAATAAAATCTTTTAATGTATCTAATTCTTCTATATCTTTTTCATACTCGTTAAATATTTCTATATAATTCATGCAAAAAACCTCCAAAAGTTAAATCTAAAAGCTAAGTATATTATAACTATTATTATACTTAAACACAAGCCATCTAAGAAAACACTACTTTTCATAAACTTAGGAAGTTTATTTGCTATCTTATCACCAAACTTATATATTAAATAACCCGTTATACCACCAACTACATTTAAAATAACATCGTCTATATCTGCTGTTCTTCCAATAAGACTTTGGGCAAACTCTATTGAACAAGATACCAAAACAGATAATAAAAGTGGTATAAATACTTTATTATTCTTAACGTAATGAGTTACAAACATACCAAATGGTACAAATAATAGTACGTTACCAATAACGTTTCTAAAGAATAATTTTGATGTTATGTTATATCTAAATATTTCTCTAAAAGGAACAAAGTTATTAGTACCATAATTATTATCTTGGAACGTTACTATGTAATATAAAAGTAATATATATATTATAAAACATAACATTAAAAGTTCTTTATACAAAACAAAATTTTCTTTATTATATAATATATAAGCTATTCTAACTGATACTATTATTACTGTAAATATAAATATCATTGGCCATATATTATGAATAATCTCCATAAAAATATCCGTAAACATAAAATACCTCTTTAGTCTATGTTTCCTCTTCTGGTTCTTTATTTAGTAAACTTTTATCTACTTCTTTATAATCAGTAATATCTTCACATACCTTAAAGAAAACATCTACTTTTATTTTACTCTTATCTGAAGTAAAATTCAAAGTTTTTTTGCTTATTATATATTCATCTTTTGATAGTTTTTTCTTTATTTTTTCCTCTGCTAATTCAATTGCTTTTTGAGTAGCCTTATTCTTCGTATATTTTTGGGTTTTTACTTTCGTTTTTCTTTGTTTTTCTAGTCTTACACTAAAAGGGAATACTTTACTATTTATTAACACTTTTTTATTTTCTAAATAAAGAGTTGCATAATTTTTGCGAATTGAAAGTTCTTTACCCATAAAACTTAATATAAGATTGGTTTTAATGTCACTTAAATAAGTTACTTCTTTATAATTAAGTGGGTATTCTACGTTTACCGAGTACCAAGTCTCAGCATACACTTTTCCTTTTGCTCTTACTTGCCCTTTTACCGTTTCATCTTTTATTATATCTCCTGAAACTATTGTTTCACCTTGCATTACATAATCATTTTTCTTTTTTAAAATAACTCCGTTTTCTGCTTCTATACTTATTATTACACCATTTTTTTTAGCGACTATATGTCTTGGTTCATCACTTTCTTTTTCTTTATTTAATTTTCTTTCTGTTACCTTAACGTTTAAAATACTTCCTTTTTTCTCTATTTCTAACCATTCTAAGCTGTTTTTATTTTCCTTTATTATCTTATCAATTATCTTTCGTCTTTTATTAAATGAAGGAATAAGCCTTAAATTATCTATACCATTTACTTTTAATTCTTCTTTAACAAGTTTTCTTATTTTTGTATTATTATGGATTATATTAATATCAAAAGCTATATTACTTATAAAAAACAAAAATATAATTCCTATTATAAATGATATAAAAAACGTATAATTATTTTTTAAAATAGTGATATATTTTACTGGTCCATATAACTTAATTACCGATATTTCATATATACTATTTTTCTCTGTAATATCTAAATAGTCTTCATAACTTATTATAAGTTCTATTTTTTTATGATTTATTTCTTTATAATTACTATAAGTTATTTTATTAAAAAAATACCTTCTAACAAAAAGTCTAGGGTTTCTACCAGTGATACTTATTTTTACGTAATTATTCATTATTACCTAACTCCAGTAATTTAATATTGCCACTTATTACCACGTATTCAGGAAACATTGTTTCAATTACCAAGTTTTTACCTTTTATTTTAACGACATCTTCATCTTTTGAGATAACAATCACACTTGATGTAAAGCTTTCAATATTACCATAATAGTATACTTTTACTTTTCTATCTACTATCTTAATTTCAAAGTTATTACATTCTATATAATTGTCTATTACTTTTCTTAAGTTCAATCGTATCACCAATTAATTTTATGCAAAGAAAAAGCTTACTATGTAAACATAGTAAGCAATTTATATACCGAGTAAAGAAAAACTAGGAATCTCTTCTTTCACGTCTAGCTGCCTTACGGCTGTTCTTGATAGCTTCTTTCTTAGCGTTTCTTCTTTGTACTCCTGGTTTATCAAAAGCTTGTTTCTTTCTTACTTCTGAAGGGAGACCGCTTTTAGCTACTCTTTGCTTGAACCTTTTTAACGCTCCATCAACGTTTCCATTTTTAACTTGTACAGTTATCATTTTTCTTTCCCCCCTCTCCTTTTTTTCTATTAGTAATTATAACACCTCCCAAGAGTTATTACAATAAGTTTTTATTCTTTTATAACAAAAAAAGACAGATTTTTCTAAAAAATCCGTCCTTTTTTTATAAATTCATTATTATTCTAACGATCGTACCAGTTATTCTACCTAATTGTAAAATAAATTCAAGCGTATAACTTAGCATTGGAATTACAACTGGTACTAGCAAAATAATAACAGCAGTCTTAAACAGATTTTTTATTTTAGTGGACATGCGTTTCCACCAATAAGTCTTCTTATACTACTACCTAGGTATCTACCTATATCCATAAATGAATTGAATCCTTTAATAAGTGAATTTATTAACGAGCTTGAAAGAGCAGCTCCTGCTTTAATTTCTTTTAATTCGTTTTTATTTAATTTCATATTTTTCTTCTCCTTTCTTATCTGCATTTAAACGGTCTTGCTATTCCATCAAAGATTCCCACTACGAAAGTAATTCCTGCGATGATACCCGCAATAGCCCAGCCACCTAATGCTCCTGCCTTAATTTGTTTTAATTCTTTTTCTTTTAATTTTTTCATTTTTCCTCCTGTTATTTTTATTATCAGAAAAGGTATGAATTTTATCAAATAAATTAACATTTGACATTCTATGACTAATTAAAATAATGGTTTTATCTTTATAATCTTCTTTTATCGCTTTAAGCACCCTATATTCTAATTTAACATCCATTTGACTTGTTGTTTCATCGAATATAATTACGCTTCCAGCGTTATTTAATGCTTGTGCTATAGAAATAAGCATAAGTTCTCCTCCAGATAAATTAGAATTGGTATTATCTATTACGGTAGTGTAATCAATGTTCCTTTCTTTTAGTATTTTCTCTAGAATACTTTTAAATTGAGGTCTTAGGTTAAATTTATTACCTAAGGTTATGTTTTCTAAAATAGTATCACTAAAAAATTTTATTTTTTGATCTACGTAAGTAATACTTCTTCTTAAATTTCCATCTTCATAACTATTTATACTTTTATTATTTATAAAGATGTTTTTACCATTATGTTTAACCTGTCTTGTTAACATCTTAAATAACGTTGTTTTACCACACCCAGAAGGACCATTTATCATAATAAAATCATTTTTATTTATGTTCAAATTAATATCTTTAAAGATAAGTTTATCCTTATATTTATAAGTTATATTTCTAAACGAAATACTATTTATATCTATAAGTTCTAAATTGTTATCTATTTCTTTTTCATCATATATACTCTTTAACCTTACATACGTACTTTTAAAATCTGCATAAAGTAAATGCAAGTTACCTATTTGACCTAAGCAGTCAAAAATAATAGATTCTATGTACGTAACAAAAAGGATGTTAGATATAGATGATTTAGAAAAACATAGATAAGCTACCGAACAAAAACTTGAAATAAAGATTATTAAATTAAATAATAAGTCCTTTTTCTGGTATAAAGTGTTTAATTCTTTATAACTTGATATAGCATCTTCATAAGAGTTAATTATTTTATTTTGTAGATATTTTTCCTTGCAAAGGTTCTTAACGTTTATAATAGAATTTATACCATCAGATATCTTTGTGTTTAATGCTTCGTTTTTTATTTGTAAATCGTAGTTTTTATATGAATGTTTATTAAAGAAATTTTTATTGTATAAAAGCACAACCAAAACAACAAATATATTTAAAATTAAAACATATTTATTAACAAAAAACAAAAACATAAAGGAAACGAGCATAATTATTACGTTTACAAATAAAACTTGCACCATAACAAAAGACATCTGTTTGATATAAGACAAATCATTAATTTTAGATATTAACTCTCCTACTGACCTTTTCTGATAAAATTCATGAGGAAGGTTGATAATCTTTTTTAAACTTGGGATTGTAATAGCTCTATCAGTTATGATTTGGTACTTGAGTAGTGTTTTTTCTTTTATAAAATTAATAAGTTCTTTAATTAAGCCTATACTAGCAAATAAAGTAAGTGTAAATAATAATTTATTACCAAACTTTTCGTTTTCTATTATATGTGATAAGAGAAATGAATAAACTATATTTAAAAATGAAAGGAATAAAATAATAACAGTTATTAAAGAAATAAATTTTTTATTAACTACTTCTTTTTTTATAGAAAACGATTTATTACTAAAAGCAATAATAATACCAGTATATATCTTTTTAAAGTCTTCTAACATAACATATAACATACCTTTAGCAGGATCATTTATTAAAACTTTGTCTTTGGTAATTTTATAAACTACTACAAAGTGCTGAAGATTATTATTAATGGTAAGAGCAATAAAAGGTAATTTAAGTGATTTACTTAAAACAATATTTTTATAACCTACAGCATCTAATCCATAAGTTTTAGCAACCCTTATTATCTCATAGGCACTTACTCCCTCCTTATCAATTTTAATTTTAGATCTAACACTATCATAGGTAACATGTTTATTAAAACTATTAAGTACACTTGTTAAACAAGCTACCCCACAATCATTAACTGACCTTTGGCTTACAACACATTTTTTATCTATTTTATCACCTCCTCAACTTTATCATTATCCATAACTTTTAAAATTCCCCTAAAAAAGTGAAAAAAAATGAAAAAAATTTCACTTTTTTATAAAAAACATTAAAAATTACCATAAAAAAATAATTAGCAACTTAAAAGCTAATTATTTTTTTTGCATACTTACTGGTTGTTTATCGGAATCAGTATAAGTTGTGGTTGATGTTTGACTTTGATTTTTCATACTGGCTAATTCATTTCTGAATTTTTCATCTAACATATCACTTGTTAGTGTAGGATCATTATAATATTTTTTACCTAGTTCTAAAAAAAACATTTTAAAATCAGTAATTTTATTAATTAATGGTACAACTTGATATCCAGCAAAACCATCAATAAAAAAAGCCGCCGCTTTATTTACCTCAATTTTAATTTGCTCATCTAACTTGATTAGTTGATCAAAAGTAACGATATTATTTTCAGACACTATAAACCCTCCTTGTTATCTTACTATACTTATTTTATTCTAATAAGAGATAAAAAAGTCTTACAAATATAAATTCGTAAGACTTTTATATTTATATGGCGTCCTGTAAAGGATTCGAACCTTTGACCCACGGCTTAGAAGGCCGTTGCTCTATCCAGCTGAGCTAACAGGACAACTGACTTGTTTCAAACGAACAAATCAATTATAACTCAAAATTAATAATTATTCAATATTTTTTATTACACTTTTTGTAATTTCGTTACCGTCTACTGTAAATATAACCTCTTTTACATCATAATTATCCCTGATTGATAGCGAAATTGAGTAAATTACTTCTTCTAAAATACTCTTACTTGTGGTATCATCAAATAAAAATTCATTAAAGTTAAGAGTTAAAACATCATCTTTAAGCTCGTAATTCATAAGTTTTGTATTATAGTTTAAAAAACTCATCAAATTAGTTTCATATGTATGAGATGATGTTAACTCATCTACTATGATTTTAATTTTATCTCTATTATCATTATTCACCTTTGTTACAGGTACATAATAATAACCAGTATTATTTTTATTTATATAATAAATAGTAGTTAAATTAACATCCTTATAACTTGTGGCACTAAAGTTTCTATTAACCCCATTTTTCCTTGATAAAGGATAGTTTATTACCTTATTTGTTCCAGGAACATTTTCGAGAGTTTTGCCATCAACGTTTATATATAAATATTTAATATTGTCTACGGTCGTTAAATTATAAGTTAATAAATCAAGTGCTATAGAAAAATCTTTTTCACTTAAATCTAAAATATCATTTGATATATCAATTGTTATACTATCATTATTTATAAATACATCATTAATTTTCGTATCACTAGGTAAAATAACTTTGAATCCGTTAGGAATCTTTTGTTCATATTTTCCCCCAATAATTAATAATTCTATTAGTTTTTTTGCATAAGTTATATCTTCTTCTTTACTTAACGCTACTTTTGTTCTTGCAACATAACCATCCTTATCAATTAAAAATACTTCTCTTTTGTCCTCGATTTTAGAAGTTTTTATTACGGTTTCTTCTTCTAGTGAATACTCACGACTAACGGGAAATAAAAGCAGAAACAAAAGCAATAATAACATTCCCGTTGTTCTAAAAATTTTGTTATAAGCAAACTTTCTTAGCATATTAATCCTCCGTTATAATAATATGAAAAAATCGCATTAAATATGCGATTTTATAAAGTAATCTCTTTTAATTTTATAAGTTCAATTACCGCGCAAGCTCTTCCTTTTACTCCTAGTTTTTGCATTACGTTAGATATGTGATTTCTAACTGTTTTTTCACTTATTCCTAGTTTGGTTGCAATCTCTTTTGTGCTTTTATTAGTTATAAGTAAATCAAAAATTTCTTTTTCTCTTCTAGTAAGTATTGCCTTTCCCATGATTTCCTCACTTTCTTATAATAAGAGGTCTTTTAATATTTTTTCTATATTATTTTATGAGAAAAGCATTAAAAAGGTACTTAATTTTGAAATTTAACCGAAACGTACATTTTTGTTTTATATTCTTCATTAATTAATCTCATTACATTGTTAGCAAGAGAATAATCATGATCTTTTTTCTTAATTGTTACACTAATATTATTACCGTCTATTTTTATAAATGAGTCTAATTTAAGATTATCTTTTAATTTTTTTTTTGACAAGGGTATGGACAGGATCTATGTCAACGTGGGTAAGCGGGATGGATTCTATG
>CAJTXC010000040.1 GCA_910580135.1 uncultured Bacilli bacterium | reverse complement strand
ACTCCATCTAAATAAGTATGTTTTACTTGTTTTAAATCAAATTTACTTAATTTCCACCCATCATTTTTTTTAAGAATTAATTCTAAAGAACTTTTAGAACTATTATATCCACCTATTACAAGACTTGATCTTTTGCCATTCAAAACTAACAAATCTTTTTCTTTATGTTGTATATAATTATAAGCTTGTCTAGGGCTTTTAAATGTTATAAATAGATTTTCTACTAAATATAAACATGATATAAATGAAAGGATTAAAAATATTATAAATAATATTATAACAGCTTTCTTTTTATTAATAATATTAGATTTTTTTAATAAATAAATAGATATTAAAAATAATAGTCCAAAAAAAATAATTCTTACTAATGAAAATAGCATAACTTCCTCCTTAATATTAATTTTATTTTATTATTTGACAATAACTTGAATCAACGCAATCTATTTCAATACTAGCTAATTTATGTTGAATATTTAAATTATTATCACCATATAAGGATGCATTTTCGATTGAAGGTAACTTATATTTCAATATATCCTTTTCGGAATATTTTTCTGGTATCATAGAAAAAATTGCCCATATCCATTGAAAATTTTCTTTTTCTAACATATTTATAAGTTCTTTATTAGATAAAATAACATAATTTTTCTCACATATAATAGAATTTATATCTTTATTATTTGGATATGCTTCTATATCAGTTATTAACCAAGTACAATTTATCTTTTTTCCACCTAATGAATTAATAATATCTAACATATAAGTATATTCTTTTTCATCATTTTTTAAGATTATTTTTTTCATCTATTACCTCTTATTTAAATGTATAATTCATACTAACCATCCTCTAAGGAAAGTTCTACATTGTTTTATTTAATTAGTGATAACTAAAGAATGTATCTTAGCATCTTATCTAATTAAATTATAACATAGATTTATAAATCATTTATCATTTTATTCAACTTCTAATTATCTATAAATATTTTTAGTTTTGTCTTTCTAAATTTTAATAATTCCAAGATTTTAAAAGCATGAAAAAAACCCTTATAAAATAAGGGCTTATTTACTATGGAGCAAGTGATGGGAATCGAACCCACGTCTCAGCCTTGGCAAGGCCACGTACTAGCCGTTGTACTACACCTGCATTAATAAATTGGAGGGGCCAGCCGGACTTGAACCGGCGATCGTGGAGTTGCAGTCCAATGCCTTACCAACTTGGCTATAGCCCCATCACTTTGCGTAATGCAGTAAAATTATAACATACTTAATAAATGAATATCAAGTATTATTCACTATATTTTATGCAAAACAATATTTAAATTAACTATAATTTATGTCAATTCTATAAATAAAATCTCTTAAATTTTAATTAATTATGATAATACTATATTTCTTTTAACAATTTCTAATGACATCATAAATATAAAAGTATTAAATAATAATAGAAAAAGAGTTTAGAAACAATTTATTAACTAAACTCTTTTTTTACATTTAAATATTATTGTTGTTGGGCAAAACTTGTTTTTATCCTCTTGGAAGAATCTACTTTTATATGCTTTGTCATAAAGTTTTGTATCTGTTTTTTCTTCCAATATTTTTTCAATTATAAAACCATTTGAAACCAAAGAATTAACCATTGTTGATATATTCATGTTACTTTGAACTAAATCAATATTATCACTGGATTTTTTTATTATTTTATGTTGCTTGATTTGTGTAAGTATTTAATATAATATTTGGATTCATCTATAATAATAATTTTATTTTTTTCATCTACGTTTGCAAATACTTCTAATACATCACCAGTATGTGCAAAACTCTGAAATTTCCACAAAGTGGAATAAATCTCATACTCTTCTTTGTTATATTCTACAATCGCTAACCTTGGCAACATAGCTGAGGTAATTCCCTCTTTTACTTTTACGTTTATAACTTTATCTTCGCCTCTTTTTAAAGGAATACTCATTTTATTTATATCAATGAACCTCGGTGTTGATAAAACACCATTACTAAGTTCTATTCCACTCCAGTTACGACTTATGATTTCTTTTAAATCACAATCCTTACTAAACTTAACTTTATGCTTATTATATTGATACTCAATATGCTCTTTAGTTATAGAAATTACGTTACATTTTTTCTTAATGTAATCTATGTTTTTATAATACTTATTTAAATTACTTCTTTTATAAACTACAAAATCAACATCTTTTTTTATATCAAAACCAATTAGATATGAGCCAAAAATTCCAATATCATCATCATTTATACCTATTTCATTTAATGCTTCAACGTAATTTTTCCATATTCCCTTCAAATCTTTTTTATGTGTTTTATAAAAATTTCTTGGTTTAAAAATCATTTTATACTTAGTTGGAACATTTATAATTCCTTTATTATCATTATCCTTAATATATTTCTTTTTAGTTATATGATTTATTTTTCCTTCTTCACTAACTCTATAAACTATGTATCCTTTGGCTACACCATTTGTCATGTTATTAACTATCCAAAAATTATCATCATTATCTAATATATAATCTAATAATTCTATCATTTTAATTGCTCCCTATTAAGTATTAAATTAGTCATTGAAAAACGTTTTAAATTTTGTTTTTTCATTACTTTAAGTAATATATCTCTTCTTTTTAACTTAACATCCTTAGAAACTTTACCATCAAAGTTTATTGCTTCAGTTTTTGGCCTTTCATTATACATAAATACTTTTACACGATCAAAGATACCACTACTTAATACTTCCATTGTTTTTAGAAAATCTTCTTTTGTTTCACCTGGAAATCCTACAATAACATGGGTATTTATCTTTAGCTTTTTATTAAATTTTCTAATTTTTTTTATTTTTTTAGTAACATCACTTATTTTATATGGGCGTTTCATTAAATTTAGAATTCTTTGAGAACCACTTTGAATGGGAACAGTTATGTAAAGAAACTTTTTATCTTTCAAACATTCCATAACGCGCCTAGTTAATCCATTTGGATTAAACTCGGGTATTGAAAAATATATATCTTCTTTTATCTTAATAATTTCTTCTAGTAATTCATCTAATGAACTTCCTATGTCTTTTCCATAAGCAGAAGCATCATCAGAGTTAAGCCCAAATAACTTATATCCACGACTAATACCATCATATATAGCCTCTTTTATTTCATCTATTGTTCTACTTTTTAATCTTGTTGTAAATTTTTCTGAACAATAAGTACATTTTCCTTTACAACCAGTAGAAATTTGTAAATAACATAC
The DNA here is from genome assembly GCA_910580135.1 of uncultured Bacilli bacterium. Lineage (GTDB taxonomy): Bacteria > Bacillota_I > Bacilli_A > RF39 > UBA660 > Aphodocola. The sequence goes on along the minus strand of CAJTXC010000040.1, from coordinate 8,521 downwards.
CTTTTCTCTTTTTAATCGGTATTCAATATGCTTACTATGTAAAAAATATTTATTAAATTTATATAGTAAACTTTTTTTAAAATCTAATTTATCAGATACATTAGTTGCTTTTGATAAAATATCCTTATCAAATTTAAAATATTTTTTTATTTCTTCTAAATCTCTCCCAAATAAAATCATATTTTTATTAATTTTAAGTAATTTTTCTTTAGCAATACTAGGTAAACATCCAATAATTATTAGTACTTGCCCTCTTTTTAATTCGCCATTTACTTTTTTAATAAAATCTATAAAATATTCTTCTTTGCATTTTAAAAAACTACATGTATTAATAATTATATATTTTGCATTCTCTTCAGCTTCCACTAACTCATATCCGTTAATCAAAAATAAATTACTAACATCTATTCCATATAATTTTACCCTTGTACACGTCCCTTTATTATATATATAATATTTCTTTAACATCATTCGTAATCCTTTCCATCGTCTTTTCTAAATCATCATTTATAATATTTAAATTATATTTAGATAAATATTTAGCTATCTCATCTATGTTATTTATGTTGTCTATCCAATTACTTTTTCTTAATGTTCCTTTTATTTTATATCTTTTGATTAAGTCATTTCTTGATGTGCATAAATTAAAATAAATTATGCTATATTTATCTTTATCTAGTTCATTAACAAAATTTTTATTAATCGTAGAACCCTCTATTATAACAACGTTGTCTCTTATGTTATTTAATACTTCTAAGACCATATCATTAATTTTCTTGGAATGTTTTAAATAACCGTCTATAACTGATAAATCCTCTAGTTTATAAGCCTCATGAGTTGTTGTAAGAATATATCTATCAAAACCAGAATCATAAGTTTTAGCAAAAGCCTTTATTAGATCAGTGCTAATAACTTTATCGATTTTAAATTCCAAAGCAAGTTTATAAGCTATGGTTGTTTTACCAGTTCCAGGAACCCCTCCTAATAATATTAATTTAGTTTTCATCAGATACTCCTTTTAATAATTCTTCATGTAACTTAATCGATATGTCAATATTACTTCCTTTTTCCAAATAATCATTAAAAACTCCAATATAGTGATTAGTCATCCTATCTCCTTTTGCTTTAAATAACACTTTATTACCAGTTAAATCTATAACAGTTTGATTCATACTGTCCAATCTAATAATTTTTTCATCATAATATAAATCAATGTATTTTCTACTTTTTTTATCATCCCAAAGTACTTCTACCTGAACAGAAATATCATCTACTTCAAAATTAGATAAAGAATAATAATCAAACTCATCATTAAGATACTTTTTCTTTTCATTAGAAATAAATCTCATATTATAACCAAACATTCTACATATCGCTGATAAAGGATTAATTACCTCATCTAAGTAAGATCCACATAAACCGATTTGTTCTTTTTTGATATGTTCATCTTTAACATAATTATCACTTATATAACAATATATTTTATCTGGTTTTATATTTATATTTTTTATGAAATATTCGATCTCTAATCCAAAAGAAAAATGTAAAGAATTATAATAATTTTCTTTTGTAATGACCTTTTTTAATTGATTTAGTTCTTCTAAGTTGATAACTACTGGTTTCTCACTAATTACTTTCTTTTGCTCACGCAATAAATTCTCAATTATTTCTAAATGATACTTTGGTGATGTAGCTATCACAACGTTGTTAGAATCAAGAGATAAATAATTAGCCTTACAATTATATTTTTTTATCTTGACAGGATCTTTATCACATAACTCAATTTTATTTATACCGCTTGTTTCTTTTAGAGCTTTAAACTGTTTTGAAAAAGCGTGACCTAGGCCTACTATTGCAACATTCATATATGCCACCTCCTATAGTGTATTTTGTACACATATTTTTTGTTTATAAAAACATATTAAGAAATATGTTTTCTAATAATTTAAAACTAAGTTAATATATAATAACTATTATAAAGTACTTTTTCTAAGAATAAATTTCTTATTTTTTTCCTCCACTTCTTCCTTCCAATTACATTATATGTGTAAATGTTACACCTGTCAATACTTTATTGTGTATTTGTTACGCTTTTTCAAAAAAATTATCTTTATTATAAAAAAAAGAATACCTAATTGGAATTCTTTTTCATATATTTTAGCTTTTCATTTACCATGTATTTAGATAAAGCATCTTCTATTGATGGTAAAGATTTTTTATCTAAACATCCTATAGTAAAATGTTCTTTTACAGTATCTATTTCAACTGCACCATATAAAATATTTGTTCTTAATTCAAAGTCATTAAGCATATCTGGTGTTATAGAAGTATAATAATATCTTCCTAAATACCTTTTCTTACCTAAAAGCATTCTTTTGTTAGTAAATACAACTACTGTTGTAAAAAATGGTTGTAAGAAATTAGAGTTTTTTTGACCTGCAAAACTATACAAAACAACTTCATCATCGTTTATATGTTCTTGAACTACCTCTGAATGTTTTTTTAATCTCCAAGCGATAGTCTTTGGATACTTCTTCATAAACTTTTTACAACTTTGATATACTTCATCCTTCATAATTATTCACCAAAGCCATTATTCTTAAAGAATTCTTTAATACTATCTAATTCAACATAGCCATTATTTTCTGCAACAGAGTCACCATTTTGTACTATTAAAGTAAGTGGTGTTCCCCATTCTTCAGTACTTAAATAATCTAATGAATCAGTAAATGTACCCCAATCTTCTTCCGAAAAATTATCAGTATTAACATAATTAATTGTTAAATCCATATCTTCCATAGCTTTTTTTAATACTGGTGTAAATAGTTCACAATAACTACAAGTTGGTCTTGCAACTAATACAATACTTTTTTCAGAACCATTAACTAAATCAAGATATTCATCTAAAGTAACTTCGTTAAAACCAGCCTCTTCTAATGATACACTTTCTAGTTTTTCAGGATTTTTACTGTCAGTCTTTTTAATAGTTGATACACCGTATGCTGCACCAATAACTAATGCTATTAAAAGCGCAATTCCTGTAATAGATAAAACCTTTTTTAATAAATCAAAAGCTTTTTTATCCTTTACCTCTATGATTGTTACAATTATAGAACAAACCATAGTTACTAATACCATTATTGCAATTATAATTAATAAAAACATTGTCATATTTTTTCCCTCCTATTGCATTTATTATACTACAAAAAAAGAAGAATTTAAATATTATAATATTCCTTTCTTCTTTTTATCAAGCATATCAAGAATTTTTTGCCTTCCATTTTTCAAGTGCCCTACTGATTTGCTACGATTTAATGTATCTATTACTTCTGTTAAATGGTTAGAACAATCAACAGGCTTATACCATGGCATCTTAGTTATTTCTGAATCAATATAAGTTAAATTAGTAGAATAAACTGAGTTAAAATAACCTGCTTCATAATATTTGTTAAAATCTTCTATACCGTCAGTAAATAAGGAAAAGGAAGCAAACATATATATTTTTCCAGCACCTTTGTTTTTTAAATCTTCAGCTACATCTAACATAGAACCACCAGATGATATCATATCATCTACGATAACAAGTGTTTTACCCTTTATATCTTTCCCTAAATATTCGTGTGCAACAACAGGATTTTTTCCATTAACTATTTTACTTACATCCCTTCTTTTATAAAACATACCAACGTCAGCCGCAAACATATTAGCGTTATAGATTGCACGCCCCATTGCTCCATTATCTGGACTTATAAAAAGTACATCATCTGGGTCAAAATCTTCATTTTTAATAAATTCTTGCATCATGGTATTAGTTGGATAAAATGATTGAAATGATGTTGATGGTGAAAGTGCATTTTGAACACTTGGATCATGAACATCATAAGTTATAATCCTTTTAACATTTAAATTTTGTAATTCTTGTAATGCTAATGCGCAGTCCAAAGATTCACCAGCATTTCTTCTGTGTTGTCTAGATTCATAAAGCATAGGCATTATAACCGTTATTCTATCAGCTTCGCCATTAATAGCTGACACAACACGTTTTATATCCTGGAAATGATCATCAGGACTCATATGGTTCTCAAAACCATGCATTTTGTAAGTCAAATCATAATTTCCAATATCTGTAATTAGGTATAGATCCTTATCAACAGCAGTGCCTTCTTCTATTACACATTTTCCTTCTCCGTTACTAAACCTAGGAAGTTTGGTTGGTATAATCAAACTCTCACTTAAATTTCTTTTTTTCATGATTTGATTATTTACACTTTCTCCAAGCTCTTTACAGCTTTCTGGAACTATTAATCCTAAGCTGTCTTCATATTTCCCACTCATATATACCTCCATAAAATATAAAAACTAACATCACAAAAGAATGTTAGTTTTTATTACAAAATAATATAATAAGAGACTTACTCGATAAATAAGAATTAGAAAAATAATTTACCAAAACACCATTTATCATAACTTACCTCTTACAATCTAAGTATAACAAAAAATATTAAATAAGTTAACCTTATTTAATATTTTTTTCATTAAATTCTATATTTTTCTTTTTATTTTTTTGAATTAGCTTTTCATATCTTTCTTCTTCGCTAAATACACATCCACAATACTTTTGCATATAAAGCTCATGTTCTCTAGCCTCGTTTTGTCCTTCTCTAAATCCTGGTCTAAAATCATGATATAAAAATTTAACTTTATATTTTTTCTCTAACATTTCTCCGGTTTTCTTAAGCAATTCATGATCTTGATAAGGACTTATTAATAATGTTGTAGAAAAAGCATCAAAACCATTTTCTTTAGCATATTTAGCTGTTTTTTCTAATCTACATAAATAGCAGTAACCACATCTATCATCCAATTTATCCACAGTATTTTTGCAAAATTCTCTTAATCCATAATAGTCATCTATTATTAAAGGTATACCTATTTCTTCATCATACTTTTTTAAACACTCTAACCTAGCTTCATATTCCTTATATGGATGAATGTTAGGATTATACCAGTAACTTGTTATATCTATGTTTTCTTCTTTTAAAGTTTTAACACAATATACACTACAAGGTGCACAACAAGTATGTAATAATAACTTCATCTACATCACTTCCAAACATTAATATATTAACATAAAATAAAGCATAAGTTAATATGCTTTATTTTCCATATTTTTTATACAATATATTTCCACAATAATTTAATTGCTCATCAATCATATTCAAATTATAATTAATCCATTTGTTCAAATTTTCATCAGTAGGTTCACAAGCAACATCCGCTATATAATCTCTATATGTTTTTCTAGTTAATAAATGATTCTTTGACATATATAATGCTGGGCTTTCTACTTTTAATCCTAAATTCTCTCTAGATAATTTAAATATTCCCATATATTCCATTAATCTTGCAAGCCTTGTGTTCCCATTCCCAAATGGTTGTAGTGCTGCAACATAGAAATGTTCCAAAATAGGTTTATAAAATATATCTAATTCCCCATTAGCACCAGTTTCATTTAAAAAGGAATATAATTTTTTTAAATATGGTCTAATTTCTTCGGGTGATGGTGGGATATAGGAAATCTTTTCTATCCCATTATTAACTTCATAAACATACGTATCAAAATCTCTAATATAATAATTAGTTTCCCTATCATCATTTGTACCTCTTATAATCAATCTATGAATTTGTTCAATTTTTCTTGTATTCAAAGGTTGATTTTCCAAAACCATATTAGTCATAACATCTATTGATGATTTAGGATTTGTACCATGTGACCCTATTTCTAATTCTATCATAAACGGATCCTCATGTTCCATTTCTTGATTATTTCTTAATTCCAAATCCTTTAATGCCTTTAAAAATATTTCTCTTTTTTTAACACTTAACTTCATTAAAGAATATATATATTCTTTATACTCTGAAAGAGTATAAAACATGTGATCTTCAACAGAAGAATCCATTTTATAATCTTTTATTTTATCCAAAGCTTCCATATTATAGCCCCCTCTTTTGCGAGATATAATATCATTTTTTATATTAAATGTCAAACTTTAGCGGTTTTACCATATTTCTTACACATTAATTTTCTTATTATATCAACTGGAACAACCGTAAAGGAAAGTATCATCATAATAATAAGTTCTTTTATGTTAAGCGGCACCGTTCTAAACATACTTCCTCCATAATACATCAAGATTATTTGAACAATAACAATAAATAAAATAACAATTATAAACATTTTGTTTTTATATAAGTTAGCGAAAATATTTGCCCTACTCGTATGCGCGTTAAAACAATTAAATATGCCTGCAAAAATAAATAGTCCAAAAAATGCTGTCATAAAAGAGGCATTACTGCTAAACATATCTTTTATAAACGGTAACTTTAAAAACAATATACAAAGAATAGTTGTGTATAATCCCGTTACAAAGATTTCAGCAGCCATATAAGAATTTATTATGTTTTCATCTTTTTTCTTTGGATTTTCTTTCATGTATTCTAAAAGTGGTGGTTCAAAAGCAAACGCAAGACCTGCTAACGTATCCATAACCATATTTATCCACAGCATTTGTATTACGGTAACCGGAGTATCCACACCTATAAAAGGTCCTATTATTGATATACTAAGCGCACATAAATTAACGGTTAACTGAAAAATAATAAATTTTCTAATGCTTTTAAATATCGTTCTACCAAACAAAATAGCATTGCTAATGGATAAAAAGTTATTATCAAGTATTACTATATCACTTGCCTCTTTTGCAACCTCACTACCTGAACCCATTGCAAAACCAACGTCTGCTCTTTTTAAAGCAGGAGCATCATTTACACCATCACCCGTCATTCCAACAACTAAGTTCATTTCTTCGCTTATTCTAACTAATCTACTTTTATCTTGAGGAAGACTTCTTGCAACCACTCTTAAATTTGGAATAATCTTCTTTAATTCTGCATCAGTCATCTTATTTAACTCATTTGATGTTATAACTATATCGTCACTTGATTTTATAAGTCCAACTTCGGTTGCAATGGAAGTTGCGGTCTTTTTATTATCACCAGTTATCATAACCGTTCTAACCCCAGCATTACTAACTAATTCTATTCCTCTTTTTGCTTCTTTTCTAACTGGATCCTTTATTAAAATAATTCCAACGAAAGTTAAATCTTTAAATAAGTTTTCTGTTATGTGATTACTAGTTGCAAGAAGAATAACCCTGATACCATTTTCCGTTGCTTCATTTATTTTTTTCTCTATTTTAAGTTTGTTCAAAAAAGGATTTTTTCTTCCATTTTCATCATAATAATATTTACAGTTATCTAATAATACTTCTGGTGCTCCTTTAATTAAATTTCTTACGTTTTTATCGTCTACTACCGTTATCATATATTTATTTTTACTATCAAATGGAACTTGTTTGATTTTTTTTATTCCTTCATAACTAAAGGGTTTAAAAAAGGATAATAAACATCTATCTGTTGTATTACCACCAATTACCTTTTTTTCATCATAAGTAGCCATGTTATTTACTACCATAGAAGTTTTAAGAATCTTAAGATAATGATTATTTTTTAAATCACTTTCTTTTTTATACTCATTTAAATTACCATCAATTATTTTTTCACAAGAAAGTTTTCCAGTTGTTATGGTACCAGTTTTATCACTAAATAAAATGTTTAAGCTTCCTGCGGTTTCTATCCCAACCATTTTTCTTACTAAAACGTTATTTTTAAGCATTCTTTTCATGTTAGATGACAAAACAAGAGTAATCATCATAGGAAGACCTTCTGGCACTGACACAATTATTATCGTAACCGAAAGCGTAAGTGCATAAATTATATGTTCCATCAAAGTAGGAAAGTTAGTTAGTGTATCTATTATTTTACTAAGCACAAATCCGTTATCAACCACTATTACTGAAAAAAGATATGATAATGATGCTAAAACAGCTCCTATATAACCAAACGTACTAATTATTTTAGCAAGATTCCTAAGTCTTAATTTAAGTGGACTTTCACCTGTTTTTTCAGAAAGTTCACTTGCTATTTTTCCATAAAACGTATTATCCCCTACTTCTGTAACTAACATGGAAGCCGCTCCCGAATATATTACCGTTCCTCTAAATAATTTATTTTTTTCGGTTATTTTATCCTTTAAAGCTTTTTCCTTATGAACTTCTTTAGACTCACCGTTTATCGATGATTCATCTACACTTACATATCCATCTATAATAACACCATCTGCAGGAACCTTATCTCCTGATTCTAATAATATTACATCACCTTTTACAACTTCTAGTGCAAAGATTTCCTTTATTTTATTATTTCTTTTAATTTTGCACTTTAACTTAGAAGACTCTTCTTGAAGCTTACTAAATGCTTTTTCACTTCCGTATTCTGATATTGTAGAAATAAATGACGCCAAAAAAATAGCAATTATTATGCCTAAAGTTTCATACCAGTCGAAATCTCTGAATAAAAAAACAATTTTTATTGCTAATGCTATTAACAGTATTTTAATTAT
>CAJTXC010000039.1 GCA_910580135.1 uncultured Bacilli bacterium | reverse complement strand
TTATTTATATTTAATTCATAAATTAATTGATCATAAATTTATTAAAAGCATTCAAAAAGGTGATAAAATGTTTGTAAAAATAAATGAGGTAGATGATTAAAAATGAATAATCAACAAAATTCGATAAATATGAACTGATTGATTACGATTTATTTAAGAATGCCTTTAATCCTTTATAAATAAAGTAAATTATCCAATTTAGATTTTGCATATTTTAATTAAAAAATGATAAATAATACTAAAAATCTATAAAAACATAATAATTTTAGTATTATTTTTATTATATGAATTAGAAAGGTGATTACGACATTTAAGAACGCAGAAAAGAGGTGAATATATGACAAACAAAATAATTGAAGTTCAAAATATTAAAGTGAACATAACAAATATGAATGACAGCGATTATATCTGTATTTCTGATTTTACCAAATTTAAAGAAGGAAAATCCACATCAGATGATGTTATCAGAAATTGGTTAAGAAATAGAATTACTTTAGAATTTTTAGGTACTTGGGAGTCAATTTACAATCCAAATTTTAATTCCGTCGAATTCGACGGGTTTAAAAGTAAGGCGGGACTTCATACTTTTACACTAAGTGTTACAGAATGGTGTAGTAAAACAAATGCAATTGGTATATATTCGAAGCGTGGAAAATATGGTGGAACTTATGCTCATAAAGATATTGCTTTTGAATTTGCGTCTTCTATTAGCCCGGTTTTTAAACTATATTTGATAAAAGAATTTGAAAGACTAAAAGAGTTAGAAAATCAAAATAGGGAATGGGATATAAAAAGAATTTTAACCAAAAATAATTATCTTATTCATGCAGATGCAATTAAAAATTATATATTACCTGATAACGATTATTATAAAGATAGAGAATGGTTAAAGTATGCAGAAGAAGCAGATATTTTAAATGTTGCTTTATTTAATACAACTGCTAAAAAATGGAGAGAACTTAATCCGAACTTGGCAAAAAATTCAAATGTTAGAGATTATGCTTCAATAAATGAATTAACTGTACTATCAAATTTAGAATCGCATAACGCTGAATTAATTAAAGATGGCAAAAGTAAAGAAGAGAGATTTGAAATATTAAGTGGCATAGCTAAGTATCAACTTGATATACTTAATAATGCAGAAAAGATAAAATTATTAGGAGAAAAAGATAGTATATAGTATTTTGCACATTTGTATTACTTCTTTCTAAATAATAAAATTATTACAGAAAGAAGGTAAAATATGAATAAATATAATATTAAAGAATTAGCAGCAAAATTAGAAAGATGCAGAAATGTAAATCTTGATGATGTAAAATTAGAAGATGTGGATGAAATAACAGATATAAAAATAGACAGAAGAAAACTTAGTAATGAAAGAATATTGGCGTTTTTAATAAAGACAAAGAATCCATATATATTTAAAGTCAATGGGAAATTAGTTAGAATAAGATTTTCAGAAAATAGTAATTTAACTGCAGAAGATTGCCTTACTAATGTATTGAAGAATTTATATAGATAGGAGAAATTAAAATGATTTATTTTTTAAGACATGGAAGTACAGATTGGAATGAAAATTTAAATAGTGAAGGAAAAAAAGATCCAAAATGTCAAGGACGATGTGACTTACATTTGAATGATAAAGGCAAAAAACAGGCTTTAGAGGCAAAAGAATATTTAAGGGTTATTAAATTTGATAAAATCATTTGCAGCCCTTTAATTAGAACAAAAGAAACTTTATCTATTGCATATGATGGCACTGCACCAATAATATATGATAATAGAATTATAGAACGAGATTTTGGAGAATTTGAGGGATTAACTCGTTCTCAGTTCGACTTTAATAGTTTTTGGAATATTTATAGTAATCAAAATTTTAATAAGGCAGAGAGTATCCTAGAAGTTCAAAATAGAGTATTCAATTTGTTAGATGAATTACGAGATAATCCAAATGAAAATGTTTTAATAGTTGCACATGGCGGTGTTGGATTAGTTTTAATGAGTTATTTTGAAGGAGTACCAGAAGATGGAGATTATTTAAATTTTGAATTAGGAACTGGTAAATTAAAAGAGTTTAGTTTCGAAAGAATATTAAAAAGATAATTATTTAGAGGAAGTGAAAAAGTTATGGAAAATAATCGACAAAATACGACAATCAACTGGTTGATTACGATTTATTTAAACCCCATAGCAATCCCTTATAAATAAAGGATTTTCTTGATTTTAAATCTTGCACATTTTTATTAAAAAAGTGGTAAAACCAATAAAATTTGGTAAAAACATAGTAATTTTAATGATATTTATGATAAGAAATAGAAAGGTGATTACGACGTTTAAACCCCTCTCAAAAGCAAAAAGAAAGAAGGTGTTAAATTTGAATAATAAATTAGAAACAATGTCAAATTTATTTGAAGATAATGAAATTAGAAGTATTTGGGATAGCGAAAAAGAAGATTACTATTTTTCAGTTGTAGATGTAATATCCGCTTTAACTGATAGTAATAATCCAAGAAATTATTGGAATATGTTAAAGAAAAGAATGACTGAAGAAGAGCAAAGTGAGTTGTCCACAAAATGTGTACAACTGAAAATGAAATCTAAAAAAGATGGGAAAAGTTATTCTACTGACACTTTAGACACTAAAGGAATATTAAGATTAATTGAGTCAGTTCCTAGTCCAAAAGCTGAACCTTTTAAATTATGGTTAGCATCTTTAGGAAGTGAAAGGATTGATGAAGTATTTGACCCAGAAATCGCAATAAATCGCGCAGTAAATTATTATCGTAATAAAGGTTATACAGATGAATGGATAAAAGCAAGATTAACAGGAATCGTAGATAGATTTAAACTTACGGACATTTGGAAGGAAGGTGGCATAACTAAACCAATAGAATATGCTATGCTTACAAACGAAATTTATAAAGGCTGGTCTGGAATGAAGGCTAGTGAATATAAAGAGTTGAAAGGTCTTAGAAAAGAATCTTTAAGAGATAATATGACCGATATAGAAGTTGCTCTTACAAACATAGGAGAAATTGCAACACGAGATATTGCAAGAGAAGAACAGCCACAAGGTTTAAAAGAAAATTTAAATGTAGCCAAAAGAGGTGGAGGCGTTGCTAAAGGTGCTAGGGATTTATATGAAAAAGAAACAAATAAATCTGCAATATCTAAAGAAAATGCACTTAATTATCAATATGATGATGGACGACTAAAAATAGAAAGTACAAGTAATGAGTAAATAAAATTGCACATTTAACAATAATTATGATTAACTATATAATCAAGTTGGAGTGTGATTTTATGAATAAATACAGTATCGAAGAATTAAAAGAAAAATTAGAACGTTGTAGAAATGTAAATCTTGATGATGTAAAACTAGAAGAAGTGGATGAAATAACAGATATAAAAATAGACAGAAGAAAACCTAGTGAAGAAAGAATATTAGATTTTATTATGAAGACAAAAAATCCTTATATATTTAAGGTAAATGGAAAATTAGTTAAAATTAGCTTTTCAAAGAATACAGATTTAACAGCAGATGATTGCTTAACTAAAGTTCTAGAAAATTTATATAGATAATTTTTGGAGGGAAGTATGAATAAAATAAAAGCGATTATTTTAGATCTTGATGGAACATTATTAGATGATAATAAAAAAATAGGCGACAAAACAATACATTATTTGAGACAAATTAAAAATAATTTAAAAATAATTCCAGCAAGTGCTAGACAATTTTGTACTATAAAACCTTACTTGGAAAATTTAGGTTTGTTAGACGAAAATAATTATACAATTTGCTTCAATGGTTCTTTAATAGTTAATAACAAAGAATCCGAAATATTTTCATCATATATTGATAAAAGTGTAGTTATTAAAATAGATAATTTCATTTTAGATAATAAAATAGATTGGACTTATTATCTGTATGATAATAGATTATTAAGAAACGAAATAAGCAATATTGAGAAGTTTGCAAACGAAAATAAGATATATAAAATAGTTGGTGTATCAACACCTAGTGTAATAAACAAAATTAGAAGTAATTTACCTAAAGAAGTATTAGAAAATTTAGAAATAACTAGTAGCGAATTAAATAGGATAGAATTTGTTAACAAAGGAATGACAAAAGTTAAGTCAATTGAATTATTGTTAAATAAATTAGACATTGACAAAGAAAATGTTGTAGCAATTGGTGATGGGGATAATGATATAGATATGATAAAATATGTTGGTTGTGGAATAGCAATGTCAAATTCACCAGAAATAGTAAAAGAAAATGCAGATATAGTTACTGAATATTCTAATAATGAAGATGGTGTTTATTATGCAATTAAAGAATTGTTAAGTGAAGGAATAGATAATGATGAACGACAATAAAGGACAAAATTCGACAAATATAAACTGGTATCCAGGTCATATGGCTAAAACAAGACGTTTAATAAAAGAAAACATTAACATGGTTGATGTTGTATATGAAGTAGTGGATGCTAGAATTCCTTTTTCTTCTAAAATAAAAGACATAGATGATTTGATAAAGAACAAACCAAAAATAATGATAATGACTAAAAGTGATCTTTGTGATGAAAATAAAACTAGAGCTTGTGCTAAAGAATATGAAAAACAAGGCTATAAAGTTATATTGGTAGATCTTATGAATAATAAAGGTATAAATAAGATATACGAAAAGACTGATGAACTTTTAGAAGAACTAAATAAGAAAAGAGAAGAAAAAGGTCTTAAAAAACGTGCTTATAGGGCTTTAATTGTCGGAATACCTAACGTAGGTAAATCTACATTAATAAATCGTTTAGTAGGTAAAAAAGCTACTATAACAGGTGATAAGCCAGGTGTTACTAAAAAGCTTTCTTGGATTAGAATTAATAAAGATTTAGAACTACTAGATTCTCCCGGTATATTATGGCCAAAATTAGATAATGAAAAACAAAGTTATAATTTAGCTAGTTTTTCTGCTATCAAAGAAGAAATACTTCCTATTGGTAAGGTAGCTTGTTATATATTAGATTATTTAAATAATAATTATAAAGAAAACTTAATTAATAGATATGGTATTAATGATTTTGATATAGATGATGTTGTACCATCTTATGATATAATAGGTAAAAAAAGAGGATGCCTTATATCTGGTGGGGAAGTAGATTATGACAAGGTATCAAGTTTAATAATAAGAGATTTAAGAGAAGGAAAGTTAGGTAAAGTAACTTTTGATGAGGTGAAGTAGTATGAGTAATATTAATGATGGATTTTCAGAAAAAATAAAAAATAATATTTCAGAATTTATTCTCAAAAAGTTTGAACTTGGAGATGAAAAACAAGCAGAAGATTTTTGCGATGAATTAATGAACTATATTACTAGTTCAAGAAGAGCGAAGTCATCTTTTGAAAATGATGTTGAAAATTCGATAAAAACATTAAGTGAATTAAATTATTCACTTAATGATATCATACGTATGATATCATTAACACCTACTATTTTACATTTAAATAAAAATGATCTTTTTTGGAGATATTTATTATTTGAAAAAATTATTGATACCAAAACTGGGCTAAGTATTCGAAATGAGTTGATTATTGAGAAACCACAGTTTTTTAGAACTTCACAAGAAATTTTATATGCAAGAATTAAATATTTAGAAAGTGAAGAAGGTAAAAGTTATAGAAGAAAAAAAGATTACTTAACAGTAAAACAAATAATAAAGACCAGCCACAAAGAATTTGAAGATTCTTATCATATTGCAAAAGATGAATTACTAAAAAAATATCCATTTGATAATGCCGCACAATTAGAAGTTATTGAGTGGCCTGAAAACAAATCTTTTTTAAGTAGTATATATGAAAAAGGAACTTCAAAATGATAGATTTATATGAAAATGAAAAAAGATTATGGGATGATGTCTATGAAAATGTAGCTGGAACAGATGAGGCAGGACGTGGACCTTTATATGGACCAGTAGTTGCAGCATCAGTAATTCTTCCTCATGATTTTATTTTAGAAGGATTAAACGATTCTAAAAAATTAACTGAGAAAAAAAGAGAAGAGTATTATCCTATAATAATGGAAAATGCTTTAGCAGTTGGAGTATCCATTGTATATCCAGAAGAAATAGATGAGATAAATATTTATGAAGCGTCAAGGCAAGGAATGCTTCGTGCAATAAACTCTATGAATATAAAACCAGATTATATAATAACGGATGCTATGCCACTTGATGGATTTACTGATATTCCTCATGAAAAAATAATAAAAGGAGATGCTAAAAGTATATCGATAGCAGCAGCTAGTGTTATTGCAAAAGTAACTCGTGATAGATTAATGTATGAAGAGGATAAGAAACATCCAGAATACGAGTTTGCAAAGCATAAAGGATATCCGACAAAAAAACACATTGAATTATTAAATAAATATGGTATAATCGATGGATATAGGCGCACGTATGGGCCTGTTAAAAAGTATATAGAAGAACATAAATAATATCGGGAGGTATAATTATGAGTAAAAACTTAGTAATAGTAGAGTCTCCTACTAAAACTAAAGCGATAGAAAAATATCTTGGAAGTGACTATAAAGTAGTATCAAGTAAAGGTCATATAAGAGATTTAGCAACTTCTGGTAAGTTTGGTTTTGGTGTTGATATAGAAAATCATTTTGAACCTAATTATATTGCAATAAAAGGTAAGAAAAAAGATATAACAGCACTAAAAAAAGATGCTAAAGCAGCTAAAAAAGTATATTTAGCAACCGACCCTGACCGTGAAGGAGAAGCTATTTCTTGGCATTTAAAAGATGCTTTGGAATTAACTGATGATGATTACGAAAGAGTAGTATTTAACGAAATTACTAAAAACGTTGTTACTGATGCTTTTAATCATGCTAGAAAAATAGATGATGATTTGGTTCATAGCCAAGAAACAAGAAGAATACTAGATAGAATAATTGGTTTTAGATTAAGTAAGTTAATGCAATCTAAAACTGGTGGTAAATCAGCTGGTAGAGTTCAATCTGTTGCCCTTAAACTAATCGTTGACCGTGAGCGTGAAATAGAAAGCTTTAAAGAAGAAGAATATTGGACTGTAACTGCTAAGTTTCCAGAAATAGAAGCTGATTTAGATACCGTAGATGGTAAAAAAGCAGACCTTAAAACAGAAGAGGAAACTGACAATGTAATTAATGGTTTAAATAAAGAGTTTATTATTTCTAATTATGAAACAAAACCTAAAAAGAAAGCGTCTAAATATCCATTTATTACATCAACTATGCAACAAGAAGCAATTTCAAAACTTGGTTTTTCGTCTAAAAAAACAATGCAAGTTGCACAAAAATTATATGAAGGTATTGATATTGGAAATGATACCGTAGGTTTAATTACTTACATGAGAACGGATTCTGTAAGACTTTCTGATGAGTTTATAAAGTCTAGTTATGCTTTTATTAAAGAAAACTATGGTGAGGAATATATTGGTCACGTTAAAACTTCTAAAAAGAAGGAGAACGTACAAGATGCTCACGAAGCTATAAGACCTTCTAGTATTAATAGAACTCCAGAAAGTATAAAAGAATATTTATCTAAAGATGAATTTAAACTATATGAAATGATATATGCAAGAGCACTAGCATCCCTTATGAAAGAAGCTTCTGTTAACGCAACTACCATTACTTTAGATAATAATAACACTACTTTTAAAACTACAGGACAAGTACTTATATTTGATGGTTATTTAAAAGTTTATGGTAAATTTGAATCATCAGAAGATAAAATATTACCAAAATATAAAGTTGGAGATATATTAGTATCAGATGAAATAGTAAAAGATCAACACTTTACTAAACCACCAGCTAGATACACCGAAGCTAAACTTATAAAGGCAATGGAAGAGTTAGGAATCGGTAGACCATCTACTTATGCATCTACTATTACAACGTTAACTCAAAGAGGATATGTAACATTAATTGAAAAGAAACTAAATCCTACTGAAATTGGAATAACTACAACTGATAAATTGCAAGAATTCTTTAGTGATTTAATAAACGTTGAATACACCGCTAAGATGGAAGAAGACTTAGATAAGATTGCCGAAGGAAATAAGGTCTGGTATGAGTTGCTTGAAAGCTTTTATAAAGATTTTGAACCAGAAGTAGAAAATGCATTTGATAAAATGGAGAAAAAAGAAGACGAACAAACAGGTGAAGTATGTCCTAATTGTGGTAAACCAATGGTTATTAAAACTGGTAGATATGGCAAGTTTGAAGCATGTTCTGGATATCCTGAATGTAAATATATAAAACCAAAGGAAAAAGCTCCAGTAGTAGAAGTTTGTGATTGCCCTAAATGTGGTGGTAAGATCGTTGAAAGAAAGACTAAAAAGGGTAAAATATTTTATGGATGTGGTAATTTTCCTAAGTGCAAAGTTGCAGTATGGGATAAACCAACTGGGAATTTATGCCCAGAATGCCATAGTCTTTTAGTAGAAGACAAAGATAAAAATATTAAATGTAGCGCTTGTGATTATAAGAACTAGATCAACTTTTGATTTAGCTCTTTTTTGTATAACAATCATTTATCTGTTTATGTTAGTTAAATAGTAAAATGCAACTTTTATGAAAACGTTGTAATTAAAAGGGTTAATGCAAAATAATCCTTGTTTTTTGAAGAAAATAAGTAAAATAATAGACATAAAAAGGAAATTATTGCATACCGAAAAGAAGTTGAACTAATTTTTAAAAAATTAAATGCAACTTTTAATTCTATTATTTAAGTTGATAACAACAAAGCATAAGAATGCTTGTTGTATGGCTATTCTAATGATTATCATTAATAAGTCAAGAGTAATATAAACGAGAAAACTCGCTCTTGACTTATTAATTTGATTGTTAAATAACTAAATGCAAGTTTTAAAATTTCTAGATAATAAATTGCATTTAACTCTTTAATTAACCCATTTATCTGTTTATCTTGACATTTCTATAAAAAAAGATTATTATATAAAACATTCAATCAAAAAGGGGGATTTTGAATGAAAAAAATGACAAAAGAACAGTTGGAAAAGATAGCAAAATATAATCGAAAAATAGATGAAGAAATAAAGTTTAAAAGAATAATTGCTTTTTTAAAAACATTTCTAACTTTTTCTACGGGTGGTGTTACAATTACTACTCTTGCTTCTTTTACTCCTTATATAAAAGATATGGAATCAGAAGATTATAAAGCTTTTGTTACGATAATGGCTTTATTATTTGGCTTTGTTGTTGGATGTCCTGCTTATATGGCTATGATAGATTTTGGAAAAATATCTGCTTTAAGGAATAAATATATAGATGCAGAAAGATATCAATTAGAAGAAGAATTAAGAAACGAAAATAAACAAGAAGATAAAAAAAGCCTATAAATAAGAATATAGGCTTTTTTTTGAAATTTGCATACCAAACAATTGTATCTTTACATTTGTTACTAACTATGATATCCTTAATAAGTCAATAAAAAATATGTTATTTAAATTATTTATTATAATTTTTAAGAATATAATAGTATCGAATGAAGAGGTTGATTTAAATTGAATTTAATGAGTAAGATATATAAAGATAAGGAATTTATGAGTGTTGCAGCACCGATTTTAACACATAAAGAATTTATGAAAACAAAATCAATTGTGCATCATGGTAATACTAGATACAATCATTCTGTTAGGGTAGCTTATGTTGCTTATAAGTTATCTAAAACACTTGGTTGTGACGTAACTAGTACGATAAGAGGTGCAGCTTTACATGATTTCTTCTTGGTAAGAGATGATAAGAATATTGTAACTTCAACAAAGATGTTTATTGAACATCCAAAAATTGCTAAAGATAACGCAATAAAATATTTTGGGGTTAACGAAAAAGAGCAAAATATTATTGAATCTCATATGTTTCCAGTTTCTTCTATTGCACCAAAATATAAAGAATCTTGGATAGTAACGTTATCTGATAAAATAGTTGCAACACTAGAAGGTGCTAAAAGGGCAAGTGCTCAAGTAAGTATGTGGATGTTGTTCTTAATAAACTTTATAAGATAATAAAAATACATAAATCTAAAAAGACTTATGTATTTTATTTTTTTATAGTGGCGTCCACGGCGCGATTCGAACGCGCGACCCTTCGCTTAGGAGGCGAATGCTCTATCCAGCTGAGCTACGAGGACACAAAACAATTATAACATAAATTTTCTGATTATGTTATAATAAGTATACATGATTTTATGGAGTATATAAAAGTAAGAGGTAACGTATGAAAAGAGCAATAGTATTAGCAGGTGGCGGCGCTAAAGGCGGATACGAAATGGGCGTATGGAAAGCACTTAGACACTTAAATATTAATTACGATATAGTAACAGGAACGTCGGTAGGTTCTCTAACTGGTGTGTTAATGGCGCAAGAAGATTATCATAAAGCTTTTAAAACATGGTATTATATGGATTATAAAAAAGTTATGGATATAGAAATAGACGGAAAGTTTAAAACTAAAAGAGGAAAAGAAGAAATATTAAGAAAATATGCAAAAGGCGCTATTGCTGGTGGTTATGAAATGAAAGGTCTTGAAAAAGTAATAGATGGTGCACTAGACGAAGATAAACTTTTTGCATCTAATATTGATTATGGATTAGCTACCACATATTTTCCATCTTTTAAAGGTAAATACGTAAGAAAAAATGATTTGAAAAAAGGAGAATTAAAGAATTATTTATTAGCGTCTTGCTCATGTTTTCCGGCTTTTAAACCAACAAGAATAGGAAAAAGCATGTTTGTGGATGGAGGGTATTATGATAATCTTCCAATTAATTTAGCAATTAAAATGGGTGCAGATGAAGTAATTGCTGTAGACATGGGAGCGGTAGGTATTACAAGACCTGTAAAAAATAAAAAAGTTAAAATAACTTATATAAAACCAAAAAATGATTTAGGAAACTTTCTTGCATTTGAAAAAGATTATGCGAGATTCGCAATAGATTTAGGCTATAATGATACCATGAAATTATATGGACAGTTAGAAGGAGATAAATATACTTTTAAAAAAGGTTCGTTATCTCGTAACTATAAAAGAATAGGTGATAGATTTTATGAGTTATATGATAAATATAATAAGAGTGCTTTTTTAATGCTAAAACCTAAAAAAATATTAGATAAAAATAAAGAAAAATATTTTAACGAAACCATAGAACGTTTAGCAGGAATTTTTGATATAGATCCATCTAAAGTATATAGAACATCTCTTTTAAATATAAAGTTAAAAAAAGCATTCTTAAAAAGTAAAACTAAAAATCATAGAAAAGTAAAAGGACTAATAAAAACTAGTAAAATAAGAAAATTATTTGTTAGTAAAGAACTTGTTTCTTACATATATGATGAGTTAGATAATAAGAAAGGTAGATCTTTAAATAAATTAAGAGTAATGTTTCCTAATGCGTTTTTATGCGCACTATATTTAAAGACAATAATAAGATAATGAAGAAAGTAATAGAACCTAAATTAGCTAATTATTTAGAAGAAGCAAAATTAAATGAATTAGATTTTGATGACAAAATAGAAAATATGACATTTAAAGATGAGAAAGTTCATATTAATATTAAGAATGTAGAAATAAATGGATGCATTTTTAATAATGTTGATTTTAGTAATAATGTATTAGAAGATGTAGACATGATAGATTGTATATTTGATTCTTGTGATTTATCAAACGTACAAATCGAAAATAAACTAATTTTAAGAAGTAAGTTTATAAATTGCTCTTTAATGGGAATTAACATAATAGATAGTACGTTAGAAAATGTACAATTTAAAGAATGTAACATGAGATATTCTAACTTTTCTTGTAAGAAAATAAAAAGTTCTTTATTTGATTCTTGTAACTTGGAATCATCAAGACTATTTGAAAATAATTTAAATGATGTTAAAATAGAAATTAGTAATTTATCTAATGCAGAAGTATATAAAACTAATTTAAATGGTATAGATTTAAGTGATTCTAACTTAGATAATATAAAGACAGATATAGAAAGTATTAAAGGAGTAACAGTTGATTTGACAGGAGCACTTAATCTTTCTGGAA
>CAJTXC010000038.1 GCA_910580135.1 uncultured Bacilli bacterium | reverse complement strand
CTTCTGATGAAAAAACATATGTATTAAAATTTAGCGAAGAATCATTTTTAAATTTAACTAATTTAAATGCTGCTATTAGAAAAAATAGTAAAACAAATAATACGGAACAAAAATTAAATAGAATAACAAAACAAATCTTGTTTAATCCAAATATAAAAGTTAAAAATAAGGCTTTTGAACGTTCTGTTGTTAATGCTCCTTATATTTTATCACAATTAAATTTTAATATAGAAAATGTTCATTCGTTTGTTGACTTAAGGTTTGGAAAGTATATTTTAATGAAAAATAAAAAAAATTTAGTTGCAGTTAGAATAGAGCTTGAAGATGAAGATGAGGAAAATATGTATTATAAAATTAAGAGTGTATCTCCTACTGATATACTTGATGGTAAGCATCTTATGGCGAATATTTTAATTGACTTTCCTTATAAAATTGAACAAATTGAATATAAAGATAGCCAGGAAAATAAAATGTCATATAGTAGGTTATCAAAAAAAGCTTATGATGAAAGATTTAATATGCTTAGGGAGTATGCTTATTTTGATTCTGATGATAATGACAGAAAAGATGATGAACTTTTTTATGTTTCAGAGCTGGTAAAAAGGGTACCTATAAAAGAATAAGTTTACATAAGACTTATTTTTCTTTTGGCTAAAAGTGCATAATACTGTATAATTATTATGGGTGATAAAATGCTTGGAAACATTAAGATAGATGATATATACGAAACTGAAATAATTGGTTTAGAAAATGAAGCACAAGGAGTTTGTAAGATACATGGAATGATTGTATTTGTACCAAAAACTTTAGTGGGAGAAAAGGTAAGAATTAGAATTACCGAAATAAAGAAAAATTTTGCGAGGGGAAAAGTAATAGAGATATTGGAGTCTAGTGATAAAAGAACCAAATCTAGATGTCCTTTTTATGATGAATGTGGTGGATGTGATTTAAGACACCAAGATGGTAAGGAAAATTTGTTGTTTAAAAAACAAAAGGTAGAAACCGCATTAAAAAAGATTGGTAAATTAGACGTTATGGTAGATGATGTGATTCCATCTTTTAAAGAAGATAACTACCGAAATAAGGTAAGTTTTAAGGTGGAAGATAACAGAATTGGTTTTTATGGAGAAGGAACGTACCAACTAATAGACATTGATTATTGTCTCTTAGCCCAAAACGAAATAAATGAAGCTTTAACCGTTATTAGAAATTATTTAAAAGAAAATAATAATGAAATTAAAACGATTACTATAAAATATGGTAACGCCATGAACGAGTTATTATTAGATATATATTCCCTTAATGATAAAGATATAGAAATAATTGATTATTTAACTACTAACATTACTAATTTGAAAACGGTTATTTATAACGGAAAAACGGTATACGGAAATGGTTACATAAAAGAAATATCTAACGGACTTATGTTTAACGTGTCTGCTAAATCATTTTTTCAAGTAAATAGTAACGGAGCGGAAAAACTGTATGATACGGCAATTAAGTTAGCTGGTTTAGATAAAAAAGACGTGGTGCTTGATTTATACTGTGGAACAGGTACTATTACTAGTATTGTTGCAAGCCATGTTAAAAAAGTAATAGGAATAGAAATAGTAGAAGATGCTATAATTGACGCTAAGGAAAATTTAAAAATTAATAATATAAGTAATGTTAGGTTTATATGTGGTGATGCTGCTAAGGAAATAACTAAGATAAAAGAAAAGATAGACGTTATATTTGTTGATCCACCAAGAAAGGGAGTAGATAGAAAGGCTATCGCTGTTATGAAGAAATTACTACCTAAAAAAATAGTTTACATATCATGTAACCCGGTTACCATGGCAAGGGATTTATCTTATTTAAATGATTTATATAATGTAAAAAAAGTAGTGCCAGTTGATATGTTTCCTAATACTGCACATGTTGAGTGCGTGACTTTGTTGGTACAAAAATGAGAATAAAATATGAATGATGAAAAATTTTGGAACGAAACTTATTATAAAGATTTAAAACAGTATAAACCTGATTTTTTTAAAGATAATTGGATGAATAAATATGAAGATGTTATTTTAAATTTAAAAGGCAAAGATGCAATAGATTTAGGATGTGGACTAGGTCAAGATGCAAATTGGCTAAGAAAACATAATTTTAATGTAGTTTCTTGTGATATCTCATCGCTTGCTTTGCAAAAATTAAAAGAATTATACCCAGATGCAAATACAATGAAATTTGACGTATCAAAAGGGTTGCCATTTAAAGATAACGAAATGGATTTAATAAATGCTAATCTTTCATTACATTATTTTATGATGGATAAAACAATAGAAATATTTGATGATATATATAGGGTATTAAAACCGGGAGGGTTATTTATAGGAAGAATGAATTCTGATAAAAATAACTATGTTAATGATAATTGTGAAAACTTAGAAGAAAACTTTTATTATGATAAAGTTACTAAGAGACATCGTAGATTATTTAATAAAAAACAATTTGATATTTTAACTAAAAAATGGAATGTAGTAGTTTTAAATGAAGATGAAACGGTTCGTTTAGGTAACAAAAAATATACTTGGGAATTTATCTTAAGAAAGTAAGTAGGTAAAATTTGACAATTTATTTATATGATAGGTATTAATATAGAAAATTAAAAAAGGAGGGTTTTGATATGAAAGATTGGGTTATTGAAAAGAATAATTCGGAATTAATTATATACGAATCAAATGATGGAAATGTTAGATTAGATGTTAATTTAGAAGATGAAACGGTTTGGTTGTCTTTGGAACAAATGGCAAAATTATTCGGAAGAGATAAATCGGTAATTTCTAGACACATTAAAAATATATTTTCTGAGGAAGAACTGAAAAAAGATCAGGTTGTTGCAAAATTTGCAACAACCACTAAACATGGGGCAATAGAAGGAAAAAAACAAACACACCTGGTTGATTATTATAATTTAGATGTAATAATAAGCGTAGGATATCGAGTTAAATCTTTAGAAGGAGTTAGATTTAGAAAATGGGCAACAGCAAGAATTAAAGAATATATGATTAAAGGTTACACTATGGATGATGAACGCCTTAAAAATCTAGGAGGAGGGAAATATTTTTACGAACTTTTAAACCGCATTAAGGATATAAGATCTAGTGAAAAAGTATTATATAGACAAGTTCTAGATTTGTATGCAACTGCTATTGATTATAATCCAAAAGCAGAAGAAACCATTAAGTTTTTTAAAATTGTTCAAAATAAATTTCATTATGCTACTCATGGAAATACTGCTGCTGAAGTGATATATAATCGTGCAGATTCGGACAAACCATTTATGGGACTTACCAATTTTAAAGGAGAATTACCAAGCATTAATGATATAGATATTGCAAAAAATTATTTAACCGAAGAAGAATTAATGATGTTAAACAATTTAGTTTCTGGGTATTTTGATTTTGCCGAATTTCAAGCTATGAAACATAAACCAATGAGAATGAAAGATTATGTTAATCAATTGGATAAAATTTTAAATTCTTTAGATGCTAATGTATTAAAAGATGCAGGTAAAGTTAGTCATAAAGAAGCAATCGAAAAAGCAAAGTTAGAATATAAGAAATATCAGATAAAAGAACTTAATCCAATTGAAAAAGAATATTTAAATTCCATTAATAAAATTAATGAAATTGTAAAACAACTGGATAAGAATTAATTGTAGAATAAAAGCTTTTTGCATTGTTTGCAAAAGGCTTTTTAATTATAAATTTCATATAATCTTACATTTTTTAAATCATTATTATAGTATCCTAATCCATATATCTTTTTATTATCTATGTAAAAATCAAATACGTTTTTAATCTCGCTTTTATGTTTGTTTTTTAAATCATAAATCGTTAAAGTAAAGTCACTGGCTTTTAAGTTTTTGCCATTATTATAATAATTAACGTAATATAATTTTTCATCTTTTAATTTTATTTTATCAAGATATGCGTAGTTATTGTCTTTAAACGTATTTATCGTATCAATAATTTTTCCATTTTTATTGATGATAGAAATATTTTCGCCACTGATATTTCTATAATATAGTGCGTATTTGTTATTGTTATATGAAACAGCATACGGTATAGCATTATATAAGTTAGCACTTATAACACTAGGCTTATAATCTTTATTCATATATTTATCTAAATCGAAGTGAATTATTTGAAGTACTCCATTATAGCAAATTGAAACTAATAAGTTATTTTCTTCTACGTTTAAAGCGTTGTACCTTAAATCAATTTCATCAATACTAAGTTCGTATAACGTACCAATTTCGTTACTTGAAATATCATATACGTTTAAAGAGACGTTTTCATTTTTATAATCTATTACTTCATAATATATTTTATCTTTATATAATCCTATGTTAGCTACTTGGGGTTCTTTTTCGTTATAAGGTAGACTCTCTAACTTGTATGGTTGGTTTTCCTCCTTATCATAGTAAAGGTAGATTAATTTACCAGACGAATATTCACTCCATACTGCATACTTATCATTGGCCATTATGTTAATTATTTTAGCGTTATCAATTTCATATACTATATCTAACTTTTCTGGCTCTTTACTAACTGATAATTCATAGTGACTTGAATTATATTTATTGGTAAAAATGTACCAAGAATCATTGCCCTTTGTAATTAATGCAGGTCTATCTATCTCATCATAAACAACGTTGGCTATTTTAGAATACTCGTATAAAAAATCATCATTTCCAATTTTTTTATCTATTAAAAATCCTATTAGAAAAGCTATTATAAAAATTGAAACTGAAATTAAAAATTCTTTTATAAAACTTTTTTTCATTTTCCCTTTAGTTTTATCATGTAGAACATTCAAGGCAATTGCTACATCTATTAACATCATTCCTATAAAAAAGGTAAGGTTGTTATCAGTTCCAGCCATGGTAATTAATATTCCTAAAAATCCTAATACTAAAGCTATTATAAATGATTTTCTATCCTTGTATTTGTATATTATTTTTCCATCTTTTGGTTTTGTAACATGACAGAACACAAGTAATCCTGTTCCTATTAATAATATTATAACGGAACTTAGTAGCCAAAAATAATCCATTTCTTTTTCCTCAAAAAAGTCTAATGTTGTTATAAGCCATGTTATTGCAAATGAAATTAAGAATATGCCTAAACTAAATATTTTTGCATTTCTATTTTGTCTTTTTAAAACTTTATTATATATTTCTTTTTCACTTTGCTTTTTAGGTGTTTTTTTATTTGAATGATAAATTATGAATTCATCATCATTATTTTTTATTTCATTTTTCATACGAACTCCTTTTAGTGTATTTATATAATAAGTATATCATGTTGTGTGCTATGTGTAAATTAATTACTCTTATATAAAAAACTTGAATTTGATATTAAACGACAAAATATTATATATAGCATGTGTATTATAAAAGCTAAAAATTATTTAGGAGGATAATGCACGTGATAGAAAATAAGGTTATAAATGTAAAAGATAACGAAATAAGGGTGATGAGTATTAATGGTACCAATTATATATCACTAACGGATTTGGCGAAGTATATAAATCTAGATGATCCATCTGGAGTAATTAAAAATTGGATGTCCAATAAAAATTCATTTGCTTTTTATTCGCTATGGGAAGAACTAAATAATGAAAATTTTAATTCCGTGGAATCACACAGAATTAAAATAGAAGAGGTTAGATATAATCGTTTTACTATGACACCAAGTAAATGGAAAAAGAATTTTAATGTCATTGGAATTATTCCAAATAGTGGTAAATATAGTAATGGAACATTTACTCATCCAAATATAGCATTTGAGTTTGCAAGCTGGTTATCACCAGAATTTAAGTTATATCTAATTACTGAATTTGAAAGATTGAAGAAAAAAGAAGCATATCAAGATAAAAAAGAATGGGAAGTTAGTAGATTAATATCAAAAGCAAATTATATGCTTCAAACTGATGCAATAAAAAAATATATGGTTCTAAACTAACTGAAAAACAAAAAAAGTTAATTTACGCAAACGAAGCTGATGTTATTAATGTAACTTTATTTGGAATGACTTAAAGAAAATGGAAAAAAGATAATCCTAATTTAGAGGGTAACATTAGGGATTATACGGATATATTACATTTAGTTATTTTAAGTAATTTAGAAAGTATTAACTCATAAATGATTTTAAAAAGAATATCTCAAAGAAAAAGATTAATTTATCTTAATAAGATTGCTAGAAGGCAAGTTAGTATATTAATTAAAAATAAAAGTATTAGTAAACTAGAAACCTTGAAAAAAATGGATAATAATGGTAAATTATTAATAGAAGATAAAATAAGAATAGGGGATGAAACAAGATGAAATTAGATGGAAAAGTAGCTGTTGTAACAGGTGGTGCAATGGGAAATGGACTTGGTATTGTAAAGGTATTTTTAAAATATGGTGCAAAGGTTATAATTCTTGATTATTCAGATGAATTAGTAAATACCATTACCGAGCTAAAAAAAGAAGGATATGATGCATTAGGATACAAAGTAGATATTAGTGATAATAGGCAAGTAGAAGGAGCCGTAAGGGATATTGGAACTAAGTTTGATAAAATAGACATACTAGTTAATAACGCAGGTATATGTATGTTGGAAAAGTTTGAAGATATGTCCTTTGAATTAAGGGATAAACACTTTAACATAAACATAAACGGAACGTGGAATGTAACAAAGGCACTTCTACCGTTAATAAAAAAATCAGGTAAGGGCTCAATTGTTAACTTATCTTCAGTTACCGGAACGAAGGTAGCAGACGTAGGAGAAGTAGCTTACGCAACAACTAAGGCTGCTATCATGGGATTTACAAAAGGTCTTGCAATAGAACTAGTAAGTGATAACATAAGGGTTAACTCTATTTTACCAGGCTACATATTAACGCCAATGGTAGAAAAAATGGCTAAAGTAAGTAATCCTGATAATCCTCAAAGTGTAATAGATGGAATAGCAGGTGCTATACCAATGAACAGGTTAGGCAAGATAGAAGAATTAGGAGAGCTTGCAGCCTTTCTCTCATGTGAAGAAGCAAGTTACATAACTGGTCAAGAATTCGTAATAGATGGTGCATCAACGCTTCCTGAAACCTTAACCATGGGAGTTTAACTAGAATTAATTTCTAGTTTTTTTAATAATTCTTAATAAAAATTTCATTGACTATATACATATCATTTGTTAGAATGATTTTTGTTAGCTACCTTACAATAAAAGAGTGATATTATGAAAGAAAGAAAAATTCCATTTGAAATTAAAATGCTTGATAACATGATTGATAGAAAAATATGTAAAAGCGTAGAAAAAATGAATTTAACGCATACGCAAGCTAGAATACTAAGGTTTTTATTTACTAATAAAGATAAAACCATATATCAAAGCGACGTAGAAAAAGAGGTGGGCGTAAGGCGTTCTACCATATCGGGCATATTAGATACGATGGTGAAAAATAACCTTATAATAAGGAAAGAATCCGCAAAGGATGCTAGAAAAAAAGAAGTTGCATTAACCGTTAATAGTTTGAATAAACATAAAGAGATAGAAAAAAAGATAGCTGACTTTGAAAGCGTTTTATTAAAAGGTATTACCAAAGAAGAAAAAGATGCCTTTTTTAAAACAATAGACAAGTTAAAAGAAAATTTAAAACAAGAAAGGAATGATTAGATGTTAAAGTTAATAAAAGAGTTTAAGAAAAAAGACTTTGTCTTAATATTCGTAAGCGTACTTCTAATTTTATTTCAAGTTTGGCTTGATTTAAAATTACCAGATTACATGACCGAAATAACGAGGCTTGTACAAACTGAAGGTACCAAAATAAGTGAGGTATTAACCCAAGGTGGTTACATGCTTTTATGTGCTGGAGGATCGCTTTTTTCAGCATTCATAGTAGGTTATTTAATTTCCTATGTTTCCGCAACGTTCTCTAAAAGAACCAGAAAGTCTTTATTTGAAAAAGTACAATCTTTCAGTATGGAAGAGATGAAAAAGTTTAGAACCAGTAGTTTAATTACCAGAACAACAAACGATATAACAAACATCCAGATGTTTATTGCAATGGGACTTCAAATGCTTATTAAATCTCCTATTACAGCCGTATGGGCTATTTTAAAAATCCTAGGTAAGGGATGGGAGTGGAGCTTAGCAACATTCATCGCAGTAATAGTCTTATTAGTTGTAATAATAAGTCTTATGGTAATTGTTTTACCAAGATTTAAGATTGTTCAAAAACTAATTGATAACATAAATGGGTTAACAAGAGAAAACCTAAATGGTATCAGGGTAATAAGGGCGTTTAACGCAGAAAAGTACCAAGAAGATAAGTTTGAAGAAGGAAACGACGTACTAACTAAAACACAAACTTTTAACCAAAAGGTTATGAGTATTATGTCTCCTTGTATGTACTTAATAATGAACTTCTTAACTCTTTCAATATATACCATAGGGTCTAGCCTTTTAAGTAATGCTGGTATGTTTGATAGACTAGACATATTTAGTAACATGGTGGTGTTCTCTAGTTATGCTATGCAAGTTTTAATGTCATTTTTAATGCTTGCTATGATATTTATAATGTACCCAAGAGCAAGTGTTTCAGCAAGCCGTATTAGAGAGGTTTTGGATACTGATGAAAAGATAAAAGATGGTAACTTTAAAGATGATACTAAAGTTTATGGAGAAATAGAGTTTAAAAACGTATCATTTAAATATCCAGACGCAGATGAATACGTACTTGAAAATCTTTCTTTTAAAGCAAAAAAAGGAGATACTTTAGCCATAATAGGTTCGACTGGTTCAGGTAAGTCTACCATCGTTAACTTAATAATGAGATTTTACGACGTAACTGATGGAGAAATATTAATAGATGGTATAAACGTAAAAGACTATAACTTGGAAAGTTTGCACGAAAAATTAGGATACGTTCCGCAGCGTGCCGTAATGTTTGATGGAACGGTTAACTATAACATTGGCTATGGAAAAAACGAGGTGCCAGAAAAGCAAATTAAAAAGGCTGCTAAAGTAGCACAAGCAACCGAATTTATAGAAAACATGCCACAAAAGTATGAAGCAAATATAGCAGCGGGCGGAACTAACATATCAGGTGGACAAAAACAAAGGGTTGCAATCGCACGTGCTATCGCTAAGAATCCGGAAATATTTGTCTTTGATGATTCATTTAGTGCCCTTGACTATAAAACCGATTATGTTTTAAGAAAAGAATTAAAAGAAAACATAAAAGATGCAACAAGCATAATCGTTGCCCAAAGAATAGGTACCATAATAAACGCTGATACAATCGTTGTATTAGATAAAGGTAAAACCGTTGGAATTGGTAAACATAAAGATTTATTAAAGAAATGTAAGGTTTATAAAGAAATAGCCTTATCACAACTATCAAAGGAGGAACTTGAAAATGAATAATAATAGTAGAAAAACAAGTGCTCCAAGAAGAGGTCATGGACCAGGTGGAAACCCAGGTGAAAAACCAAAGAACCTATCATTAACCATTAAGAAGATGGGTAAATATTTAAAACCATTTATGCCAGTTATAATAATCGCTTTAGTACTTGCAGCAGCATCAAGCGTACTTTCAATAATAGGACCTAACAAACTAAGTGATTTAACCGATGAATTATCAAAAGGTTTAGTATTAAATAAAGAAAAGCTAACCAGCGTAACAGACGATATAAAAGAAACGTTATCTGAAGAAAACTTTAAAAAGGTAAGTTTAGAAGTTATGAATGTTAAGCTGGATAATAACACCATCATGATGATAAATACCTCTAGCGATATATCAGTAGAAGATAAGATGGCGTTTAATAACTTTTTAAAAACTGCTAATAAAGATAACATGGCAGAAGAGGTAACAAAACTTCCAGTAAGTATTACAAACGTTATTTTACCAAGTAGTATGGTAAATAACGTAAACGTATCAGCGGATGATAAGATAGAGTTTATAGAAACTATTTCCACATTAAATATGGAAGACCAAAACGAAATGATGAAGGCACTTGCTAACATGCCAGAATCTATTCAGGAGATTTTACTTCCAGAAAGTAAGATAGAAGGTGTTTTAGTTAAGACGGATGAAAAAGTAAAATTCTTAACTAAGATGGGTAATATAGATAAAAATTCTTCTGCTAAAACAATATATAAAGCAGTAGATGAATTACCAAGTAGCATAGGAAACCTAATTAAACCAAAACTAGATGGTAATTCTATTAAAAACATAGTAATATTTTTAGTTACGATATATTTACTTAGTGCATTATTTAACTTCTTAGAAAGCTTTTTGATGGCGATAATGTCTAATAAGTTTGCTAAGAATTTACGTACTAAAATATCAGTTAAGATAAATAAACTAGCATTAAAGTACTTTGACACCCATTCAACAGGTGATATATTATCACGTGTTACCAACGACGTAGATACGATAGGGGTTAACTTATCGCAAAGCTTGGGATCACTCGTTGGTGCGGTAGCGTTATTTGTAGGATGTATCATCATGATGTTCGTAACCAACTGGGTTATGGCGATAACAGCAATTGTATCTTCTTTATTTGGATTTATGTTTATGGGAGTAGTTTTAGGTAAATCACAAAAGTATTTCTTAGCAAGACAAGTAGAACTTGGTAAGTTAAACGGACACATTGAAGAGATATACACTAACCATAACGTCGTTAAGGCGTATAACGGTAATTATGATGCATCTAAAACATTTGATAAGTTAAATGATAACGTATTTGTTTGTAACCGTATGAGCCAGTTTCTATCTGGGCTTATGCCATCAATGATGAACTTTATTGGTAACTTTGGATACGTTTGTGTATGCGTTGTAGGAGCATTACTTGTAATAAATGGACACATTACTTTTGGTGTAATAGTAGCATTTATGTTATACGTAAGATTATTTACGTCTCCACTTGCACAAATTGCACAAGGAATGACAAGTATTCAGTCTACGGCTGCGGCAGCAGAGCGTGTCTTTGAGTTTGTTGAAGAACCAGAAATGGAAGACGAAAGTCATTTAACTAAGAAATTAGACCCTAAAAAGGTTAAGGGTAACATAGAGTTTAACCACGTTAAGTTTGGTTATGAAGATGATAAGGTAATCATTAAAGACTTTAATTGTAAGGTTAAACCAGGACAGAAAATAGCGATAGTAGGGCCTACCGGAGCGGGTAAAACAACGATGGTTAACTTACTTATGAAGTTTTATAACATAAATGATGGCGAGATATTAATTGATGGTGTATCTACTAAAGAACTCTCTAGAGAAAACATTCATGATTTATTTATCATGGTACTTCAAGATACTTGGTTATTTGATGGTACTATTCGTGATAATGTTCGTTATAATAAAAAACATGTAAGTGATAAAAAAGTCATGGAAGCTTTAGAAACGGTAGGGGTAGACCACTTCGTAAAATCTCTTCCAGGAGTATTAGATTACAGGGTAAAAGATAGTGATTCGGTATCCGCTGGTCAAAAGCAATTACTTACCATTGCTCGTGGTATGGTAAAAGATGCTCCGTTCCTTATTTTGGATGAAGCAACGTCTTCTGTTGACACAAGAACCGAAGAACTTGTTCAAAAAGCAATGGATAAACTAACCAAGGGAAGAACTTCGTTTATCATTGCACACAGGTTATCCACAATAAAAAACGCCGATTTAATATTAGTAATGAAAGAGGGTAACATAATAGAGCAAGGAAACCATAAAGAGTTAATGAAGCAAAATGGTTTTTATGCAGAACTTTATAATTCACAGTTTAAGAACTAAGATAGTATTAATGCTATCTTTTTTTCTAGTAAAAATAAGCTCTTTGCGTTATAATAAATTTAGTATTAAAAACATAATAAACGGGTGATAATATGAGGCTAATAATGGTAAGACATGCTAAAACTGATTATAATGAAAAAGGCTTAGTGCAAGGCATGACTGATATTCCCTTAAATGAAGAGGGAATAAAGCAAGCAATGAAACTCAAAAGTAAATTAAAAGATATAAAGTTTGATTTATGTTTTTCCTCACCACTTAAAAGGACTTTAAAAACGGCAAAGATAATAGTAAGTGATGATTTTCCTATAATAACCGATGAACTTCTAATCGAAAGAAACATTCTGCATCCATATTCTTTAACGACTCTAAAAACTCGACATACAAAGCATCAATCT
>CAJTXC010000037.1 GCA_910580135.1 uncultured Bacilli bacterium | reverse complement strand
TTAACCATTGCTGGTCTTATAACTTTATCTTTCAAAGTATATCCTTTTTGGAATACTTCTAATATAACATCTTCTTCTATGCCTTCTTTTGATTCTGTTATAACAGCTTCATGAAGGTTAGCATCAAATTTTTCACCTTCTGCTTTTATTTCCTTAACACCATATTTTTCTAATGTGTTAACTAAAGCCCCATAAACCATTTTCATTCCGTCTAATAATGGGGAATCAGCACTTTCCATTTTTATAGCTCTTTCAAAATTATCAAGGGTTGGAAGAAGTTCTACTATTAAGCCTTCATTAGCAAACTTAAGTAACTTTTGCACTTCTTCGTCTTTCCTTTTACGATAATTAATAAGTTCTGCTTTTGCTCTTAAAGCTTCATCTTCTGCATCACTTGCTTTTTTGTTTATCACTTCTATTTCTTTTTTTGTTAATTTAACAACTTCTTCGTTTTTTTCTTTCTTTTTATCTTTATGTTCTTTTTTTTCAATTTTATTCTTAATTTCTTCTGTCATACGCTACCTTTCTATGTTACGTTTAATAAATTCAAGTAATGCAACCACTCTTTCATAGTCCATTCTTTTTGGTCCTACTATGGCAATTGTTCCTTCTTCACCTGATGCATCATATCTTGTTTTAATAACTGATACATCATCATCAAAGTTATTTTCATGACCAATATAAACGTTTATATTATTATCATCAGCTTCTATTTTCTTAACCATATCCGTATTATCAAACTTATTTAAAATATCTTTTACTTTCGATATGTTATCAAACTCCTGATAATCAAGAAGTTTTGTTCTACCAGACATATGCATATGGTTTTTATAAGAAAACTCATTAAATGCATTATAAAATGCCCTATATAAAGCTTCATGTGATTTAACGTAGTTACCAATTATTGGTTTAATTTCAAACTCTAGTTTACTACTAACCTCATCAAGTGGCGTTCCAACAAGAAGTTTATTAATTAACTCAACTACTTTTTTAACTTCTGAAGGTAAAACGTTATCACCAACGTTAAGTTCTTTATGTTCAACGTGACCTTTATCAGTTATTACAATTGCAACAACTTTATTATTATCAAGCGGAACAACTTGTACTTGTTTTAACTTATTATCACTACTAGAAGTCCCTAGAACAACCGAAGTACAATTAGTTATTTCTGATATTATTTCCATACTTTTAGTTATAACATCTGATAAAACTAGTTGCTTATTATCAAATATTCTTTGAAGTTTAAGCACGTCTTCGCCAGTCATTTCCTTTGGCTTCATTAAATTATCAACGTAGTATCTATAACCTTCTTCACTAGGCACTCTACCACTCGACGTATGTGTTTTTTCTAAAAAACCTACATCTTCTAAATAAGCCATTTCATTTCTTATTGTCGCAGATGAACAATTAAGTTCTTCACATAAACCAGATGATCCAACTGGAGCAGCTGATTTGATATATTCTTCCACGATTAGTTTTAAAAGTTTACGCTGTCTTTCACTAAGCAAACTAAAATCACCTTCTTTCTAGAAGTCTAACAATATTATAATATGCCATTTTAGCAATGTCAATACATGAGTGCTAAAAAATAATTAAAATTTATTAAAAGAAAAAAATAAGCAAATGAATGCTTATTTAATAAACGAAATTACTTTTTCAATACCTATCATATATATGACTAATGCCGCTATATCTAAAACTAATAAAACAGATAATAAAACTATTAATGGAGTTTTATTTTTCTTAGGCATCTCCTCAGTTACTACGTCTTGGTTTTCATCATTAGAATCTATTATTTCAGGTTCAACAGATATATTTTCTTCATCTGGTTTATTTACAGACATTTCTTCTACTTTATTTTCAGAAGGTGAAACCACTTCTTCTATAACTGGTTCTACTACTGGAATATCGGGTTTAACTTCTTCTAGTTTAGTTTCCTTATCTTCTTTTATATCAGTAGATAAATCTTCCATAACATCAATTTCTTCAATCATTTCTTCTTTAGTATCCATGCTCTACCTCCGTACTATATAAAAATTATACCTTAAATAAGTTATTTATTCAAGGTATAACAATCAAGCAACATTATAATTATTTCATTTGATACAAAAAGTTTATCTTCTGGAATATAAATACTTTTATTATCTTCTATCAAATAACCATTTGAAATCAAACTTTTATAATTAAATACTTTATCAAAATAAATATTATATTTATTTTTAAAATCTTCTTTATCTATTCCTTTTATCATTCTAAGGTTTAACATTACTTCGTCTTTAATCTTTTGATCTATACTAATTTCTTCTTCGTATACATGTGTTTTATCATTTATATAATTGATAATACTTTTGGTATTATCATATCTAACATTATTTACAAAACCGGAAGTTCCCGCTCCAAAGCCATAATATTCTTCATTTTTCCAATATGTTAAATTATGTTTAGACTCATAACCCGGTCTAGAAAAATTACTTAGTTCATAATGTATATAACCATTATCTTTTAATTTATTAACTATTTTATAATACATATTATTTTGAGTATCTTCATCCACTTCTTTTAGATTACTTAATCCTAGTTTAGTATGTTCTTCTACGATCAAAGCATAAGTACTAATATGTTCTACATCTAAATCTATAAAGGTTTTTAAATCTTCTTCTAAAGTTTTGGTACTTTCATCTGGAAGAGCATACATTAAATCAATATTAATATTATCAAAATACTTTTTAGATAAATTAATACTATAAAGCATTTCTTTTTTATTTATTTTTCTATTTAATATCTTTTCATATTTTTCATTAAAAGTCTGCACACCTATACTTATTCTATTTACCTTATTTTGTTTTAATAATATTAATAATTCCTCAGTTATATCATCATAATTACATTCAAAAGTAAATTCATAAGTTTTAGACAACTTAATTTTTTCTAATATTTCAAATAATTTCTTCAAATTATTAAGTGAAAGTGAACTAGGAGTTCCACCTCCTATATATAAAGTATTAAGTTCTTCACCTTTATAATTATTATCAATTTCACGTGCTAAAGCATTTAAGTAATCCGATACAATTCTTTCATCATAGAAGTTTTTGCAAAAATCACAGTAAGAGCATATTTTTTTACAAAAAGGAATGTGAATATAACAACTTTTTATCAACTTATATTAACTCCTCTTATTCATTATCTACTTTTAAAACGGATAAGAATGCTTCTTGTGGTATTTCTACGTTACCTACTCGTTTCATTCTTTTTTTACCTTCTTTTTGTTTTTCTAAAAGTTTTCTTTTACGTGAAACGTCTCCACCATAACATTTAGCTAAAACGTTTTTCTTCATTGCTTTAATATCACTTCTAGCAATTGCCTTAGTTCCAATTACTGCTTGAATAGGCACTTCAAATAATTGTCTAGGAATTAGTTTCTTTAAGTTTTCTACCACTGCTTTACCACGAGCATATGCAAAATCTTTATGAGTGATAGTAGATAATGCATCAACTCCTTCTCCATTAATTAAAATATCCATCTTAACTAAGTTACTAGGTTTATATCCTATTATTTCGTAATCAAACGAGGCATAACCTTTAGTAAAACTTTTTAACTTATCAAAGAAATCATAAACTACTTCTGACAATGGTATTTCATAATGAATATTAACACGGGTACTATTAATGTAATCCATATCTATATATGTTCCCCTCTTATCTTGACATAACTCCATAACAGAGCCAATAAATTCACTTGGCACAAATATATTTGTCTTTATGTAAGGTTCCCTTATTTCTTTTATTTTTTGTCTTTCTGGCATTTCATTTGGATTATCAACTAATATTTCTTCTTCATTTGTTTTGGTCACTTCATAAACAACCGATGGACTGGTTGCAATAATATCTATTCCAAATTCTCTTTCAATTCGCTCTTCTGTTACATCCATGTGAAGCATTCCTAAAAATCCACATCTAAAACCAAAACCTAACGCAGTTGATGTTTCAGGTTCAAAAGAAAGTGCTGCATCGTTTAACTTTAACTTTTCTAAAGCATCACGTAGGTCTGTATACCTATTGGATTCTATTGGATAAAGACCGCAAAAAACCATCGGTTTCATAGGCTTATAACCAGGAAGTAATTCTCCAGGATTATTAACGGTTGTAATAGTATCTCCTACTTTTATGTCACTAACACTTTTTATAGAAGCACATAAATATCCAACTTCACCAGCAGAAAGCGTTTTTACTTTTCTTTCTTTAGGATCATGTTTACCAAGTTCAACAACTTCGTATTCGGCGCCTGATGAAACCATCTTAATTTTATCTCCTACAGATACACTACCACTTACTATTCTAGTCCAAATAATTGCTCCTCTATACGATTCATAAAAACTATCAAATATAAGTGCTTGTAATTTTTCATCTTTAACTCCTGTAGGTGCTGGAATTCTATCTACTATGGCATCTAATAATTCTTCAATACCAACTCCGGTTTTAGCACTCGTTAATATTATTTCGCTTTCATCAAAACCAAAAGTATCTATTATTTCTTTTTTTACCTTTTCTACATCTGCATTAGGTAAATCTATTTTATTAATAATAGGAATTATAGTTAAATTATTTTCAAGAGCAAGATAAAGGTTAGCTAGTGTTTGAGCTTCTATTCCTTGGGCTGCATCTACAACTAATATCGCACCTTCACAAGCTGCTAAAGATCTTGATACTTCATAAGAAAAATCTACATGACCTGGAGTGTCTATTAAATGAAATAAGTACTCTTCATTATCTTTTTTATATTTAAGTTCAATAGCATTTAGTTTAATTGTTATACCACGTTCTCTTTCTAAATCCATTGAATCTAAAAGTTGCTCTTTAAGTTCTCTTTTTGTTATCGCACCAGTTTTTTCCATTATTCTATCAGCAAGCGTTGACTTGCCATGATCTATATGTGCAATAATACTAAAGTTTCTTATGTTTTCTTTTTTCATATACATTCACCTGCCATTAATTATAACATACCAAAGAAAAAAAGTCTTTAACTAAGACTTTATATTACTTACTATGGCATCAAGCACATAATATATATGATTATCAGCCATTGTACAATTACCATCTTGTGCAAGTTTTGTTAAATATTCTTCATACCTTTCTAATAACCCTACCATTATTTTATCATAGTTTCCAATCGATGGATTAGGCAAAAAGTTTTCAACGTTATCATGTAATGAAGAAGATAAAACTTCAAAATATGAATCCACATAATTTTTTATTAATTTATCCTTTTCATTATCTTGCTTTATAATGATTTCATTTATATCATAAGACGTCGATATAGATATTGTTTCTTCTTTTTGTGGTTTATTTGTTTTTTTGATTTCAAATTTAGCTACATTTATATGATTCAAACTTTCATTATGCTTACTTGTATACTCCAAAAAACCTATTTTATAATCTAGAAAACTTGAAAGATTTTCTTTTTTATTTTCACCAAATTTTATATTATTATTTATCGTTGCAAAAGTACTATGCGCGGTAAGTTTAATGATTTTGTCTACTAAATCATCTGGCACAGCTTTTTTATTTATTACCAAATTATAATAACTTATGAATGGCTGGTATGCCTCTTCAACGAATTTCATTATTGATGTTAATCTGCTTAAGTATACACTAAGTTCAAAATTTAAAACATATAACCATACCATAAGGCCACTCAAATTCTTCGAATTTATTATTTCTTCTGTTATTTTTATTATGTCTTTATAACTTTTTATTTTTCTATATAAACTCTTATTAACGTTTTGAGAATTAGCGATATCTAATGCTAAATCATTAATTTCTTCTAAATTAAAACCGATATCCACTTCTACTAATGATTTAAACATAAACTCAAAATCACTTTTTTTATTTTTAAAATATTGATTAAATAAGAAAGCAGTATTAATGTCAGGATATCTTACGATGTTATGGTCGGCTTTTATGCATTTTAAGAATTCATTATATATTTTTTTCAACTTTTTATATTGTGAATTATTTTTGTTTCTTATATTTATAAACTGCCATAAGTCATTTTCATATCTAATTTCTTTTACTTCTTTTTTCATCAAAACACCCCTTGTTTGCAGACTATACTATCATAACAAGTGAAAAAATACAAGAAAAAAACTAGCAAGTTTAATACTTACTAGTTATAAAAACCAATCTTATTTTTTACAGCTTCATACTTCGCTTTAGCATATAATCTAGTTTTATTTGCACCATTTCTTAAAATTTCATCTATTTCGTTACCATTAAGGTATTTATTGTAACGTTCTTGAATCTTTTCTATTTCGGATACCACTACATCCGCAACTGCTTTTTTAAAGGTTCCGTAATTACTACCTGCAAACTCTTCTTCTATTTCTTTTATTTCTTTGCCAGTTAAAGATGCGTATATGTTAATTAAGTTTGATATTCCTGGTTTATTTTCTTCATCATACCTAACTTCCATTTCAGAATCAGTAGTAGCTCTCATGATTTTCTTTCTTATAACTTCTGGTTCATCAAGAAGTCTAATAACACCATTTTGGTTTTCTGATGATTTACTCATTTTTTTAGTTGGATCTAAAAGGTCCATTATCTTTGTTCCAGTTGTACTAATTACAGGTTCAGGAACAACGAAAGTATCACCATACTTATTATTAAATCTTTGTGCCACGTCTCTTGCTATTTCTACGTGTTGTTTTTGATCTACTCCTACTGGAACATAGTCTGCATCATATATTATTATGTCTGATGCCATAAGTACTGGATATGTAAATAATCCAGCGGTAAAGTTTTCTTTACCTTTACTTTTTTCCTTAAACTGATGCATTCTAGATAATTCACCAAAATAAGTGTTACATTCTAAAACCCAAGAAAGATTTGTGTGGTATTCATTCTGTGATTGAACAAATATAGTATTTTTCTTTGGATCAATTCCGCATGCTAAATAAAGTGCAATAAGATCTTTTGTATTTTTCTTTAAGTTTAAACCTTCCTTAGGTACGGTAATAGCATGTAGGTCTGCTACAAATAAAAATGATTCATATTCATCTTGGTACTTAACCATTTGTTTTATTGCACCAATATAATTTCCAAGTGTTATAACACCTGTTGGTTGTAATCCTGTTAACATTCTTTTCATATTAATTCCTTCTTTCTTCTTAATTAATTTTATTTTTTTATTAACCTTTAATACACCATCGTTTATCTAATAACATTTTATCACATCCTTTTAATTAAAAAAACTCCTATCCTTAATATAGGATAAGAGTTATATTCTTAAGTTTAATGCCACCTAATACGTACTATCATACATATGTTATAAGGTAACGGGTAACTTCCGTGATAGCCTACTTTAATAAATTTCGGTATCCTTCCCACAAGCCCATTCTCTAAAACTTTTATATAACTTCACACCAAAACAGTTACTCTCTTTAATATCCATCTTAGATACTCTTCTTGTGCATTGATTTAAATATGTCTAAATTATATATAATTAACGTAGTTTTGTCAAACACGAACTCATTTTAGTTTTTCTATTTCTTCTTTGGATAGCTCGGTTATTTTAGAAATTAACTCAATTGGAATATTTTCATCCAGCATTTTCTTTGCTATATTACTTTTCGCCTTGCTAAGTCCTTCAGTCCTACCTTCAGCAAGACCTTCAGCAAGACCTTTAGCATGACCTTCAGCAAGTCCTTCGTTAATTGCTTCTATTTTATTTATCGCGTTAACACGTTCCATTGCCTTTTCTTTGTCATATAATCCTACGATGCCATCGTTAAGAGCCATTTCCTCTATCTTATCTACCATATAACACAACTCCTTATCTCCTTTTGATATTTTCCTTAACGTTTTCTTATCATCAATAACCATTAATAACAGTATTTTCTCTAACCTAGTAATATTATCCTTATTATACACTTTTTTTAGAACTTTATCTATATTTATATGGTAATTTATAAACTTATTATCAATCGTATACTTACCCGTTTCATCCCTTAACTGAAACTTCGACACTAATTCATCAAAGCCATTTTTCTTATCAATGTTTATTTGTATTACGAATGGGTTCAACTCATTTTTAATAACTTCACTCGCAAGCTTATAATGATAACTATTATTTTTATCAATAACACCCAAATTTAACACTTGGTTTGCCTCTATATTAATGATGTTGTTTTCTATATAAACTATTAAATCAGCCACTTTACCCTTTTGTAAATACCGATATTTTTTTAATTCATTGTCCTTAAAATCAATATTTTGCATTACGTAAGTTTTATCTAGTCCAGTTATTTCACTAATTAAAAACGAAAGTATTCCCCTCATGTTATCATCTTTTAGCACACTTTTAAATATGGGATCAAATAAAAATGGTACTACCTTGTTTTCTCTTTTTAATTTTTCTACTACTGTTTCTTTTGTATCTAGTCTTGTAAACATAAATCCGTCCTTTCTAAAAAAGACTATACAAAATATTTTTAACCAACGCAAATTACCAAAATCGATTGATTTTCCCTTGTTTTTGAACAAATTTCTTTTTTTGCTATATACAAAAAAGCCAAATTGATACTAAAAAAATACAAAAAAGGCATTTTTGTATTTTTAAACTTTTTTAAAATTATTCATTAACCATTTTATCAATTCCATTAAATAATCCATTCATTCCCCATTTAAAGCCCTCCGCTAAAGCTTTTGAGGTATAAAGTCCAAAACTAGAAATTTTGTTGTCATAATTTTTTTTGATATTAACAACGTAATTTTCAACTTCTATTTTTTTACCATTTTTAACATCCTCTTCGAACTGCTTAATTTTTTCTTCTGTTAAAGATGCTTTTTTATTATTAACATCTTCATAGTAACCACCAGCTTGTGCAAAATAAAGAACTAAAAAACTTAAGAATAAAAACCATATAAAACCATGAAACATTTTTTTGTAGCTAATCATATAACACCTCTTATATATTCCATTATTGATTCATAAATAATGTTTATTGTGTTTTCTACTTCTTCTTTGCTATTATCCTTACCCCCAACTTCTATTAAAAATACGTTTTCTGATACGTCTTGATTATAAACACCGTTATACCCTTTACCTCCATGAGAAACTACTCCCCTTGAGATATTAGGAACTTTACTTTTTATTATTTCGTTTAATCTGCTTGCATTATTTTTATTCTTTTCATTACTAGGATTATCCGAACCGATTACAAATAAAATCTTTGCATAAGCTTTATCTTTATAAGTAACCGTACTTACGTTTTTAGATACAGAATCTCTATGTATATCAAAAAAATATTTAAGTTCTAAATTATTTTTTCTAGCTTCATCCAAATACTTTCTAGA
The DNA here is from genome assembly GCA_910580135.1 of uncultured Bacilli bacterium. Lineage (GTDB taxonomy): Bacteria > Bacillota_I > Bacilli_A > RF39 > UBA660 > Aphodocola. The sequence continues at coordinate 2,891 of CAJTXC010000037.1, read as the reverse complement.
TGCTTTATATGAACTGTAATATTTTAAATTATTTGCATCCAAAAACGTTTTTACACTTTGTTCTTCAAAATATGAATAAAAATTACTTTCATTTAGTTTTTGGTTCAAAAGATAAGCAGCATCATAAACAGTATAATCTAAGTAATTTTCAGTTTGATGAGTATTATAAATATATATGAAAGGTTCTTTTTTATTTTCTTCAACTTTTTCTTTTGATACGTTATTTTCTAAACTTTTTAAAGAAGACATTACTTTACTTGTTCCGTTTTTTACTTTTTTATTTTCCCTAGCATTTTTAACGTTTTTATTCAAAAGACTAACTGGGTTATTAATTACTTTATCAATTCTTTTTACCGTTTCTTTTTTAATATCAAATTTAATATAATTAACATCCTCTTGCAAAATGGTCTCTTTTAACTGGTTATTTTTTAAGTACCTAACCATAAATACATAAGAAAATATAAAGAAAAAGGTAAATATAATTAGTCTTATTTTTCTTTTCCTTTTTTTACTCTTAACTCTTTTAGATTTAAATACTTTCATATTATCACCGAATAAAAGATAACATAAAGGAACTATTATATTTGTCGAAGCAAAGAAAAAAGTGCTTAAAATAGCACTTTTAAATATCATGTAAACTATGGTTTATTCCGTAACTTATTACATCACTTAATTTTTCTATTACAAAGTCAACTTCCTTTGGAGTAACCATTAAATTATAACCAATTGGTGTTAAAACTTCATATGTTAAATTTCTTAATTCATTATCATTTAAAGTACCAACAAGGCCTAAAAGAGTTTTCTTATCTTCATCACTAGCTAGAACTTCATCTTTTAAATAATTTATTGGTCTATTTACAAACTTAGATACCTTTTTCTTAGAGAAGTTTTTATTATAAGCATAATTTTTAATCATATAATTAATTGTATCAGAAACTATAACAACAGCATCAACAACGGTTGGAACTCCTATTGCAAGAACAGGAATACCAAGTGTTTCCTTTGATATTTCTTTTCTTTTGTTTCCGATACCACTTCCTGGAGAAATTCCAGTATCTGATACTTGAATACTTTTATTTACCCTTGATATAGAACTTGAAGCTAAGGCATCTACTACTATTACCATATCTGGTTTAACCTTATCTACAACACCTTTTATATAATCCCCGGTTTCTATTCCAGTTGTTCCCGTTACGCCAGGATAAAAAGAAGATACGCAAGATAATTTATCGTCAACATCTATTCCCATTTCATAAAAATGATTAGTAACAATTATTTTATCCGTTACAAATGGTCCTAGTGCATCTGGAGTTGACTTTATATTACCAAGACCAATTATCATTGTTTTATAATCTTTTTTATATCCCATTTTTTCTAGCATTTTCTTGAACTCTAAAGTAAATATACTAGCGACTTCCTTTTTAGCGTCATCATCAGTAATATCATTAAACTCTAATGTTAAATATGTACCTGGTTTTTTACCTATATTATTATTTTCTTCTAAATCTAACCAAGTTATTTTTACATTGCCATTTTGAGTTACATCCGGCTTAAAAGTCTTTTTATCCTTCTCGGTTAAATCTATTGCCATATCCGTTCTTACTTCGTATTTTTTTAAATCAATATTATGCATTATTTATCACCCTATTATATTTTTACCAAAAATAGTAATTATTATTGATTTTTTATATTTTTTTTGATAAACTATAAGAAGTTATGTGCCTTAGGAGGTGAAAAAATGCCAAATATTAAGAGTGCTAAGAAAAGAGTTAAAGTTACTGCAACTAAACATGAGTCAAATATTCCTGTTAAAGGAGCTATGAAAACCGCAGTAAAGAAAACTAGAAAAGAAGCTACTGTAGAAAACCTTAACACTGCCAACAAAAGAATTGATAAAGCATGTAATAAAGGGCTTATTACAAAAAACAAGGCAGCTCGTTTAAAATCAAACTTAAGTAAAAAAGTAAATGAAACGAAGTAATTTTACTTCTTTTTTTTATACTTTGCTGATATAATGTTTATGGTGATTATATGAACATTAAAAAACTTATAAAAATAACAGTAACCGTTATTATAGTAGTAATTTTATTTTTTATCATTAAAGATAATTATTATCTATTAACCAATAAAATAGAATATATTTATAAAAAATACTTACAACCAGATATTAAGCAAACGCTAACTGATAATGCATATAAAAAAAGCGTTAATTATGAATATTTAAAAATTAACACAAATACTAACATCAAGAATGAAACAGATGCTAAAAACATAATATATACATTTTTAGATTCAGGTTGGAAAGAATACACGGTAAAATGCGATCCTGATTATCTAACTTGCGCAGATGACGTAAGAAAAATTGTTAAAAATAAAAATTATCTAACTGATATATCTAATTATGTACATCCTTTTAATACTTTTGAAAAGATTAATACAACATTTACTTCTACTGGTAAAATCACATTAAAAAAAGAAGGAAGATATACAGACGAACAAATAAAAAAAACAAAGAAAAAGATTGATGAAATATATAAAGAAAAATATGATCCAAAAAAGAATGTTAGAGAAAACATAAAAATATTTCATGATTATATAATAAATAATACGAAGTATGATTCTAATAACAAAACTGGAACTTCTGACATTAACTCAAGTGGTGCTTATGGTGTCTTATTTGAAGGACTAGGAATATGCAGTGGTTATACTGATACAATGGCTCTATTTTTAGAAAAGTTAAATGTTAAAAATTATAGAATATCATCAAATACTCATGTATGGAACTTAGTCTATGTTGATGGTTCCTGGTTGCATTTGGATTTAACTTGGGATGATCCAATAATGAGTGATGGTTCTGATGCTTTAAAAGATGATTACTTTTTAATTGATAC
>CAJTXC010000036.1 GCA_910580135.1 uncultured Bacilli bacterium | reverse complement strand
CAGCAATTAAGGAAAACAACGGTGCTGCAATGAGTTTAGGTAGAACTTCTACTTTCTTAGATATTTACTTTGAAAGAGATTTACAAAATGGAGATATAACAGAAAGCGAAGCTCAAGAAATAATTGACCAATTCATAATGAAACTTAGAATGGCAAGACACTTAAGAACTCCAGAATATAACGAATTATTCGCAGGAGATCCAACTTGGGTTACCGAAAGTATTGGTGGTATGACTGAAGATGGTAAATCACTAGTTACTAAAAACTCATTTAGATACTTACATACCCTATATAACTTAGGATCATCCCCAGAACCTAACCTAACTGTTTTATGGAGTGAAAACTTACCGGAAAACTTTAAGAAATACTGTGCACAAGTATCTATTGATACAGATGCAATCCAATACGAATCAGATGAATTAATGAGACCAATTCATGGGTGTGATTATGCTATTGCATGCTGCGTATCTGCTATGACTGTTGGTAAACAAATGCAATTCTTTGGAGCTAGATGTAACTTGGCTAAAACACTTTTATATGCTATTAATGGTGGTTATGACGAAGTAAAAAAAGAATTAGTAGTATCTGGTTTAGAAAAAATAGAAGATGAATATTTAGACTATAACAAGGTAAGAAAGGCTTACTCTTCCGCTATGAAAAAAATTGCTAAAACTTACGTTGATGCAATGAACATCATTCACTACATGCATGATAAATATGCATACGAAAAAGGACAAATGGCATTACATGACACAGACGTTGATCGTTTAATGGCATTTGGTATCGCTGGATTCTCTGTTGCGGTTGACTCATTATCAGCTATTAAATACGCGAAAGTTAAACCAATTAGAGACGAAAATGGTATCGCCGTTGACTTTGAAATCGAAGGTGAATTCCCTAAATATGGTAATGATGACGATAAAGTTGACATGTTAGGTAAAGAATTACTTGAAGAATTCTACGCTGACTTATGTGAAAACAAATTATATAGAGGTGCAAAACACACATTATCAGTACTTACAATTACTTCTAACGTAATGTATGGTAAGAAAACTGGTTCTACTCCAGACGGAAGAAAAGCTGGTGTTGCATTTGCTCCTGGAGCTAACCCAATGCATGGAAGAGATGCATCTGGTGCCTTAGCATCACTTAACTCGGTAGCTAAGATGCCTTATACTAATTGTTGTGAAGATGGTATATCAAATACGTTTTCTATCGTACCTAGTGCATTAGGTCATACTAAAGAAGAACAAATAGAAAACTTAGTAAACGTAATGGATGGTTATATGTCTAAGGGAGCTCATCACTTAAACGTTAACGTACTTAATCGTGAAATGTTAATTGATGCTATGAATAACCCTGGTAAGTATCCTACTCTTACAATAAGAGTATCTGGTTATGCAGTACTATTTGATAAACTATCTAGAGCTCATCAACAAGAAGTAATAGATAGAACTTTCCATGAAAAATTAGGATGCTAAAACAAAAGAACATAGATTCTTATTTCTATGTTCTTTTTAAATTAATTCATATTCCCTATCGACAATATTCTTATTGGTAACATATTTCATAATAAACTTGTTACCTTTCTTACAAATAATGATACCAATAGTAGGATTTTGATTAATTTCTTTTATATGGGTGTCCACGTAATTCATATAGGTTTCTATTTGTCCTATATGTTTCTTTTTTAACTCAGTCGTTTTTAGTTCTACTACCGTATAATGGTTATCTTTAATATTAAATAAAAGCAAATCTATATAATTATATCTATCTCCTATTTTTATCGGATATTCGTTTTTTATAAACGAGTATCTGGCTCCTAACTCATCTAAAAAAAGATGGTATATCTTCTAATATTAATTCTTGTAACATTTTTTCAGATATGTTTTCTTTATTATATTTACTTTTTATTAAAATTGGATTTTTAATAAAATCTTTTTCTTTTACTTCTTCTTTCTTTATTAATTTGAGTTTTGTTTTATCATCCAATCTTTCGTATTCCTTACTTTTTATTCTTTCGCGAAGTTTTCTTTTGCTTAAATTTTGATCTTCACATATACGAATATAATAATTTATCTCGTTTTTATCCTTTAAAGGAAGGAGTTCACAAAAATGAGACCATGATAATTGTGTCGCCAGTGGCGACACTTTCTCATCTTTAAACGTTAAATAAAATTGTTTCTTTCTAAATAATGTTCTATTATTATATTTTTTCCCTAACTCAATAGTTAATTTTTCTGCATATTTTTTAATTATTCCTTCACCATACTGCCTGCCAGCTTCACTAAGTAATTTACCAACGTTATAATAAGTCTTTAAATCGCTTCTGTTTTTAGAATAGTCCTTTACCTTTTTATATACTTCGTTATTTATTAGTTCATCTTTTATATTATTGTAATAATCCATATACTTTTTTCCTTTCGGGTCATTTATTATATAGAATATTTTTGAAAAATTTGTTTTATATTGTCTTAAATTAATATATAATTATAAAGGTGATAGAAATGACTGGAAAAATAAATAGTATAGAAACAATGGGACTAGTAGATGGACCTGGTGTTAGATTCGTTATATTCATGCAAGGATGTCCTTTAAGATGCAGGTTTTGTCATAATCCTGAAACATGGAAATTAAATGATAAAGCTTCGGAGTATACCACAGAAGAACTTATTAAAAAAATATTAAATTATAAACCATACTTTAAACGTAATGGCGGGGTTACATTCTCTGGTGGCGAACCTTTAATGCAAAAAGAATTTTTACTTGAATGTTTAAAATTATGTAAAAAAGAAAACATTCACACGTGCATAGATACCGCAGGAAGTATTCCTGATTGCAGAGAAATACTTAAATATACGGACTTAGTAATGTTTGATATAAAAGGAACAAACAAAGAAAATTATAAAAGTATGACGGGTGCTAACATAGATACTTCATTAGAGTTTTTAAAATTATGCCAGGAAATGGATAAAAAACTATGGATAAGAGTTGTTATCGTTTCTGGCATCAATGATACTAAAGAATATGTAAGTGAGCTTATAAACTTTATTAAACCACTTAAAAACGTAGAAAAAATAGAATTCTTGCCATATCATACACTAGGGGTTCATAAATACGAAGATTTAAAATTAAATTATTCATTAAAAGACGTTCCTGATATGGATAAAGATAAGTGTAAGAAATTAGAAGAAATTTTAAAAGAAGGATTAAAAGACTAATCCTTCTTTTATGTACTCTACTAAATTAATTAAGTTTATTCCATTAGAACCCTTTATAAGTATTACGGAATCTTTGTTTAACAATTCTTTAACATAGAATCTTGATTTAAGCTCGTTTCTAAAATGTTTGATATGCTTTCTTTTAAGACCATTTTTCTTAGCAACTCTTGCAATATATTTTGAATACTTTCCTATCGTAATTAATTCATCTATTTTATTATCAGCAACTAATTTTCCTATTTTTTTATGTATTTTTTTTGATTCTTTTCCTAGCTCTAATATATCTCCTAAAACTGCTATTTTATTGCCGTCAAAGTTTTTCATATATTCTAAAGCCACTTTAACAGAATCATAACTAGCATTATAAGAATCATCTATTAAGGTTATGTTATTACTTAAACTAATAACTTCTAGTCTATGCTTTTCATTATTGTATTCATTTATTCCCTTTTTTACCATACCTCTTGATACACCAAGTAACTTGCTTGTAAGGTACGATGCTAATGCATTATATATTAATGTCTTGTTTCCTTTTACGTTTAAGCCTTTTAAATAATTAATATCAAAACTAGTAATTTTATCTTCTTTAATATTGCTGGGCATAACATTACTTTTGTTTTCCATTCCAAAAGACATAACGTTAATACCATTTTTAATATCATCATTAACACGCATTAACATATCATTATCATTATTAATAATAAGAGTACCTTTAGTCATACCATCTATTATTTCTAATTTAGCTTTTAAAATATTTTCTCTAGAACCTAAATTACCAATGTGGGAATCTAAAACGTTTGTAACAATAGCAATATCAGGCTTTGCAATTAAAGATAAATTATGAATTTCACCTGTTTTACTCATTCCCATTTCTAATACCATAATATCTTCATCATTAAGTCTTAGAATATTAAGTGGAAGACCTATTTGACTATTCTCATTTTTCTTCGTACTTAATACTTTATAGTTTTGTCTTAAAATATTTACAAGCATTTCTTTGGTACTTGTTTTACCTATGCTTCCTGTTATTCCAATTACAGGGCCAGTAAATAAACTTCTTTTATAAGCTGCTAAATCTTGAAGAACTTTTAAAGTATCGTCTGCTATTACAACTACCCTATCTTCATACCCTTTAAAATTGTAATCTTTTCTTTTAGATAACACCAACACCTTAGCGCCGTTTTCCATTGCCTCTTTATAATATAATGAACCATCAGTATTATGTCCTTTTATTCCAAAAAAACATGATCCTTCTGTAACTTTATTACTATCAGCAAAACATTCTTTTATCATAGTTCCTTCATCACCATTTAACAATTTACAAGTACAATTTTGAAGTAAATCTTTTACTGTAATCTTTATCATTATAATCACCTATGATATTTTATGTAAACAAATTAAAAAAAGTTAGATATTTTCTAACCAATTTTTCTATTATTTATATTATTATTTTTATTATAAAAATTCTTTTCTATTTTGACTATTAAATCATCAATAAAGCTTTCTAGCATATCTATATTAATTTGTAAAAATTTAACCTCAATTCCCATATTTTGTAATTTTTCCAATATTATCTGATCTACTTTACATCCATCAAAAAGTATAACTATTATATTTGCGTTAGTCCTTTTTAGTTTAGTCACTTGACGTAAAAGTTTTTGACCCATTTTTTGATATTTTAAAATTTCTTTTTGTTTGCTAAAACCATTTTCATAGCTTAAAATACACGGGGTTGCTTTTACCTCACAATAATTTTCATTACCGTTTTCATCAAGAAAAAATAAATCAGCTTTGCCATCTAAATTACCATTTTCGTTATAAACAGGCTTCTCATTTTCCACTTTATACCTAGAACCATAATAATATGTTGCAAAATAGTTACCATATATTCCAAGAAGGTTTTTAGTAAAGTACTCTTTATTCCTCTCTACTACTTCTTTTCGCTTTCCTTGATCTACTATATTTGGCAAATCAAATATTTTTTCCTTAAATTCATAAGGTAGATTCATATCCATCTTTTTTGCTATTGAAAATACTTCAGGTGGAATTCCGCTTCTTTTCATAACAACCATAATTTCATCATAAAGTTCTTTATCTATATAATTTTTTCTCTTTTGCTTTTTTTTCATATTATCTACCTCATATATATTTTATCATAGAATAAAAAGTTAAAACTATGTTATGTTGATATTTTACATTAATTTACTTTAAAACTCATATGATTTTATCAATATTTTATATGTGTATGGTATAATATTAAACATATGAGGTGATTTTTTATGGCAGAAAGTTTAGTACATACTTTTTTAGGATTATTTGATGGATTAAATAGTATCCCGTTCGGTAAGGAATTAATAGTTTTTATAATTTCATTAATGCCGATATTAGAACTACGCGGTGGTCTAATAGCTGCTGCTTTACTTGGTCTTAACGTTGTTCCTGCATTCATAATATGTTTAATTGGTAACTTGCTACCCTTACCTTTTATACTTTGGTTTATAACGCCAATTTTTAACAAATTAAAAAAGACTAGACATTTTAGTAAGTTCGTAACAAAGTTAGAAAACAAGGCTCTTGCTAAAAAAGATAAAATAGAAAAAGCCGAGTTTTGGGGACTTTTATTCTTCGTTGGAATACCACTTCCTGGAACTGGTGGATGGACTGGATGCTTAATTGCATCACTAATCAACATGGATAAGAAAAAAGCTATGACAGCAGCAACATGCGGAGTTTTACTAGCGGGCGTAATTGTCGGTAGCGTGTCATTTGGATTATTAAAAGGAATTACAGGATAAGGAAGTGTTACAGATGAATGATAAACAAGTAAAAGAAATAACGTCAAGGGATATAGATTTCGCGCAGTGGTATACTGACGTTGTTAAAAAAGCAGATTTAGTAGATTACTCTTCTGTTAAAGGAAGTATGATTATAAGACCATATGGATATGCAATATGGGAAAACATGCAAAATATATTAGATAAAAATTTCAAAGAAACTGGTCATGAAAACTTACAAATGCCAATGTTTATACCAGAAAGCTTACTTCAAGTTGAAAAAGATCACGTTAATGGATTTGCACCAGAAGTTGCTTGGGTAACTCACGGCGGTGAAAACAAACTTGAAGAGAAAATGTGCGTAAGACCTACTTCTGAAACTTTATTTTGCGAACATTTTAAAAAGATAATAAATTCCTACAGAGACTTACCTCTTTTATATAATCAGTGGTGTACGATCGTTAGATGGGAAAAAACAACAAGACCATTTTTAAGAAGCCGTGAAATACTATGGCAAGAAGGTCATACGATGCATGCTAGCAAAGAAGATGCAATTAACGAAACACTTAAAATGCTTAAAGTATACGAAGACTTTCAACGAAACGTTTTAGCAATTCCAGTGTTTACTGGTAAGAAAACTGATAAAGAAAAGTTTGCGGGAGCTGATTCTACTTATGCAATTGAAGCGATGATGTATGATGGTGTTGCCCTTCAAAACGCAACGAGCCACTACTTCGGACAAGGATTTGCTAAAGCATTTGATATTAAATTTTTAAATAAAGATAATAAATTAGAAAATCCATACCAAACATCATGGGGATGCACAACAAGAATGATTGGCGCACTTGTTATGGTTCATGGTGATGATAGAGGCTTAGTTCTTCCTCCTAGAATCGCCCCTGTTAAAGCTATTGTCATCCCAATCGGAAACGATGAAAAAGTAGATAATGCTTTAAAAGAAATTACCGAAGATTTAAAAGATTCATTAATAACTTACAAAGTAGATAATTCTAATAAAACTCCTGGATTTAAATTTGCGGAAGCTGAAGTTAAAGGATACCCTGTTAGAATTGAAGTTGGTAAACGCGATTTAGAATCAGGCGTTGTTACAATAGTTAGACGTGATACCTTAGAAAAGGTGCAAGTACCAGTAGATGAAGCTGTTATGAAAGTAAACGAATTATTAATAAACATTCAAAACGATATGTACGACAAAGCACTTGAAAGACGTAATAGTATGGTATACAATGCTGATACTTATGAAGAAATGAGTGATATTGCAAAAAACAAACCTGGATTCATATACACTAACTGGTGTGGTAATGAGGCCTGTGAGAATAAAATAAAAGATGATTTAGGCTTAAAATCAAGATGTATACCTTTCGAAGGAGCAGAACCAACTGGAAATAAAAAATGCGTATGTTGTGGTAAAGATGCTACTACGAAAATATACTGGGCTAAACAATATTAAACTTATGAATTACTCATAAGTTTTTTTGTTTTGAGTATTATAATAGTGGTGATAAATATGAAAAATCCTTTAACTGCTGAATATGAACAAGCTTATATAAGTAATTTTACGAAAGTATTTACGGTACTTAATGAAGAATATGAAGTGCACGTAGAACCTGGCAAAGAAGAAAACTATGAGTTAAATATTAAAAAAATTAATGATGAAGAAATAAATGACTATTTAAGTGTTTGTTTCCAAAAACAAAACGGTGCTTTAACTGTTATTGCAGATAAAAAGATAGATGAAGAAATAACAAAAAAGTTAGTTAAAGACGTATCTCTTGCTTTAAATATAGACCCAATGGCTAGCTACAACTTTAAAGATTTAAAAGACTATATAGTGTATCATTTCGTCTATGTAAAAGAAAACGTTATAGTAGATAATAAAAATTTATTAGAAAAACTTAAAATATCAAAAGAAATAGAAAACTTAGATTATAACGTTATTATAAATTAATCTATTTATTAACCACGTGTGCTCATAAACGATATTGGTGCCAATGAATCTGTACATGGTGAAATGACTTGTACAATACAAAAAAACTTACGAAGAAAAATCGTAAGTTTTTTTATTACTTATTATTATAATAGTATTTAGCTTTATATTCATCAGATAATTCTTTAAAACGGTTATAGTGAACTATTTCCCTTTGTCTAAGCCATAATAAAGGGCCTGTAATAGCTGGATCATCAGATAAGTCTATTAAGTGTTCATAAACAGCGCGAGCTTTCTGTTCTGCCGCTAAATCCTCTTCTAAATCTGCTACTGGATCTCCTGTTGTAGAAAAATAAGTTGATGTCCAAGGAACTCCGTTTGCATCAGTTGGGAATAACGCCATTCCATGCTCAGTATAATGTCCTTCTAAGCCAGCTGCTTTTAATTCTTCTACCGTAGCACCTTTCATCATTTGAGATACCATCGTACATATCATTTCAACATGGGCTAGCTCTTCCGTGCCAATATCATTTAATAATGCACGTCCTTTACTATCTGGCATAGTGTATCTTTGGTTTAAGTATCTAAGTGCTGCTGAAAGTTCTGCTTGAGCCCCACCATACTGACTTATAACAGCTTTAGCCATTTTTAAGTTCTTTCTTTTAATATCTATTGGATATTGTAATTTTTTAGAATATTTCCACATAATATCACCTACTCATTCCATGGCCAAGGTTCTTTTATCCAAGCCCAAGGTGTCATACTAAGGCCTTCGTTATCGGATAAATCTATTGGTCCATATTTCCTTTCATAAGCATCATTAAGCATTCTTTCCTGCTTGTTATATTCATTGTATAATCTTATAGCATTAGAATCATTTGGATGAGTATCTAAGTATAAATTAACGTCGTGTGCCGCAAAAGCCATTTCTTGAATTTGGTAAAGAGTTCTTTCTCTTTCATTTAATGGGTTTGGTCTTAAATAAGTCATGTTCTTATATGGAAGATATGTTAAGCCTTCCATATTACCTCTTAAAAAGCCCTCGCTAGGTGAAACAAATCTATTTTGTATCATCATGTTTGAGTTGTTATTAGCTGGCATAGTTTGAGCACTATTTAACATATTCATTTTTAAGTTAGAATTCTGAGTATTTGGAATTACCGCAGGCATCATAAAAGTTCTCATAAAAACGTCATCTAAGCCATAACTTGAATAACTTTCTTTCATTTTCTTACCTCCTAGCCTATTATATACATCTAAAGGCTTTTGCGTATGGGTTATAAACTAAAAGAAGATGACTATTTATCATCTTCTTCATCGTATTCATCATATATGTTACCAAGTATTTCCTCTACGGCATCTTCTAGCGTTACCACACCAATAAACTTTTTATCTTTAACAACTATTGCCATTTGTACGTGTTCCTTTTGCATGGTAGCAAATACATCATCTATTTTTTCATCATAATTAAATTTTCTTACCTTAAACAAAAGATTTCTTAAATTAAAATCATCATTATCTTTTTTATACATAATGTAATCTTTAACGTTAAATATACCTATTATGTTATTAGTATCGCCTTCGTACACTGGATACCTTGTAAACTTAGTTTTCTTAAGTCTTTTAAGTAATGCACCAAATTTTATGTTTACGTTTATTAATTCACAATCTTCTTTAGGTGTCATTACTTTATCTACGGTAGTATCATTAAACTGAAATATGTTAAATATGTACTCCTGTTCTTTTTTTTCAATGATACCATCTCTTGTACCAGTTAGGATTATTCTTTTGATGTCTTCCTCGGTAAAGTCTTCTTCCTTTTCTTCTATCTTAAGGATTTTACAAATAAGATTAGTTGATGCAGATAAAAGCTTTATTAATGGGAAGAATATTACTTGCATTACATTTATTAAAGTAACTGAGAAGCTAGCTACTCTAAAAGGGTTTGCTAAAGCTATTTTCTTTGGAACTAATTCGCCAAACACAAGTGTGAAATAAGATAATATAATTGTTATAATAACAACTAAAAATACACTTGTAAAACCAGTACTAATTATTCTAAAACCTGTCTCCATTATCTTATCTGCAAAAGTAGAAGCTGCAAACGCACTAGATAAGAAACCTGCTAGTGTTATACCAACTTGTATCGTTGATAAAAAGTTACTTGGATCTTCTAATACCTTTCTTATCTTTTTAGCATTCTTCTTTCTTTTTCTAACCATTTTATCAAGTTCAAATTTTTCTATTGATAAAAACGCAAGCTCACTTGCTGATAACACTCCGTTAAGCAAAATTAATACAATTAACAATAAAATATTAAATATCATTATTCTTTAACACCTCTATACATATTTTATCATATTTATTTGAATAATAAAATATTACATTACATATAATAATTACGTAAGTAACTTTCCAACTTTTTACATTTTTTCTTGGAAGGCTATTGACAATACTGCAATTTTGAGTATAATTAAAAATGCCTACTGAATGCAGGTGTAGTTTAATGGTAGAACCACAGCCTTCCAAGCTGTATACGGGAGTTCGATTCTCCTCACCTGCTCCATATAAAAATAAACAGACTTAATTAAAGTCTGTTTTTTTATATTTAGCTCTCCCGTATACAGCTTAGGAATGCCGTGGTTCGTCCACATATCCAAACTTTTCCATATAACGGTTATTCATAAATTCAATTATATCATCGGCCAAATTATACCATTTAACCTGCACACAAAATCTCCTTTTATCATATTTATGATTATAATTTAAACATCTATCTAGTGGTTGAATTGTTAGTGGTCCAAAATGAACAGCACTAGAATAGATATCTTTCTTAGATAAGATAACTTTAATAATATCTTCTTTTTTTATCCAAATAAAGTCATCACTAACGCCAAATAATATTGCATCTATCGTTTTATCACTGATGTTGCCTTTTAATACAAATCTATCAATAGCTTTAATAAGTAAATCCTTATTATTAATTTCAACATTAATCATATCTATTTTTCCTCGATGCCTTTTTTTATATTCTTCAGCTGATAATCTATTCTTACCAGTTCCATTGGTAGAACCATCAGCATAATGATATTTAAGATATTCTTTCACAACATCTCTTTTTACATGATTTTGAATTAAGAAATGAATAAAACTAGATATTCCTTCAACATGAACAGAATTTTTTATTCCTTTCTTTATACTAACATATCTTTGTTCATTTTTAATTGAAATAATAATATCATGTTTTTTATTAGAATCATCTATTATACATTTAATCAAATCAGAATCATTTATGTCGGCAAATAAATCTTCAATAAAACTTCTATGCAATGGATTAAGTTCTTTGACCATTTTATTATTTAATTCTCTTGTAATTTCTAATTCATTTTGAAACCCATTTATATTTTTATTAAATTTTATTTTTATCACCTCCTCAATTTTATAATTCGCCATAACTTTTAAAATTCCCCTATAAAAAAGCAAAAAAGATAAGTTGATTTCTTATCTTTCTATATAATCTCTCACAAATCTTTCATATACCCATTCTGGTGATAAATTAAGTACATCAAGTAGCGCTTCTTGCAATTCGCCTCTTGACATTGAATAAATGCGTTTTTCTACATTATCATATAATTGTTCTTGATATTCTTCATATTCTAACATTGCTTTTTCGGCATCTTCTTCAAATTTCTTAGCTTCTTTGGGAAACACTGTAAAATAAAGTGCGACTATATGTTTACATACTATTTTTCTATCTTTTGCATGCGGACAATTACATTTAGAACTTCTAGGATGTTCAATATTCATAATTACATCATAATCTTTGTTATTGCTTCCTTTAACTTTACCAATAAACTCGTTATCATTTATTCTTTTATAGCTAATAACTTTATTTTGTTTATAATAATCTAAACCTCTCCAAGCAGAACTTCCACTTGCTAATTTTATTACTCCCATTACTATTCTCCTTTTTATGTATTTAAAAATTATATTTATTTTTATAAAATTTCAAGCTTTTTTGTAGTATGAAATTCGAACTTTCTAACACTATTTCTTTATCTCTTATAAAACGTAATAATTCACTATCATCCATAGTTTCTCTTAAATAAGCTCCAATTACAAAGAAAAAGTCATATGCATCATAATCTTTTGTCTTTATGTTATTGTTTTGAAATTTTAAATCATTTATATTAGGAAAAGTTTTTAATTCTAATAATCTTTTTAAAATTTCTAAAAATCTACCAGTTTCAATAGCCTTTTCAGTTTGCCCAGAAAATGCTGCTGCAAGTGATTCATCTAACCAAACTATTCTATTAAACTTTTCTTTGTCATACACAAATTTATTAAAAAACAAATGAAATGTCTCATGAGCCAAAGTCAAAAATCTAGCTTCCATACTTGGATATAATAATATCTGTATTTCTC
>CAJTXC010000035.1 GCA_910580135.1 uncultured Bacilli bacterium | reverse complement strand
AAAGACATAACTTATAGTTATGAAATAGTAGCTTACAATGAAGACGTAGCGATAGTTAATTGGCAAATGAAAAGAGCTTTTATTCCAACTAATTCAGTACAAAATATTGATGGTATTTTTGAAATTGCAGTTAATGATGAAGGAAAATGTACTTTATTTAAACAATGGAGATTTACTAAATAATAAAAATAACGGAGGAATAAAATGAAAATAACAAAATATAATCAGTCGTGTTTATTAATAGAAGTTAACAATAATAGGATTTTAGTTGATCCAGGAAATATTGGATATACTGATGAGATTAATACTGAATGGAAAAATATAGATTATATATTAATTACACATAAACATAACGATCATTGTAATGCAGAAATTATTAATGAGATAGTTAAACGTGATAATAGTAAAATTTATACTTCAAGTGAAGTTGTAAATACTCATGAGTTAATTAATCCAACAATAGTAAAAGCAGGAGACACTCTTGAAATAGCAGGAATAAAAGTTGAAGTAACAAAAGCCGTACATGGTTTCTTTACTAAAATGAAATATTCAGGAGCAGAAGTTTTAGAAAACATAGGATTTATTTTAGATGATGGTAAAAAAAGATTATATATAACTAGTGATACAATTAATTTTAATCATGATTATAAAGCTGATGTTATTTGTATGCCTTTTAATGGTAATGGTTTAACTTTAGGAATAGTAGAAGGTATGCACTTTATAAAAGATATAAACCCAGAACTAGTTTTACCAATTCATATGCAACATCCTTTGGATTACATGAATCCAAATAGAGAATTGTTAGAACAATCATTAAAAAACGAAGGTATTAATTATAAAATACTTGATATTGGTGAAAGCATAGAGGTGTAGCTATGAATAAAGATATAGTAATAGTTAGTGGTGGAGCTAACGGATTAGGATTATCATTAACTAAGAAGTTAATTGATAAAGATTATTATGTATGTATAATTGATCAAGATGAAGAAGCGTCTAATCAACTAAAAATACTTATTCTGATAAGGTTTATGTTTATAATGGTGATATATCAGATGAAGAATTTGTTACCAATGTAATAAATGATATAAACAAAGAAGGAAATATAATTGGACTTATTAATAATGCAGGAGAACCATCATTTAAATTACCTAAAGACTATGTAAAAAAGATATAGATACATGTTTTAAGGGATTGTATGGAATGATTATGCTTACTGGTAACTTGTTAAAAATAAAAGAAGAAAATATAAAAATAGTTAACGTAATGAGTTCTGCTGCCTTAAGAGGAAATAAAAGTGAAAGTGTTTATTGTGCAACTAAATGGGGAGAAAAAGGCTATACAGAAAGTTTAAAGGTAGTCTATAAAGGAACTAGTGTAAAAATAATAGGCGTATATCCTGGAGGAATAAATACTAACTTCTATAAAAATAGTAGGGATTATGTTTCACTAGAAAAGCAACATACATTTATGAATCCAGATGATGTTGCAGAAGTTATCGTTAGTAACGTATTTAATAATATAACTTTAACGGTTAGTGATATAATTATAGAAAGAAATCAAAGTAATTAAGGAGAAAAAATATGTTAGAAAGTAAAGTTGTATTAATTACTGGAGGAGCTAGTGGTATTGGCCAAGCAACTGCTAAAAAGTTATATGAACAAGGAAATGTAGTTATAATAGCAGATGTAAAAGATTTAAGTATAGGCTTTTTAAAACGAGAATATGGAGAAGATAAGATTTATTTTTATAAATGTGATACTTCTAGTAAAAGTGATGTTGAGAATTTAAGAACTTGGATAAAAGAAAATTTTGGAAGATTAGATTATCTTGTTTTAAGTGCGGGTATTATGCCACTTCCTTGTGGTATAGAAAATATAACAGATGATGTTATGAATAAAACGATAGATGTTAATATAAAAGGAACATTTATGTGTCTTAAGATACTTGGTAGCCTAATTAAAGAAACATCAAATGAAGGTTCTGTTGTTACTTTAACATCAGTTGATGGTTTAATAGGAGAACCATATGGAGTTATTTATTCAGCTACAAAGGCAGCAATTATATCACTTACTAAATCATTTGCGAGATATTATAATGATCCAATTGTAAGGGTTAACGCAGTAGCGCCTGGTTTAATTGATACACCATTAACAGACAGTACTGGTGAAGATCCTAGTTGGACTACGGATGTTTCTATTATAAAAAGAATTGGTAAGGCTGAAGAAGTTGCTAATGCTATTATATTTTTACTTTCTAATGACTCATCGTTTGTTACAGGTCATGTATTAACGGTAGATGGAGGATTTGTGTTAAAATGATGAAAGATTTACTTAAAACCAACATCTATGATGTTAGTAAAACTATTATAATAGTTGGTAGTTGTTTACCCAATATGGACAAAAAAGCTTTTGATAAATTAAAGAAAATAACTAATAATATATATGATTTATGTTTAGAACAAACCCATGTTAATATGGCTATAACTAAAATAGGTGGAATGATTAGAACTGGTAAGATTAAAAAAATAATCTTTGTTAGCGTTAATAAATCACCACATTGTATAGGGTTACATTACATACAAGATGAATTAAATAAAATGATGGATTTAAAAGATATAGAGATTATAAATTATGTTGCCAATAATGGCGAGTTAATAAAAATATGTCCAAGTACTATATCGTTATCGAAAAATTTGATAGAATTAGAAAGAAATCAAAGTAATTAAAAAGGAGGATAAAGGATGCAAAAAATAACAAGAGAAAACATTCAAGATTACGCATTAAAGTTAATGTTTAAGATGAAGGATGAAGAATTTGATACTTTTGAAAAAGAGTTTGAAACAATCATAAAGCAAATGGACTTAATTGGAAAAATAGAAGGAATAGAAAAGATTGAACCAATGACTTTTCCGTTTAGAAATAAAGATGCTAAATTAAGAAAAGATGAAGCCACAAGCGCTTTAACTACTGAAGATGCAGTTAAAAATGCACATGAAACAATTTATGATGAGGTTAAAGTTCCAAAAGTCGTTGGAGGTGAAGAGTAATGAGTTATTTAGATAAAAGTTTAGAAGAAATACATGCAGCCTTAAAAGAAGGTAAGGTAACTAGTAGTGAATTAACTAAAGAAGCATTAGAAAGAGCTCACGCTTCTCAAGAAGAATTAAATAGCTTCGTAACCATATTAGATGATGCTAAGGAAGAAGAAATAACTGATAACGTACTATCTGGTATTCCTTGTGCTATTAAAGATAACTTATCAACTAAGGGAGTTTTAACTACTGCATCATCAAACATATTAGCAGACTATGTTCCAGTATTTGATGCTACTTGTATTGAAAAGCTAAAAGCATCTAACGCCGTTATGATTGGTAAAACCGTTATGGATGAACTTGGAATGGGTGGAACAGGAACTACTGGACATACTGGTGTTGTAAGAAACCCATGGGATACTACAAGACAAACAGCAGGTTCTTCAGCAGGATCAGCCGCAGCAGTAGCTCGTGGTATCGTGCCTTACGCACTGGGTACTGATACAGGTGACTCTATTCGTAAACCAGCTGGATACTGTGGTGTTGTAGGATATAAACCAACTTATGGATTAGTTTCTAGATGGGGATTATTTGCCTTTGCATCTAGCATGGATCATGTAGGTTGTTTTACAAGAAACGTAAAAGATGTTGCATACGTAATTGATGCTATTAAAGGACTTGATGAAAGAGATATGACATCGATTGATTCATCTAACATTAACTTAGTAGATAGTTATACTACTGACGTTAAAGGTAAAAAATTATTCTACATTAAAGAGTTAAACGACGAGTTAAAAAATACTCCAGAGTTTTATGATAACTTTATGAAAACTATAGAGTATGCTAAAGAATGCGGTATGGAAGTTTTTGAAGAAAGTATTGATGAAAACATTTTAAGAAGTTTATATCCTTCTTATATGGCTATATCTTGTGCTGAAGCAACTAGTAATAACTCTAACTTAACTGGTATTCCTTTTGGAAATAGAAAAGAAGGACACACTCCAGCTGAGGTTATGATTAATACTAGAACTGAAGGATTCTCAGAATTAATTAGAAGAAGATTCGTGTTAGGTTCATTTATTCTTCAAAAAGAAAACCAAGAAAAATTATTTAAAAGCGCACAAAGAATTAGAAGAATGATAGTAGATAAAATGAATGAGTTATTTGAAAAATACGATGGATGCATAATGCCAAACACTAACACTATCGCTCCACACTTTGGAGAAACTAGTGACGTTATGTCAGATAACTATTTATTATTTGCAGAAAACATGGTAATTTCTAACTTTGGTGGTTTTCCATCAATTTCAATTCCATCAGGATTGGTAGAAGATATGCCAGTTGCAATTAATATATCTGGTCCGATAAAGACAGATAGCACCGTTATTAACATGGCTGCAGCATTAGAAGAAAAAATTGGTTTTGTACCATTAAACTTAAAGGAGGAAAATTAATATGTATAAAGTAACAATTGGACTTGAAGTTCACTGTGAATTAGAGTCAAACTCAAAAGTGTTTTCTCCAGCGATTAATGGTTATACGGAAGCTCCAAACTCACACGTAGCATATCAAGATTTAGGTTTTCCAGGAATCTTACCAGTAGCAAACGAAGAAGCTGTTAAAAGAGCTTTAAAAGTATCTATGGCAATGAATTGTACAACTCCTGATGAAATAATTTTTGACCGTAAAAACTATTATTATCCAGATTTACCAAAAGGATATCAAATAACTCAAATGACTAAACCAGTTGGTATAAATGGATACGTTGATATTGACGTTGATGGTGAGATTAAAAGAGTGGATATTCATGATACTCACTTAGAAGAAGATACTGCATCTCTAGATCACTATGACACATATTCTTTAATAGATTATAATAGAGCATGTGTTCCATTATTAGAAACAGTAACAGAGCCTTGCTTACATTCTAAAGAAGAAGCTTTAACGTTCCTAGAAACATATCGCTCGTTAATCGTTTACTGCGGTGTATCAGAAGCTAGAAGTGATAGAGGTCAAATGAGATGTGACGTTAACGTATCAATTTCGGATACTGATGAACTTGGTACTAAAGTTGAAATGAAGAACATTAACTCATTTTATAACGTTGGTCGTGCAATTGATTATGAAATTGAAAGACAAACTGAGATTCTTCAAAGAGGCGAGAAAGTAGAACAAGAAACTAGGCGTTTTGATGATGAGACAGGTGAAACGTTTAAGATGAGAGATAAAGCTGATGCAGTTGATTATAAATACTTTATTGAGCCAAATATTGCACCAACTGATGTTACCGATGAAATGTTAGAAGAAATAAGAAGTACAATTCCTATGCTTCAATTAGATAGAGTAAGAAAGTACATGGATGAGTACGAGCTTTCTAAATATGATGCTGAAGTATTAGTTAAGGTTAAAGAAAACTCAGACTTTTTTAACGAATGCGTATCTTTAGGAGCAGATCCTAAAAAGGCTTGTAACTGGGTTACAGGTATGCTTATGGGATACTTAAACACTAACGAAATGAAAATAGAAGATGTTCCTGTTAAGCCAGCAATGATTAAAGAATTAATTGATTTAGTTGATAAAAAAACAATTTCTTCAAAGCAAGCTAAGGAAGTATTTGAAGACATGGTAGAATCAGGTAAAGAACCTAACGTTATCGTTAAAGAAAAAGGTATGATGCAAATAACTGATGATACTGCTATTCATGACGTTGTTATGGAAGTATTAAAAGAAAATGATGAACAAGCAAGAGAGTATAATCCTGAAAAGACAAGAATGATTGACTTCTTTGTTGGACAGGTTATGAAGAAAACTCGTGGTAAAGCAAATCCAGCTAAAACAATGGAAATGCTAAGAGAAGAGCTTGCTAATTATAATAAATAAGGAAAGTTAGAAATGGCTTTCTTTTTTTGTTTAAAAAATTAATATAAAATGTTCATAAAAAAACAATAATCGACATAATAAACATTATTATTAATATATTATATTTCGCCAAAGAGGTGATACTATGTATGAAATAGAGGATAAAATTGATATAAAAGATATGATATATAACGTAAGAGATAAGCAAGTAATATTAGATAACGATTTAGCAAAACTTTATAATGTTGATACTAAAAGAATTAATGAGGCAGTATCAAGAAACAAAGAAAAATTCCCAGAAAGGTTTTGTTTTAGAATTACTGAAAAAGAATATGATTATTTGAAGTCGCAAATTGCGACTTCAAAAGGTGGTGCTAGGAAAGGACACACTGCTTTTACTGAGCAAGGTGTTGCTATGATTGCAACGATTCTTAAATCCAAAATAGCAGTAAAAACGAGCATAGCAATAATGGATGCTTTTGTTAATATGAGAAAATACATATCTGATAGTTTGCTTGCTCAAAAGTATTTTAATAATATGACAATAAGACACGATGATGAAATAAAATTATTACAGGAATCATTTAGTAAGCTTGAAGAAAAGAAAAACACAAACGAAATATATTTTAGTGATCAAATTTATGACGCATATTCAAAGATACTTGATATATTTAAAGAAGCTAAAAATGATTTAGTAATAATAGATGCTTATGCTGATAAAATTCTTTTAGAAATATAAAGGAGTTAATGGTAAAGGTTACTATAATAACAAGAAAAGATAGTTTGATTAGTAAAACTGATATAGAAAAATATAATAAACAATATTTAAATTTAAAAGTAATATATGATAATACTTTTCATGATAGATATTTTATATTGGATAAAAATAAAGTATATCACTGCGGAGCATCCATAAACAGAATTGGTTATAAAACGTTTTCTATAACTTTAATAAGTGATGATATAGTAAATCAAAAGTTATTGGAAAATATTGATAAAAGAATCTTGTTAAATGAATATAAAGAATAAGAATTAGGTAGTGTTTAGAAAATTTTAATTCATCCAAAAACCAGAGAATAAAAAACTCTAGTTCTTTTTATAATCTTTGGTTAATTGATTTATTTTTCAAAATATTATAAAATAGGAATGATTACTATTTATAATAGGAGGATATAAATATGTTAGATGGTAAAGTAGCAATTGTAACTGGAGGAACCCGTGGTATTGGATTTGCAACGGCTAAAAAGTTTTTAGACAATAATGCACAAGTTGTTTTATTTGGTTCAAGAAAAGAATCAGTTGATAAGGCAATTAATGAGTTAAAAGAAATAAATGAAAATTATGAAGTAATGGGATTATATCCTAACATAAGTGATTTAAAAGAGGTAGAGGAAGCTTTTAATGAAGTTAAAAATAAATATGGAAAAATAGATATACTAGTTAATAACGCTGGTATATCCGCAATGGAAAGTATATATGATTATCCGGAAGAAAACTTTAAAAAGATAATGGATTTAAACGTTAATGCGGTATTTAATTGCTCTAAAGCGGTTGCACCTATCATGAAAGAAAATGGTGGCGGAGTAATTCTTAATACGTCATCAATGGTAAGTTTATATGGGCAGCCATCAGGTTGCGGATATCCAGCAAGTAAGTTTGCCGTAAATGGTCTTACTAAATCACTAGCAAGAGAATTAGGATGTGATAACATAAGAGTAAATGCAGTAGCACCTGGAGTTATTATGACTGATATGATGAAAAGTGTTCCAGAAGAAAAGATTAAGGGTGTAATTGCTACTATCCCACTTGGAAGAATAGGAAAGCCAGAAGATATCGCAAACGCATTTTTATTTCTAGCAAGTGATATGGCAAGTTACGTAACAGGCGAGATTTTATCAGTCGATGGAGCAGCAAGGAGCTAATTATGGATAAGAAAGTACTAAGAAATTTATCGTATGGGGTATATGTCGTAACAAGTAAGGAAAATGATAAAAAAGTAGGTTGTGTTGTAAATAGCGTAATGCAAGTAACATCTAATAATCCTACGATTGCGGTTAGTATAAATCATGATAATTATACTAATAAAGTAATTAAGGAAACTAAAAAATTTGGACTATCAATTTTAAAATACAATTCTGATTCTAAAATAATAGGAGAGTTTGGGTTTAAATCTAGTCGTGATACTAATAAGTTTGAAGATACTAGCTATGAGGAAATGAATGGTATTCCAGTGATAACTGATTCATGTGGTAAAATGGTTTGTGAAGTAATAGATATGATGGAAACTGGAACTCATACTGTGTTTTTAGGTAAAGTTATAGAGGCTGATGGTTATACAAATGATAATCCTATGACTTATAGGTATTATCACGAAAAACTAAAGGGAACATCACCTAAGAATGCTCCTACCTACGAAGAAGAAAAAGAAGTAAAACAAGAAAATAGAGTAAAAACTAAAAAGTGGAAATGTAAGATATGTGGATATGTCTATGAAGGAGAGAGTGTCCCAGAAGATTTTATTTGCCCAATATGTGGACAACCACATACCGAGTTTTATTTGGTAGAAGACTAGCTAAAGCTAGTTTTTTTTGATATATTAAATACATGAGGTGATTTTAAGATGTACGATGTAATTATAGTAGGAGCAGGAGCATCTGGTTGTTTTTTAGCACTTACTTTAAAATATAAAAATCCTAGTCTAAAAGTTTTATTATTAGAGAAAAATGATAAGTTGGGTAAGAAAATTTTAATAACGGGAAATGGAAGATGCAATATAGGAAATAAGAATATTAAAATAGATGATTATAGTAGTAATTCTTCTCTTAAAGAGTTTAAAGATCTAATAGAAAGTGGTAGTATGAATTATACCGCTTTATTAAAAGAGTTTGGCGTTTTAATAACAAACGAGGAAGACAGACTTTATCCATATTCTAATCAAGCCTTAACTGTTTGTAAATCATTTGAAAGAGCGCTTTTAAATTATGGTGTAGAAATTGTGTATAATTATGATGTAAATGCTATTGAAAAGGAAAATGATACATTTATTATAAATAATGAGAAAAGATCTAAAATGGTTGTTATCGCAACGGGTGGTAAGACTTATCCAAAGACTGGCTCTACTGGTAAAGGTTATGAAATACTAAAATCATTTGGACACAGTATAACTAAGTTATATCCATCTTTAACGAACCTTAAAACTAATTATAAATACATTAAAGATTTAGCAGGAGTAAGGGTAAATGCAAAGGTTTCATTATATGGTGATGATGATTTGATAACGGAAGAATTAGGCCAATTGCAATTTACCAAAGATTCATTATCTGGAATATGTGTATTTAATTTATCTAGGTATGCTTGTAAGTTACCCAATCATAAGGACTTATTTATAAAAGTAGATTATGCACAAGATAAAAAAGCTGATGAATTATATAATTACATAAAATCGTTTTCTAATTACACCATAGAAGATGCCATATCTTGCATACTTAATAATAAATTAGCAAAAGTAATTACTAAAGACTTAAAAATAGAAGGCAAAAGAGTTACTAATTTAACAGATAATGATTTAACAAAAGTAGTAAATATAATAAAAAGCATGACTTTTGAAGTTACTGGTACAGGTGATTTTGATGTATCTCAGGTAACTAGTGGTGGAGCAAAATTAGAGGAATTTACTAATAATTTAGAGTCAAAAAAATATGGTGGATTATATGCCGTAGGAGAGGTTCTAGATGTTGATGGTAAATGCGGTGGATATAATTTATCATGGGCATTTAGTAGTGCTTTAATGGCATGTGACAATATAAATAAAAATACTATTTAGGTTGTTCTAAGTAGTTTTTTTATACTCTCACATATTTAAGAATATGTGTAAATAAAGATATCTTTATTTATGATAAAAGGATGTAATGTGTTATTATATAGTTGTAATTAAAATAAAAAGGAGAGTAAAAATATGGGAGTATTAAAAAATGATGTTGGTAGACCATCAAATAAAACTATCAAAACAAGAGCGATTATAAAAGGAATATTATTAGTAATTGTAATGGTTGCTATTTTTACAGGTGGTTATTTGTTAAAAGATTATCAAAATAAAGAAAATGATAAGCAAGTCAAAAAAGATGAAAATAAAGTAGTTAAAACAATGGATGAAAAAGTAGAAGAATTAGATATAAATAGTGAAAAAGTAATGAATTTATATATTCCATTTAGTGTTTATACTCATGAAGCCAGTGATGAAGAATTATACTCTAAAAATAAAATTAAACCAGATGATTTGTCTTATGAATATAAAAATAGATTAGCTTTTGCTAAATATAATAATGAAGTTGATAAAAAAAATTTATATGAAGGTAATATTAAAATAGATGAGTATGAGCTTGAGCCAGATTATTTAAAATCTTCTACATTAGAAAAAAGCTATAAAAAGTTATTTGGAGAAAATACTGAATATATAGCAAAATCATTTGATTCATATGGTATTGATACATTAAGTATGACTTATAATAAAGAAAATGACGTTTATTTAGCAGATTTAGTAGCTGGAGATTATACTGGGTATAGATATGGAAAAGAGTTATATAAAGCTATAAAGGCTGGTAATAAAATTGAATTATATGAATATGTAGTTGTTTATAATGAAAATTATGATGAAGGTCTCGTTGGTGTATTTTCGAATATAGAAGATGCTAATAATTTTCAAAATGCAATAAAACAAAAACAAATGAATTATGATACTGGAACTAGTGATTTAATATTAGAAGATTTATCAGATTATAAGGATAAAGCTTCAGAGTATAAGTTAACATTTGAAAAAGAAGATAATAACTATGTATTTAAACAAATAGAAAAGATAAAATAATTAGTAAATAAGCATTTACAGTATGCTTATTTTTTTCTTTCTTGTTTAATATTCCAAATGATAGTATAATAGAATTATATAGAATAGGAGAAGTAATATGAAGAAGGAAAAACGAAGAAAAAGAAAACTTAGTAAAAAAGCAAAAATTATAATGGTAGTAGTACTTTTATTAATAATTGGAGTGCTTACATACTTTCTTTTAACAGGTAATAAAGAAGTAGAAAAAAAAGTGCCAAAAAAGAAAAAAATAACAAAGGAAGAAGAGAAAATAAACATAGTTGACTTAAGTTCAACCTCAAGGCCAATTGCGGTTATGATAAATAATAATAAGGCTGTTTGGGGGTATCAAGCAGGATTGCAAGATGCCTATATAACTTATGAAATGATAGTAGAAGGTGGAATAACTAGAATGATGGCAGTATTTAAAGATAAAGATACTGCAAGAGTAGCATCAGTTAGATCATCAAGACATTACTATTTGGATTATGTGTTAGAAAACGATGCGATATATGCTCATATTGGATGGAGCCCAAGAGCACAAAGCGATATATCTTCACTTGGAATAAATAACATTAATGCTGATAATTCAAGTGCGTTTACTTGGGATAATAACTTAAGAAAAATAGCAAGAGAACATAGAGCTTATACAACTATGGAAAAACTAAAAGCAGCAGCTAACAAAAAGGGTTATAGAATGACATCAGATAAAAAGTTATTATTAAAATATCAATCAAAGTCTATTGATTTGGCAAACATAGAAGGTGCAATACCTGCTAACACGGTTAGGATTCCATATTCTAAGACTCATTTGACAAGCTATGGGTATGATACTGAAAATAAGGTATATAAAAGATATCAAAACAATACTGAACATAAAGACTATGTAACCGGCATGCAATACACGGCTAAAAACATAATCACTTATAAAGTACATAATTATACTTTAAATGATGGCTATTCTGGTGGAAGACAAGACTTAAATAACATCGGAAGCGGGGAAGGATACTTTATTTCGGAAGGCTATGCTATTCCTATTACATGGGAGAAGTCATCACGCTCTAGTCAAACCATTTATAAAGTAAAAGCAACAGGAAAAGAATTAGTTGTAAACGATGGAAATACATTTATTCAAATACAACCTGACAAAGAAACTTTAACAATAGAATAGTAATTTATAAAAAGACATATAATTATTTAGGTGATTATATGTCTTTTATTTATCTTTTTTTTGTAGGTGTATTAGCGGGGTCAGCCATGATAACTCCTGGGGTATCTGGAGCGGTTGTTGCAGTTATATTGGGCGTTTACGATAAGATGATTAATGCACTTACTAATTTATTTAAAGATTTTAAAAAAAACTTTACTTTTTTAGCCATTTTAGGAATAGGGATTTTAATAGGTGCAGTTTGGTTTAGCAACGTTATTATGTTTTTATATGAAAGACATGAAGTAGCTACTAAGTTTGCTTTTATTGGGCTTATATTAGGTGGTGTGCCATTTCTTTTTAGAGAAGTAAAAGAAAAGGGGAAGAAGATTAATTATATAGCAATGGTAATTACTTTTATTTTATCGTTTTCCTTATGGATTTTTTCTAAAACGTTTTTTAATTTAGATTTAGATGCCGAAACAGTTTCTGGTTTTGCGAGTTTTATTAATCTTTTTTTAGCGGGTGTAATATATTCTATAGGAAAGGTTATACCAGGAATTAGCGGTTCATTTTTACTTATTATAAT
>CAJTXC010000034.1 GCA_910580135.1 uncultured Bacilli bacterium | reverse complement strand
ATTATCGCCCTGCTTGTCGCTGTCGATACCGTTGTTGACGGCGATAAACCGGATGGATATAACGTAGGAGTTACTATAACATCTCCTAATTTATAACATTTAATAAGCCACTTCTTAAATAATTTAGAAGTTTGCTTAGCAAATATAAATCCATTTTTATAATCTTCTTCGGTAGAATGAGCATGATAAACTATTTTTTTACCTTGCTTTTTAGCTTTTTTAGCAAGCATATAAGATTTAGGAAAATAAGTATTTATATGAAGTATATCATAATCATCTTTAGGATTTGTAGTAAACTCAATA
Source organism: uncultured Bacilli bacterium (assembly GCA_910580135.1). GTDB lineage: Bacteria > Bacillota_I > Bacilli_A > RF39 > UBA660 > Aphodocola. Next base: position 12,213 of record CAJTXC010000034.1, on the reverse strand, counting down.
TTTTCATTTTCTAAAGCTTTCATTTGGTGTTTTATAGCCTTACCTAGTCCAGATTTACCAACCATACGTTCATTTTCCGTATATAAAAGTATTTTCATAATATCAACTTCCTATTTATTTTACTAATAAATTAGTTTTCCTTTGCCATATAAAAATTTATAGTTCTTTCCAAAGGATCTTCTTTAATAGTTTTTTTCTTTTCTTCATCTTCTATTACTATATAATCTAATCCTTTATTCCTTTGATCTAATTTAATATATTCATCTTTTATAGATATAATATCATTTAATGTTTTTGATAAATAATTAATACTATTATCTATTTTCTTTATATCATTTTTCTTTTCTTTTTTATGAGAAGAAAAGAAACCAATTTTAATATTTTCTCTTTTTACTATTAAATTACTTATTAATGCTTCAATATCATTTATGGATTCGTCAATGTTTTCTAATTTATCATTAATTTTCACTTCTAACATAGCGTTATTAACCATCAAGTGTTTTGTTATGTCTTTTATTATGTTGGTTAACTTATTAGAAAGAAATTTTATATCTTTATTTATAACCGTCCTTAACGCTTTATTAAAATTATTAGATACTTTAATTTCTTTTTCTTCATCTAATTTTTTGCCAACATTTAATTCTAAATCTTCTATTTTTTTACCATCTATAGTATAAAACCTTATCATTGGTTCTGCGTTGTTCATCAGGTTACCTCCCACCTATTATATAGAAATATAATAACACAAAAAAAAATTAATGTACAGTATCATACATTAATTCGCTTTGTCTTAACTTCTTTTTTTCTAATGCTTTTAGAATCTACATACATACTATAATCACTCCATGATTTTATAATTAAATCCTTATCATCACCTTTAAAATCATTATGAAGTTTAATTCTTAAAGCCTTTAAATAATGATCTATATCCATATAATTTGGATTTTCTGCAATCATTGTAATAAGCCTATTATAATTTCTTTTTTTATTTTTTGCTATTTCTTCTTCATCGTCATAATTTTCTAAATCCACATTAACATGCTTCATTATATTTTGGACTTTTTCATAGGCTATAGGTTTAATATCTAAGTGTTGTTTTAAGATTCTGTATGCATCATCTAAAATTTTTTTATCTTCACCATACTCCAATTTCATTTCACTATATGCCTTTTCAAGGTCTTCGTAAGTGTAATTAGCGTCTAGTCTTAGAATTTTAAAACTTTTTTCTAACATTTTTATATCTCCCCTTTAATTTTTTAAACGTTTGATATGATATCATAAAATTATATACCAGTCAATATCCAAAAAGAAAAACAAAAAGAACTATTTTAAGTTCCTTTTAGTTTTATTATCTGTTTTATTTTTTCCAAAACTTATTTTTTTTAAATGAATCTTCGCATTATCCGTTAATATATCGGTAGTTAAAATAACCCAAGTAATAAGTAAAACAAGTACTATGTATATAATTATACCTGTTTTTCTATCTTTAAGCACATAAAAAATTGATGCTAAAGAAAATAGTATACTAACTGCATATATTATAAGAACGGTTGTTTTTTGTGAAAATTTTTTATTCAATAACTGATGATGCAAGTGTTGTTTATCAGCTTCATATATAGGTTTATGATGAATTATTCTTCTTATTATTGCAAATAAAGTATCTAATATAGGAATTGCAAGAATAAGCATTGGTACAACAAGAGAAGTAAGGGTTACTCCTTTGAATCCTAATAAACAAACCACTGCTATCATAAACCCTAAAAACATTGAACCAATCTCGCCCATAAAAATCTTTGACGGATTAAAGTTAAATATCAAAAATCCTATGCAAGCTCCTATCATTATAAATGCAATCGTTATTTCTAAACTTCCTATATTATGAAGAATGAATGCTAAAATACCTATTGTTATAAAAAATATAGTTGAAATACCACCTGCTAGTCCATCTAAACCATCAACAAGATTTATACAATTCATTAATGCTACTATAAATATTACCGTAATTGGATAAGCAAGCCACCCAAAGTCAAAATAAAATCCAAAAGCTGATATATCATTTAATAGTATTTTTCCATAAAAAACAATTATTAATGCCGCGGTTAATTGCCCAACCAATTTTTCTCTTGCTCTAAGAGGCTTTATAACGTCTAGGATACCAGTTATTATAACTATAAAGCTTGCTATTAATATTGCCAACATTTGAGTATTTTGAGGAGCAAAAAGCATATATCCAAAAAGAAAACCTAGATAAATCATAAGACCACCCATAACTGGCATTGGCTTTTTATGTACCTTTCTCTTGTTTGGATAATCAAGTGCTCCAACGTGATAACATATCCATTTTACAATTGGAAATAAAGCCGCAGTAAATACTGCTACTGATATAACTATTTTAAGTACTTCTATTATTTTATATTGCATTTTAAATCACCACTAATTTAATTCTAACATAAAATTAAAAAACATCAAAATAATTTAGGATTTAACTTTATTTATTAATAATTTTAAATAACTCATATCATCTATTTTAGTAATGCCAAATACTTTCTTTCCTAAATCCTTAAGTGATGCTCCTAGATGATATAGTTCTTTACTATCTATTATAATAAACCTATCATGAAATATATTTGTATACTTTATTTTTAAGGATGGATACTCACTATTAAATTTATCTATATCTGTTTTTGTTAACTTACTTTTGTTTTTATCCATTATTAGTAGTACTGTTACATTTATATTTTTCTTAGATAAGATATCTAGAGTTACTTTATCTACATAATTATCTATTATTATGATTTCGTTATTAGCTTTCTCTATTATATCTACAAGTAAGCTATAGGCATCATATATTTCGCCATTGAAAAACAACTTTCTCCTTAAATCTTCTTTTCTATCAAACTTATCAAATAGTTTACTTATTTTTTCTTCATGATTAAATAACATATTTTTCATAATAGAAATATCGTTTGCTAAAGATATAGGATTATTATTAATAAAATTCCTTAATTTAACAAATTCTCTCATTATCTCTACATTTACTTTAGCTGCTTCTTCTGTTTTAATTACTCCTGATAACATTGCTATTCCCTCTTGAGTAAATACATAAGGTAAATATTTAATATTATATCCACGTTTATCTCCTCGCTTATTCAAGGTCACAGTTTGTGACCTTGAATAATTTTCTTCTTTTGAGGTCACAAACTGTGACCTCAAAAAGTTTGGATTAAGCATAAGATTTTCATATTCTACCTTAGTAAGTTCAAAACAAAAGTCCTCTGGAAATCTATCTAAATTTCTTTTTACAGCTTGATTTAAGGCTTTGGCGCCTGACTTATACTTATATAACTTTGCTAAATCACTATCTAGCATCACTTTCTTTCCTCTAACTTCATATATTGTATCCTTAATATTAGTTCGTTCTTTTATTGATACATTTTTCCTCCTTTCAACTTAATTATTAGACATAATTTTTGCCCCTCCAAAAATAAAAAAATTAGAAATTTTTTTCTAATTTTTCTTCTTATCATTAAATCCTAGTTTTTTCCTTATTATATAGCAAGGTCTACCAAGTATATTACTATATATTCTTGATATATAAAGAGCCATAATTCCTATTGATAACATTATTATAGATAAAAATAAAATTATTGTTCTATGTGATAAATTACCCATCAATATAAAATTTAACATTCCTACTAAAAATATTAATAAACCAATTATGAATAATAATTTTATAGGTTTAGTAGAAAATGAAACAACTCCTCCTAAAGAATATTTTAAAAGTTTAATTAAAGACCACTTTGATTTACCATATAACCTTTTTTCGGGAGAATAAGGAACATATATTGTGTTAAATCCTACCCATGAGAAAATACCTTTTAAAAATCTTGTTTTCTCTGGTAAAAATATAATAGCATCTTTTACGCACGATCTAAAAACTCTAAAATCACTTGCACCTGGAAGTAATTTAACATCCGATACAACGTTATTAAATCTATAAAATAATGAAGTTAACGTCCTTTTAAAAGTTCCCTCTTCTTTTCTATTAGATCTATAGGCACAAACCACATCATAATCCGTTTCACTTAATAACTTATTATACATTTCTACTAAAGTTTTTGGACTATGTTGCATATCAGCATCCATTATTGCCACAAACTCACCACTAGCGTTTTCTAAACCTGCTAACATTGCCGATTCTTTACCAAAATTTCTAGAAAACCCAATAACTTTAGCACATTTATCATTTTTTGATATAACTTCTAACTTATTTAAAGTATCATCTCTACTTCCATCATCTACAAATATTAACTCATAAGTTATTTTATTATCTTTTAACTCTTTTGTTATTTGTTCATGAAACTTATTTAATGATTCATTTTCGTTATAACATGGTACAACAACTGATAATTTCATAAAACACCTACTTTCGTTTATTTATTAATTTACTCCACTTTTCTAAGACTACTTCACCACTATATTCCTTAGACTTTACTTTAGCTTTTTTACCCAGTTTTTTTCTTTGCTTTTCATTTTCTATTAAGATACTTATCCTTTCTATCATTTCGTCTTCATTTCTATTTTCAATAAGATAACCATTAACGTTATCATCTATTATTTCATTAGCACCTTGAGCCGAAGTATATGATAAACATGGTATTCCATAGCTCATCGCTTCTATTAAAACTAACGGAAGGCACTCGGTATGTGATGTCATTAGATAAATAGAACTATCTGATAACATGTTATTTATATAATCTTTATTTTGATATCCATGGAAAATAACTTTATCACCTAATTTTAATTCTTTAGATAAATCAAGTAAGCTATTCTTTTCCATTCCATCACCTATTATATTTAGTTTCCAATCAGGATACTTTGTACTTACTTTTTTAAATAGCTTAAGCATGTCATCAAAACCTTTTTCTTTTGACAACCTACCTACTGCAATTAGGTTCTTAGATTCTAATTTAGATAGCTTAGTTGGTACTTTGTCTATACAATTTGAAATATTAATTACCTTATCTCCTAAATATTCATGGTAAAATTCTTCCAATTCTTTTGACACTGGAACTAAATAATCTAATCCCTTACATGATTTAACAAGAGCATTTATATATTTTTTATTGTTATTATGATGATTATGCTCCCAACCAATTTTTTTAATGTTTTTTGGAGCAAACTTAGATACTAAGTAGTTATGTATTGTTCTGGTAGAAATTATAACGTCCGTATCTAGTTTTCTTAAACATCCAGCTGTTTTTATATATTTTACATAACCAGTTTTAGCACTTAAAGCTAAACCTTTAAAGAACATGTTAAAGTTTTTCTTTTTTAAATAATATTTCATCTCTTTTTTATTAGGTTTAATGTTAGAAATATAGTTTACCTTTACTTTCTCATCTAATTCAAATACTGGTTCGTTATATAATCTATAAACTGATAATATTTCTACATCATATTTTTTACATAATAAATTTGCAAGTGTTACAATGGCATTTTCAATACCACCATATCCTAAATGCAAAGCAAGTATTGTTACTTTTTTCATACAATCACCAGTTTAATTATACTAAAGTAATTATAAATCGTCAAAAAATAGACCATTAAACGTGAAACTAATGTAAAGAAAAAAGACAACTTGTGTCTTTATATATTATCTATGTATTCTTTTATTTTATCTTTAAAATAACCTGCATTAGATACATATTTAACTGGTTTAAACGTTTTAACTTGTTCTAATACTTTATTTAAATTTCTTTCATCATATAAAGGTAGTACATAACCTTTTTCCGAAAACTCTTTTGTTATTTGTAATTGGTGATCATTAGTGTGTTCACCATACTTTTTTAATCTTGGAACAACAATTACTTTTTTTCCTTTATTAACGCATTCAGTTATTGTTCCAACACCCGCATGAGTTATTATGATTCTTGCATCGTCTATCAATTTTTCTATTTCTTCTTTACTTACAAAATCAAAAATTTTTATATTGTTGCCATTAAAAGTAGTACAACCTACTTGAGCGATAATCTTATCTTTTATATTACCCTTTTTCTTACTATTTGAAATAGCTTTTAATATTCTTTCAAAGGGTTTGTCTTGAGTTCCTAAAAGTACTAATATCATTAAAATATCCACCCTTCATATATAGCTTTTGGATATAATTTAAGCATTGATTTCCACTGTACTATAAATTTATCTGCAATTGGATAAATAAGTTTACCTGTCAAAGTCTTTGTTTCTATATTTGCAAATGATTCTATATATATTACTTTTTTTCTAAATATTTTAGCTATATAGCACATTGCTACACAAGTATGTGCTCCCGTTGTTACTATAACATCGGGTTTAAATTTTAAAAAAATTATAAAACTCTTTATAAAGTTATATGGTAATACGTATAAGTATCTTAACATATGATCTTTATTACCTGCTAAAAGATAATCTATTTTACTTTTATACCTAGCTTTTAAACCAAGTGTAGACTTATGCTTTTCCGTTATTATTTTATAATCATAATTTTTAAAGATAATTTTTAGTTGCATAAGTTCTGTTAAATGACCACCCATGCTAGATATAAACATTACTTTCTTCATAATACTCTCCTAAAGTTAATTATATCATATATCATTTATTATTTGTAGTATCATTAAATAAGTGAAAAAAGAAACCAATAATTGGTTTCTTACTCATCATCTTCTAAAGACACTCTTCTATACTTAGGCTTTGCTTTATCCAATCTTTTTTTAGCTTCCTCAAGTTCTTTTAACTTTTCTTTCCTTGTCTTTTTAGGAACTGTATATTCATCTTCTTCAACCTTTTTTATAACGGGTCTTTCATCAACGTCATCAATATCATAATGATCATCACTACTATAATCATTTATGCTACCACTATTTTTTAATTTATTTATTTTCTTTTGATATTTATTTATCTTTTTTTCTTTAGATGATAAACCTTTAAAGATAGATATAATAACTATTAATACTAAAATTCCTAATAAAGATGCTGCTATATAGAATAAGTATTTTATTTGATTATCCTTAACATCAATCATATCTTTAAAATACATTTGGAAAGTATTGTCCTTTTTATCATATAGATAAAAACCTTTATTTCCGTTTTCTAAGTTTTGAGCATAAACTAAGTAGTAATTTCCTTTTTTGTCATCTTTTAATTTATAACCATTTACTTCTATACCATTACATTTAAACTTAGCACTAACAAATCCATTTGGAATTTCTTCTTCAGGATTATCTAAAATTAACAAGTTAATAGAATTTGCTTTAGCTTCATTAAATGGAGTGAATTTTTTCTTACTCTTATCATAAATAAATAGCTTTACATTACCTTCTTCATCTTTTAATGCAACTAAAGTAAGTTTAGTTATTTTGCTTTCGTAAGCGGTAATATCTTGGTTATCTATTTTTATTTTTGTTTCGGTAAAACCAGTAGGTACGTTTTCTACCATTCCTGATTTTCTTACTATTGTATAGTTTTTACCATTTACTTTTACCTTAATTGGGTCTAATTCTTCTACCGTAAGATTTATAACGTACGTTTTTTTCTCACCGTGTTGTGCAGTTACAGTAATTTCTATTCTGTTAATACCATCTACAACATCTATTTCTCCTGCACCTGTAATTGAAGCAGTACCATCTTGAGCCGTTGCAATAATCTTAGCTTTAGTAGTATCAACAGGAAGGGTTGCAGAGTATTCTGTTACGTCCTTATTAAAAGCTGGTGAAAGTTCTGCACCTTCTACAGATAAAGATCCCAAATTGTTATTTTTACTATAACCAGCCTCTATTTCAGCTTGTGTTTTCATTGTAATAGTCGCTCTTCCTGCACTTGCAGAACACTGTGCTAGAGTACTATTACTTGCAAGTGAGACATTTGTCGCACTAAATGTAGCAGTCCCTGATTTTAAAGCCTTAAATGTATAAGTATTTGTTTTACTATCTCCTATTACACCAACAACTTTGGTACTACCACTTATTAACTGAACCTTGGAAGGATCATATCCTAAAACATAGTACCAAGAACCAACGTCTGATGAAACCGTAGCAGTCACTCTAAACGTACTTCCAACTACCGCACTATTTGGAGATGATACACTTACACTACATGCTGCAAAAGTATGTGGCAATTTTATAATAAACGCAAAAAGGAGAACTAATGCTCCTACTAATATTTTTTTTGATTTAGTCTTCATTTTAGCCTCCTATTGATTAATAGTATATTCATTTAATAATTGTTTTTTTAATAATAATAAATCTACGACATCAGCTTTACCATCTTTTGATATATCTGCAGCTTGTTTATTCGCTTGATTTAATGACATCTCACCTAATATATATTTCTTTAGGTATAATAAGTCTACTACTGATATTTTAGCATCACCATCAATATCACCATAAACAACAACCTCATATCTTTTAGTTTGATCTACTTCAATGATGTCTCCTGTTGCTATAGCACCTGATGTTTTTGAGTTCCATGAACTATTTAAAGTAGCTACTACAGCTCCTTGATTAGTAAGTTTTTGTCTTAACGAGCTCATGTCCTCTCCAACTTGAACCTTTGTTAAATAACCTGTAGAAAGAGAATATCCTGCATTAGAAATCTTAGTTTCTGGACTTACTGTTGGTTTTTTTCCCTCATCAGTTGATGGTTTATTTTCAGTTGTTCCCCCATTTCCTTCTTCTTTTCCACCTACTGTATCAGTTCTTGATACTTTGTAAGCATTAGCAGTCATTGAATTATATACTGGTATTTTAAATGCATAAGCATCATTTAACTTACCATTATTTTTATAAGAATTATATATACTTGATGATTCAGAAGATGGTGCCATTATGTTAGTCATATATTCATAAGTATATGCAGGTGTTTTTTTGTCTGAAGAAACGTTAAACTTTTGAAAGTATAAAGTATCTTTTCCGTTATTAACATAACTGCTACTTATAAAGTTAGCCCCACCAGTTATTGCCTTTTGCCTTGAGTTCCAACCTTTATTCTTGGCGTATTGTAATCCTTTTAAATAGTTATCAACCCCACTTGTTGCTCCTATATTATAAAAGTTATAATAACCTTCATAACCTGGTACGGTTCCACTGGCTGCTGATGACATTGTTGTCCCCATTTCTTGTAATGCACGTGATGCCAAATGGGTAGAACTTACTCCTGATTCCTTAGCAGCATCTATAAATGCATTTGCATAAGTCTTTGTATAACCATTTTCAGTAAAAGTTCCAGACATAAAACTATTATTTAATATTCCTTGTACTGATGCATCTTGGTTAGCGTTATATAATAAACTTTCAAACATAAAGATGTTTTTTTCATTTAAGAAATTTCTTGGATCTAAATAATAACCTACCGCATCATAACATGGTGCATACCAAGTAGTACCATCAACTACTATCCCGTTTGGATTTTGAGTATCTCTATAAAATAAAGACGGATAAAGATATGAAATAGCACTTTGTCCTATTCTACTTTCTGCTGTTACAGAAGCATTCCAATCAAGGTTAGTATTATCTATTTTAAATGTCCAGTTAGGATGGATTGCGTGCAACTTTCTTAAGTATGGTTTATAACTATTTGGAAACTCACTGATGCTTTTTTCGAATGCCGCATCGTCATTATATGTATAAGTTTTTGTATCATACATACAAGCTTTGGCAACATAACCTGTATACTCTCTTGCGGCATAATCAAATTTTACCGCATACCAAGTTTGATTTGATAAACCATTATTAGGACCAGTAGCAGTTTTAAGATATTCTAAATCTTGACCAGCATAAACTTTAACATCGTCGTTACCATTTTTTATTACACTAGACTGATCACTAGGAGATGTTCTTACGTTACATTTATACTTTACCGTATATACATCATATGAAGCTGCACTAACTTTTGGTAACATCATAAAACATGAGAAAACAACTACAAAAATAAGTAATAAATTCTTTTTTTTGCTAAACATCTTCATATGACCAACTCCTATTCTCAATTAATTATAACATAAAAATTAGTCGTATGAAGAAATATAAAAAATAATTTTGTTTAAATGTGTAAACTTTTGTCAAAAAAAATTAGAATATTCTTTTATTTTAAAAGCATCATATAAATAGATATTTTACACCTTCTTTAGTAGCGTTGTTTTTTGGAGTATTTTGTTGTATAATTTATGGTACGTGAGGTGATGATTTTGGAAAAGAAAAAAGGAAAATTTAAGAAGGCAATTTTATTAATGCTTCCACTTTTAATAATTTACTATATCGCTAGTATTCATTTTGTTAAATCGATATATTATTATAATTCTTCAAAAAGTTTTATAACATATCTTGTTTATGCTAGTATTATATTAACTTCTTTATTTATAGTTATATTTACCGTTCAAGGTTTTAAATGTATAATGAAAAATAAAACAAAAAATTATGTATGGTATTTTATATTTTTGATTTTATTTATAATTGGAGAAATATTTGTAAGTGTTAATATTAATAAGATAAGCAATTCATTAACAAAGATAACAAATAAAGAATCAGGTTATTCTACAAGTATTGTTACTCTAAAGAATTCAAAAATTAAATCAATTAAGGATTTAGATAATGTGAAAATAGGTATGATAAGTGATCCTAATAATATAGAGGGTTATACCTTACCTATGGAAATAGTTAAAGAAGAAAATATAAATGTTTCAAACATAGAAAGTTATAACACTTTTACGGAAATGCTTAAAGATTTATATGATAAAAAAATAGATGCAATGTTTATTAGTTCTTCTTACGTTTCAATGTTTGTCACTGAAGAAGGTTATGAAAACATTGCTGATGAAACTAAAATTATTTTTGAAAAAAATAAAAAGGCAATTAAAAAACAAAATAAAGCAGGAAAAACATTAAGTGAACCATTTACCCTACTTATCATGGGGGTTGATTCAAGTTCATCTTCACTTAAAAAAAGTAATTCGTTTAATGGAGATACTTTAATGCTTATCACTTTTAATCCAAATACGATGAACGCAACTATTCTTAGTATTCCAAGAGATACAAGAGTACCAATCGTATGTACTAAATCAAAAGCTAAAAACAAAATTAACTCAACAGGAGCTTATGGTGCTGAATGCGTAATGAATACAATAACAAACTTCACAGGAATAGAAATTGATTACTGGGTTAAGGTTAACTTCCAAGGTGTTATTTCTCTTGTTGATGCTCTTGGAGGCATTGACGTAGACATTCCTTATGCATTTTGTGAAAGTAATTCTAAAAGACAATTTGGTAATAATACGATATATCTAGAAAAGGGTATGCAAACTTTAAATGGAGAGCAAGCCCTAGCATTCGCAAGAAATCGTCACACATGGCCACAATTTTGTGGAAAAAAATATTCTAATTATAGTAGTAATGACTTCATAAGAGGCCAAAACCAACAACAAATAGTAAAAGCAATGACTAATAAATTAAAAAGTGTTAATAGTTTATCTAAAATATATGAAATATTAGATATCGTTGGAGATAACATTGATACCAACATCGACAAGGATACAATGATTACTGGTTTTGATATGTTTAAAAACCTTATATTTAATTCTAAAAACATAAACAGTGATGACTTTATTGGAACCCAAAGGCTTTACTTATCTGGTTATGATAATACAATAAACGGGATTTATTACTTCGAATATTATAATCAAAGTTTAAAAGAAATAGTAGATGCTATGGAAATAAACTTAGAAATTAAAGAACCAATAATGGACAAAGACTTTTCATTCTCTATTAATAAACCTTATGAAAATAAGCAAATAGGAAAAGATGTTTATAAAAAATAAAAGTGTGCAATAAAGCACGCTTTTATTTTGCGTTCACAACACTATTTTAAAATTATTATATTTTAGAGTTACTAAACTCTATATAAAATAAGACTACATCATTTTATAATTTATCTATAGTAAAAAATGTGCTTAATTAAAATTTTAATTTAATTATAAAGCATTAAGTTCTTCTATACTTAATCCTGTACAATTTGATATTGTTTCTCTATCCAAACCTTGTTTAAGAAAATTTTTAGCAATTTCGATTTGTTTATTTTTTTCACCAGTTTTTATACCTTCTTCTCTTCCTTCTTTTCTTCCTTCTTTTATACCTTCTTTTATACCTTCTTTTATACCTTTTTTCATTCCCTTATTAAGTCCTTCAA
>CAJTXC010000033.1 GCA_910580135.1 uncultured Bacilli bacterium | reverse complement strand
AGAACGACCTTTTTTATACGCAATTGCCCATTTAGGCAATTTCATTTCTTCTAAAATATTTTCAAGTATTCTTTTTTGTATTACTTTTAATTCATGACTAGGTTCATACAGAAATCTTAAAGAACCATTTTTCTTTTTCATTACCATTTCATCATAATTAGAATCTATATTATTACTAACATTATAAAGTATTTTATTAACCATTTTAATATTAGTAGTACTAACTAAATTAAGAGATAGCAAAAAGTCGTTATATTTTTCCGCAGTTAAATACTTCCACATTTTACCATCTCCTTAATATAAGCAACACAAAATATATTGTAATTACGAAATGTACGTTTTTGCTACATGAAATGTAGAATAGTACATTGAGTATTATCAATATAATATCATTAATATTTATTAACCCATAGCGACTCGCTATAGAGATTTTCTTAAAGGAAATCTAATACGCTGTTGCTTATAGCTATATTATACATTAAATTAATTGTTTTTTATCATATTTTTTACTATATCAACTCCTGAGTTAACAATATATTTAAACTATTCATCGGTAATTGTTTTACTCGTTTCAAAAAACTTTTTTGCATCAAATTCCCTTAAATAATCACAATACTTACTATCACAATAACTAACTTTGATTTTTTATTCATATCTCTGACTTTTTTTCTAATATGATTGTTCACTATATATAGTAAAATAAAAAGCTAGCGTAAAATTAATTACTGCTAACCAACTCTTTTAATTCCTGATTTAATGGCTGGGTACACTGCTTTTTCTAAATACTAAATAGTAATATTAATATTATTTATATCTATTTCCAGTCTCAGTTATCATATTGTCAGAATAATTTTTTGTTGCATTTGAGTTGAATCTTGTATATTCATTATTTCTAACCCCATTTAATGCATCTTCTACTGCTTTTTGAACTTCTTCAGGAACTTCCTCAAGATATTCTTCATAAGCCTTAGAACTGTATACACTAAATTGCCCAGGGGCAGTAGCTTGTGATATAGGATTTGTTCCATAACTATTAATCCATTTTTCTGTCTCACAACGATTTAGAATCACGGATACTGTAGCTAAAGCATCATCCAAAGATTTATCACTTTCTGCTGCTGTTATAGCCATTAGCAACTCCGTTTCTGACTGGCTTAAATCATAAGTTTTATTATCTATTGTAACAACAAAACCTTTTTCTTCTTTGGATTTATATATAGATTTATATAATTTTTCCAGTGCTTCTTTTTCTCTTTCTTCCCTAGGTCGAACAACAACAGATCTTTCATCCATTTTAAATTCTTTTTCTAATTTTTCTATAAGAGGGCTAGTTTTTTCAATATCAAACTTTCTATCCATAAATCTATTTTCTATGTCTAAGTTAGTTAAACCAATGCTTCCATTCTCTATATTCTTATTAAATTCTTCCTCTGTAGCATTTATTACTGATGGAACTATTAAACTTGAAACAGTTATGACACCAGTCATTATTACTGTTGTAATTGCTTTTCTAATTAATTTGTACTTTTTATTTCTAATTTTATTAAATATGAATTTAAAATTAGGGTCTTTTTTAAAGTTATTTCTATTTTTTAGAACAACTTTCATTTTATCTTTAATAATGAATTCCATATCATTACCACTAAAATAATTTCTTTCAATTAATTTAGGATATTTATTTAATGTATTTAATAAATCTTGAATATCTTCCTCCGACGCAACTCTACTCAATGGTTCTACTGTTTTATCCAAACTTTTATTTATATGTTCATCATAAATAAAAGTTCCACGTAATCCATCTTTTGAAGTTCTTAATCTTAATTCTATCATATAAATCACCTATTTATTATTATAACAATATACTTATTGTTATAAAACATTTGAAAGATATTTTTTACAAAAGCTTTACAAAAAAGTCCTAGTCTTTTGGACTAGGATATAAACATTAATTATTTTCTTCTATTTCTTTTAATTTCTTTTCTTTATCTATTCTTGCAAATAATACTTCTGGTTTCATATCACTATAAATATTATCTTCGTTAAAGCAGTTTGTTTCATCTTTAATGTTTAATTGTCTAAATATTTCATCAGAAGTATTAGTTAAGAGTGGTCTTAAAAAGTAAGCACATACTCTAATAGATTCTAATAAGTTATATAAAACTGTTTCTAATCTATCTTGCTTATCCTCTTCTTTTGCAAGTGCCCATGGCATAGTCTCATCAATATACTTATTACTACGTCTTAACACATCAAAAATTTCATCTAAAGCAAAACCAATCTCTAATTTGTCCATTCTTTTTTCTACTTTTAAATCTAAGTCATTAATCATAGAAATTAATTCGTTATCAACTTCCTCATTAACTTTTTTATTAGTAACAGTACCACCAAAGTACTTATTAGCCATTGATATTGTTCTATTAACTAAGTTACCTAACGTATTAGCTAAATCAGTATTAGTTCTTTCAATTAATAAGTCATAAGTTAAATTTCCATCGTTTGCAAAAGGTATTTCATGAAGCACGTAATATCTAACTGCATCAACACCAAATAGTTCTACTAATTTATCTGCGTAGATTGTATTACCTTTACTTTTACTCATTTTATCATTGTTAGTAAGAAGCCACGGATGTCCAAATACTTGTTTTGGTAATTCTATATCTAAACTCCATAAGAAACATGGCCAGTATATCGTATGAAATCTTATAATATCTTTACCAATCAAATGAAGATCAGCTGGCCACCATTTATTAAATTCCTCTGACGATCCGTCTGGGTCATAACCTATGTTAGTTATATAGTTTGTTAAAGCATCAAGCCATACATATACAACGTGTTTTGGATCAATATCTACTGGAATTCCCCAATCAAATGAAGTTCTTGATACACATAGGTCTTGTAATCCAGGTTTAATAAAGTTATTTAACATTTCATTTTTTCTTGATTCAGGCCTAATAAATTCTGGATGAGATTCTATATAATCAACTAATTTATCTTGGTACTTAGATAGTTTAAAGAAGTAAGCTTCTTCTTTTTTTTCTTCTACTTCTCTACCGCAGTCTGGACATTTACCATCTACCAATTGAGATTCAGTCCAAAATGATTCACATGGAGTACAATAAAGTCCAGAGTATTCGCCTTTATAAATATCTCCTTTGTTATACATTTTGTTAAATATTTTTTGAACTACCTTTTCATGATTAGGATCAGTTGTTCTAACAAATTTATCATAGGAAGTATTCATTACATCCCAAATTCTTTTTATTTCGCCTGCTACTTCATCAACAAATTCTTGCGGAGTTATTCCTCTGTCTTTTGCTTTTAACTCTATTTTTTCTCCGTGTTCATCTGTTCCAGTTTGAAAGTATACATCATATCCTTTTTGTCTTTTGTATCTTGCAATAGCGTCCGCTAGAACGATTTCATAAGTATTTCCTATATGAGGTTTACCTGATGTATATGCTATTGCAGTTGAAATATAGTATTTTTTATTGTTCATTATAATCAGCTCCTTTATATAATATATTATTTTTATAATTATTAACTATGTTACGAGACGGCATACATAAGTTTTCTGGTAATTCATTTATATCAAAAAAATCATAATCTACGTGTTCTTCTGAATTACCAAGAGATATATTTCCTTCATAGTCTTTAACCATAAGACCAAAAGTAACAAAGTGCGCAAAAGAATTTATATCATCCGAAATAGATACTATTTTTGGATTTTCTATTTCAAGATTAGCTTCCTGTTTTACCTTTCTTATTGCAGCATCAAAAATGGTTTCGCCATATTTTACTTTACCTGCCGGAAAAGTCCAAGTTCCTTCTAATCTCATAAGACTATCCGCCTTTTTAGCATCATCGTTTCTTAAAATCAAAAGAACTTTACCTTCTTTATTAAATATCATAACCCCAATTCCAACACCTGGCATAAGATCACTTCCCTTCATTCTTTTTATCTCTAAATGTTATTTTTACTATCTTTTTTTGAGATTTTCCGCTAAGTATTTCCCGAAAGCCTTGTTTTTCAGAATATAAAATACCATTTTGATATATAGCATTAACATTTTCACTTTTGTATAAAAACTTTTCTATCCAGCCCATTTATTTTTTCTCTCCTAAAAATTAAAAAAGTCCACCCTAATTAAAGGATGAACTTTTGTCCACGGTACCACCTTTGTTCTAGAATTATTTCTAGCACTCAAACTTTTAACGCAAGTTAACGTTTTAATCTAATTATTCGATTAAAAAGCTTCCGAAAACCATCTATATAGTTATTATCTATTACGTGCTTTCACCTTAACCACGCTCTCTTTTAATAGTTTTACCTATACTCTTTTTCATCTCTGCCTTTAAAACAAGTAAATTATAACACATTATTTAATATGTATCAATTATATAATTTTATTTTTTTAAATAAACCAGTTACTTTTCTTTTTTATAAAGATATTAAGTACGTTACTTAATAATTTAAATAGTCTAGTTGAAATATACATAAGTGGAAGCAATATAAGTAGCGAATTAGGTGTTAACCAAACAAGTGAAAATACACTTCTTCCAACTTCTGTTAATAATACTGTACAGAATATACAGGTTAATAACACCAATAGTGATTTTCTAAGTGTGTTTAGTGGCTTGCTTATTCTATATATTAAAAGTATTGCTGTATATGCTGTTATTATTACCGCAATTGTTGATGTTTGTTCGTTTGGAATATTAAGTAAACTTGCTACAAACACCAATAGTAATATATTTACAACGGTAGTTATACCACTTGGTATAGCTTTACTAATTACGTTTACAAAAAACTTTCCTTTAACCCTTGATTTGTTCGGTTCTAAAGCAAGGATAAACGCTGGTATTCCAATTGTTAAACTATTTATCAAAGTCATCTGAATAGGTATAAATGGATAAGTATAATTAATAAATAAGAATAATAAAGCTAAAAGAGATGCATATATCGTTTTTGATAAGAACAATGTTGCAGAACGCTCTACGTTATTAATGGTTCTTCTTCCTTCTTTTACTATTTTAGGCATAGAATCAAAATTTGAATCAAGTAACACTAATTCTGATACATTCCTTGCAGCATCAGAACCATCATTCATTGCAACACCACAATCTGATTCTTTAAGTGCTAAAACATCATTAACACCATCTCCTGTCATTGCAACAACGTGTCCGTTACTTTTAAGCGCACTAATTAATAATTTCTTTTGATCTGGTTTAACTCGTCCAAAAACAGTGTTTTCTTCTACCACTAAATTAATATCAGTATCTTCATTAATATTTCTTGCGTCATATACACCTTTTATATTTAATCCAACTTGTCTTGCAACGTTAGAAACCGTTGATACACTATCACCTGATATTATCTTTATATCAACATCATTTTCCATAAAATATTCTAACGTTTTAACAGCTTCTTTTCTAACCTTATCACGGATTAAGATAAAAGCTAATGCTTCTTTGTTTTTAGGAATAATATTATCTTTCATGGCATCTGTTTTAATTAATACCAACACTCTATTTTCTTTTGATAGTTCTTCTATTTTTCTTTCGTACTTTATAAGTTCTTTTCCTAAAATAAATTCAGGAGCGCCCATTATTAATGACTCGTTTTTTAAAGTGATTCCAGAATATTTTCTGTCAGATGAAAAAGGAATTTTTCTTAGTGCTTTTTTAGTTGAAATATTTTTATATTTTTCTTTTATAGCAGTAAAAGTTGGATTTTTATCATCTAGGTTAAATACAATCATACTTAAAGCTTCATCTATTTCATTTATCATATGGTTATTTAATGGTAACACATCTACAACTTCCATAACACCTTCTGTAATAGTTCCCGTTTTATCTAAGCATAGTGTATCTACTCTAGCAAGTGTTTCAAGAGCATATAAATCTTGCACTAAAACATTATAGTTAGAAAGTCTTAAAACACTTATTGCAAGAACGGATGATACTAAAAGTATTAGTCCTTCTGGTATCATTCCAACTACTGCTGCAACAACCGTTACAACGGCATTTTGAGTAGTGTTATCATCAATTGAAAACTGCCTTAATAAAAGTAGTATTCCAATTGGAACAAGAGCAATTGATACGTATTTTACAATTTTATTTAAGGAACGCATAATCTCTGAATTTATCTCTTTTTTTACCTTTTTAGCATCATGAGAAATAACCGATGTATAATTATCTAATCCAACATGAATAACCTTTGCTTTAACTGATCCACTTACTATAAAACTACCAGAAAGAAGAGTATCACCTTCTTTTTTATATATTGTTTTAGCTTCACCCGTAATAAATGATTCATTTACTTCACAAAAACCTTCTACCACTTTAGAATCAACTACTACTTGGTTACCTAATTCATATATAACTAAATCATCTAAAACAATATTATTTATATGTATTTCTTTTTTGTTACCGTCCCTTATTACTCTTGCCTTAGAAGATGATATAACTGATAATTTATCAACCGTTTTTTTAGCTCTAATTTCTTGAATAGTGCTTATTAACGTATTACAAACAACAACTCCTAAAAATAATAAGTTTTTATATGACCCTACTAAAACAATAGCAACGCCTAAAATTAAATTTATGAAATTAAATAAAGTAAACGTATTTTCGGCTAATATCTGTTTAACACTTTTACTAGGTGCAGTAGTATCATAGTTTACTTTTCCATCTTTTATTCGCAATTTTACTTCACTACTAGATAATCCATTTATTTCTTTCATAGCAATCAATCTCTTTCTATCTTATATAAATTATTATACCACCATTTATGTAATTTAAAAAATAGAAACCATAAAATAGCGAAAAATAAATTATTTCGCTATTAAAAACCATTATACGTTCTGTTCAAAATTTTTTTATTGAATCTTATTAATTCGGGATCAAAATCGTCTTTAAAGTCAGTTACTAAGGTATTGCTTGCTTCACCATTATCAAGTTCCTTTATATAATCTCTTAAATCATTTGAAATACATATTAATTTAAGTTTTTGATTATATGGATCAATTTCAGGTGAGGATACAAAATCATCCTCAAAAAAAGTATCAAGTATCATTCGTAGAAAATCTCTGTTTCTTTCATTAATTAAATATTTACACTCATTATTTGACATAAATCTTTTCAATCTTAAAGCATCTAAATCAATTAATTTTATATTTCCATTAGAATCAACCATCACGTTTTCTTCATGTATATCTGTATAAATAGCATTTCTAACATATAGTTGTTTTAATAGTTCCCCGATGATGAAAAACAGATTTATTTTAACATTGATATTTTTATTTATTAAAAACTCTTCTAATGTTATATGCTCGTTTAAATGCTTCATTACCATTCCAAACTTATTTTTTTTACTTTCCTCATCAAAGAAAAAGAATGGTTCATAAACTTCGCATATATCTAAATCATTATTCCTATGTATGAACTTAATTATTGATAAAAATTCTTTAAAGTCGTATTCTGGATAAGTTATTAACTTATATACTTTTTCGTCAATTATTTTAATAGAACGATCAGAGCAAATTTTTTTAATTAATTCTTCATCCTTTATATTTATAACATTCATAATAACTCCTAATATTTAGTTTATTATATTTTTTTATTTGACAAATTTAATAAAAAGATAACGATTATTCGTTACCTTTTTTAACATACTTTTCAAATGTAGTAAATTCACTTGATTTTAAATTAGTTTTATTTAAATCTTCTAAAAGTTTCTTTTGTTTTCTATCTAATTTAGTAGGTGTTACAACCTTTAAAACTACGTATAAATCACCAGTGCCACGCTTTGCGGGACTCTTAAGTCCTTTACCTTTAATTCTATGTTTTTCACCAGACTGACTTCCTGCTGGAACGCTTAATATAACGTTTCCTTCTAATGTTGGAATTTCTTTTTTACAACCAAGTGCTGCTTCAGCAATAGTAAGAGGAAGTGTTATATATAAATCTTCATTATCTCTTTCAAATAAAGGATGATCCTTTACTCTAATTTCGATATAAACATCCCCGTTAGGTCCTCCGTTTTCTCCTGCTGGACCTTTACCTGCAACTCTTAAATGATCTCCTGTATCAACACCTGCTGGAACTTTAACGATAATGTCTTTTTTAATTTTTTTCTTTCCTGTTCCTTTACATGTGCTACATTTTGTTTTGTATGTTTCACCAGTACCACCACATTTAGAACAAGGGCTTTGGGTTACAAATGCTCCTAGTATGCTTCTTTGTTGTTTTCTAACGTAACCTGAGCCGCCACATTCAGAGCAAGTCTCTACTCCAGTACCACCATGTCCATCACAATCTGGGCACGTATCATCTATGTTTAATGAAACCGTTGTTTCTGTTCCAAAAGCAGCTTCTTCAAAATCCATTTCAAAAATAACACTTATGTCTGGTCCTTTTGTTTTAACGTTAGTTCTTCTTTCATTTCCTCCAAAGAAACTACTACCAGATCCAAAACCAAATCCAGAACCAAAAATATCCCTTAAAATATCTGATGCATCAAAGTCTTCGAATCCAGAGAATCCTCCTCCAAATCCACCATTCCCGTCAAAAGCAGCATGACCAAATTGATCATATTTACTTCTTTTATCTTTATCTGATAATACTGCATAAGCTTCTTGAGCTTCTTTAAATTTTTCTGCAGCATTTTCTTCTTTTGAAACATCTGGATGATATTTTTTAGCTAATTTTCTAAACGCACTTTTTATTTCGGCATCAGTAGCATTTTTAGAAACACCAAGTACCTCATAATAGTCTTTCTTCATGCTTTATACCTCCTAACTATTATATATTACCATAAACTCATCAATAAGTTCACTAAAATAATTTATTCCTTCTTCTATCACTTTAGTATTAGTAAAATCTAAATCTATTTGTTTTAATTCTTCAAGTGGCATCATAGAACCACCTAGTTTTAAATATTCTAAATATCTATTTAAATATTCTTTATCTCCGCTTAATATCCTTTTTGCAACATAACATGCACTAGATATTCCAACTGCGTATTTATAGTAGTAAAATGAATTATAAAAATGACTCACTCTTGTCCAACCATATTTTACCATATCATCTACTATAATATCGTTTCCATAATATCTGTCTTTTACCTTGCTAAATATCTCATTAAAATCACTTTCTGTTAAAGACTCACCATCAAATATTCTTTTATGAACAATATCTTCAAAGACAGACCCCTCTGATACCGTACCATAAAAATTACCTGCTATAACACTTAACATATATTCTATTGCAGTTAATTTTTCTTCTTTACTATTAGAATTTTTTATTATGTAATTAGAAAATAATATCTCGTTTGTAAGTGATGCTACTTCCGCAGTAAATAAAGTATACTGAGATAGATGTGGTGGATTATTTTTCTTACTATAGTAAGAATTAACCGCATGTCCAAGTTCATGTACTAAAGATGAAACTGACATATAATCTTCCGTATAATTTGATAAAACTAAAGGATGACCAATATAGGACTCTTGTTCATAATAACCACTATGTTTTCCCTTATTTGGATAAAAGTCTATCCATCTTTCATCAAATGCTTTATTAAGTATGTCTACGTAGTCTTTACCTAGAATACTAAGTGCTTTAGTAATCATCTCTTTAGCATCACTAACACTATACTTTTTATCACTTTCATCTGTAAGTGGTGCAGATAAATCATATACGCTGAAATTCTCTAATTTAAGCACGTCTTTTACCATTTTAATGTATTTATGAAAAACATTTATATTATCATCTGATACTTTAAGTAAATTACTGTATATTTCTTCTGATACACCATCTTCATATAAATACATCTCTAAATCAGATTTATAACCTCTAGCTTTTGCTATCATACAATCAGCTTTAACCGAACCTTCATAATCAGTTGCAATTAAACCAGCGTATTTTTGTAATGCACTATATCTTGCTTTAAATGAGTCATGTCTTACTCTTCTATCTTTTGATCTTGCATATTTTTGCATGTTACCATTAGTTAATTTTACTTCGTTACCATTTTCATCTTTTATGTAACCATAATCAACCATTGAATATAAGGCTACACTGAAGTTATTTTCAAATTTATTTCTTAAATCACTAATGTTTCCAAGTAACGTTTCTTCTTTTTCATTTAAAGTATATTTTTGATATCTGTATATTTGATCTAAATCAAAAGTAAATTCTTTAAGTTCATCATTTTCACTAATATATTTTTTTATAACATCATAATCAGTCTTAATTAGTTCTGGCATAACAAAACTAGTTTTTTCACCACTAATAGACAATAAGTTTAAAATTTCATTATATATCTTTTGATTTTCTTCATTACCAAGATCTTCATTCTTTTTAGATTCAGCATAAACGTAAAGATTAGTTAATATAACGTCTAACTTTTCTTCTAGTTTTAAAAAGTTATAAAGAGTATCGGAATCTTTAGTTATAGTACCTTTATAAGATACTAACTCATCAACCAATTTTTCAGCGCTTTTTATATCTTTTTCAAAAGCTTCATTTGAAGTATACATACTATCTAAATCCCATTTGTATTTATCTTCTATTTCACTACGCAATTTTTCTTCTTTAGCCATATTATTTTCCTTTAATTAAGCATAAAGTTCTAGATAAACTAGAACTTTACTACTTACTTTCCCTTTTTATTTTATTTTTTTTCTTCGAATTCTGCGTCTACTACTTCTGGGCCATCTTCTTTAGATTTTTTATCTTTGCTACCTTCTTTAGCTGCTTCTTCTTGAGCTTTTTTATTAGCTTCTTCATAAACCTTAGCACCTAAAGCCATAGCTTTTTCATTTAATTTTTCAGTTGCAGCTTTAATAGCATCAGTATCTTCACCTTCTAATTCTTTCTTAAGGTCTGCTACTAATTTTTCTGCTTCTTCTTTTTCTTTTTTATCTACCTTATCACCAAGGTCTTTGATTGCTTTTTCAGTTGCAAATACCATTTGTTCTGCTTCGTTTTTAGCGTCTGCTAAAGCTTTTTTCTTTTCGTCAGCTTCTTTATTAGCTTCTGCTTCTTTCATCATCTTATCGATTTCTTCATCAGAAAGGTTAGTTGATGCAGTAATTGTAATTGCTTGTTCTTTACCAGTTCCTAAATCTTTTGCTTTAACGTTTACGATACCGTTTGCATCAATATCAAATGTAACTTCGATTTGAGGAATTCCTCTTGGTGCTGGTGGAATGTTAGTTAATTGGAATCTTCCAAGTGTTTTATTATCACTTGCCATTGGTCTTTCACCTTGAAGTACGTGAATGTCAACAGCTGGCTGATTATCTGCAGCAGTTGAGAACACTTGTGATTTTGAAGTTGGGATCGTTGTGTTTCTTTCGATTAAAGTAGTCATAACATTACCCATTGTTTCAATACCAAGTGAAAGTGGTGTAACGTCAAGTAATACGATATCATTAACGTCACCAGTTAATACTCCACCCTGTATAGCTGCACCCATAGCAACAACTTCGTCTGGGTTAACTCCCTTAGAAGGCTCTTTGCCTAATTCTTCTTTAATTAATTCTTGAACCTTTGGTATACGAGTTGAACCACCAACTAATAATACTTTATCAATATCGCTCTTTGATAGCTTAGCATCTTTAAGTGCTTTTCTAACTGGTTCTAAAGTTGATTCAGTTAAATCGTTTGTTAATTCTTCAAACTTAGCTCTTGTTAAACTAGTTTCGAAGTTAATTACTCCGTCTGGTCCTTGTGCTAAGAATGGTAATGAAATTTGAGTAGTTGTCATACCAGATAAATCTTTCTTAGCTTTTTCAGCAGCATCTTGTAATCTTTGCATTGCCATTTTATCAGATGATAAGTCGATGTCATGTTCTTTCTTAACTTCTGAAACTAAGAATTCAACAATTCTTTCATCATAGTCATCTCCACCTAAATGGTTATTTCCGCTTGTTGACTTAACTTCGAATACACCATCACCTAATTCAAGGATTGATACGTCAAATGTACCTCCACCTAAGTCATATACAAGTACTGTTTGTGTATTTTCTTGTTTATCAAGACCATATGCTAATGCTGCCGCAGTTGGTTCGTTGATAATTCTTTCAACTTCAAGACCTGCAATCTTACCAGCGTTTTTAGTAGCTTGTCTTTGAGCATCATTAAAGTATGCTGGAACAGTAATAACCGCTTTGTCTACTTTCTCACCTAAATAGCTTTCCGCCGTCTTTTTTAGGTCTCCTAATATCATTGCAGATACTTCTTCTGGAGTATATTCTTTACCATTTGCTTTAACTTTCTTAGAAGTACCCATTAATCTTTTTACTGATCTTATAGTGTCTGGATTAACTACCATTTGTCTTTTAGCGGCTCCTCCTACTATAATATCTCCTTTTTTAAATGCAACAACTGATGGTGTTGTTCTTTCTCCTTCTGGATTAGCTATAACCTTAGCTTCTCCTCCTTCAAATACAGCAACACATGAGTTTGTTGTACCTAAGTCAATTCCTATTGTTTTTCCCATAATCTATCTTTCCTTTCTTATTTGTTAACTTTAACCAT
>CAJTXC010000032.1 GCA_910580135.1 uncultured Bacilli bacterium | reverse complement strand
CAATTGCAATAGACCAAGCCTCGATCGATTTAGTTTATAATTCAAATGATAAAGGACGTGACCATTTAGTTGAGCGAATAGAATCTAGAAACGGTGTTCATACGATAAAAGCAGCAGAAGATTTAGGATTTGGTTCTAGAGAGTACGAATTAATAAAAATAGATTAGAGGTGAAAAAATGAAGATATATATGTCAGGTTCTATTTATGGTGGAACAGAGAAGATAGATACATATAAAAAATTAATTGAAGCCTTAAAAAACTATGGCGAAATTTTAGATGATCAAATAGCAGATGAAAACACCATCGCTAAAGAAGTTTTTCAAAATGATGAGGATATTTACAAAGATTTAGAAGCAAAATTAAAGATTGCTGACGTTATCTTTGCAGAAGTATCAATCCCATCACTTGGTGTTGGTTACGAGCTTGGTTTTGCCGATAAATTAGGTAAAAGAATAATAGCGATATATGATGAAACATACACGCCTAAAGTATCAACCATGATAAGAGGAAATAAAAGAATAAAATTAATTCCTTATAATGATATTGCAGAGATAATAGATAATTTAGATGAAATTATAACAATCTATAAAAAATAGATTGTTTTTTTGATTAACGTTATGTTTTTTTGTGCATAATAAAAAAGACTTATTGGTTCATAATATTTATTTTATAGGTGATGATTATGTTTACTACAATTATATTAATAATATTTGTATTTTTATTATTATTCATTTTATTTTATCTTTTTTCTCCTGCTTTAGGTAGTAAACCTAATAAAGAAGAAAGGCGAGAATATAAAAAAAGAGCTTCCAATTATATTGATGATAAATTTACAAACTTAGATGTGTTTAAGTTGATAGATAATAACGTAACTGATAAAAACGAATTTATCTCACGTAAAGGAAAGAAGCCAAAAGATGAAATTCCTGTTAAAAAACCTTTAAACCATGCAAATGACAGCGATTTAATAATTACGTGGTTAGGACATTCTTCTGTTTTTCTTAAGCTTGGAAAACTAAATGTTTTATTTGATCCAATCTTTAGCAATTACGCATCACCCATTAAGTATCTGGGCCCTAAAAGGTTTAGTAAAAATCCAGTTAAAATAGAAGATTTACCAAATATAGATATCGTTATTATAACTCAAGATCATTATGACCATTTAGATTATGATACGATTAAAAAACTTGATGAAAAGGTTTGTAAGTACGTGGTTCCGTTAGGTGTTGAAACTGATTTAAAAACATGGAAGATAAACCCAAATAAAATAATAACGATGGCTTGGTGGGAAGAGATAACGATTAATGGATTATTAATTGCGTGTACGCCAGGAAGACATTATTCAGGAAGAATGATAAACGATAAGTTTAGTACTCTTTGGTGCTCTTTCGTGTTAAAAAATGATAGGTACCAAATCTTTGAAAGTGGCGATACTGGTTACGGAAAACATTTTGAGGAAATACATAAAAAGTACGGAGATTTTGATTTGGCTTTGCTTGACAGTGGTCAATACGATGTTAAATGGAAATATACTCACATGAATCCTAATGAAGCGATAAAGGCTGGAAAAGATTTAAATGCTAAAGTTATCATGCCCATTCATTATGGAGCCTTTAAATTAGCAAGGCATCCTTGGGATGAACCAGTAGTGTGCTTTGTTAAAAATGCTAAGGAACAAAACGTAGAGTATTTAACACCAATGATAGGGGAAACAATAAATTTCAAAAATTATAAATCATATAAAAATGAATGGTGGAAAAATATAAAATAAAGATGAATTATTAATTTAATTTGTCTTTTTCTTTTGATTAAAGGCTTTATATTTATTGTAATACTTGCAAAAAACGATAAAATACATTATAATTATACTTATAGAATAAGGAGGAGCACATTATGAAAGAGTTAGAAACGCTTAAGATTACAAATTCCGAGGGAAAAGAAATAGAAATAAAGGTAATAACTATTTTAAAAAGACCTGATGAATCTGCAACTTTTCTTATTTATACCTTTGATGATAAGGCAGAAAACGTAGATATTTATGCATCAATAATTAAAGATGAGAACGATAGTTATGTTCTTGATTCTATTACTGAAAAAGAAGATTGGGATATGATACAAAAAGCGATAAAAGAATTATCAGAATAGTGGGTGATTTTTTATGAATAAAGAAAAATATGAAAGTTTATTAAAAGAGTTAAATAGTTTAGATGGAGTGGACGCTTTTGTTTTAAATGTAAGAGAAAGACTTATAAAGAATTTAGAATTGAACAAAGGTTCAAGAGAAAACGTGACTTCTGTTTTAGTAGCCTTTTATGAATATATGCAGAAAAAAGAAAACTTTAAAGTACTAACGGATTATTGTAGAAAGGTATTTTCAAGTTATTATCCATTAAGCATTATAGAAAATAATTATGATTTTATAATTAAGGATGAGTTATTATTAGATAAGTTAATTACTATTGGAAATGATGAGTTGGTACAAAACTTAGTAGATGTTTCTTATAAAAATATTTCTGAATACGATAAAATAGTAGAAAAGTGTGAAAAAGCAAACAGAAAAATTGAAAAACCAATGTTATCTAATTCTGGGCAAGAATTATTTAAACAATTTAATAATGTGTCGATTGATGAAGTTACGCCATTATCGTATACGGCTGATAACAACTTAAAAGAAAACTTTGATAAAAAAATAAATGATGCAGAACAAAAGGTTGCCCAAGTAATAGAAAATTCTAATGGTATAACAAATTCTGATTCAGAGGAGAGTATCGAAAAAAGAGCTGAGTTGGCAAAACAAAAAATATCGCAGAAAGTAGAAGCTGCTAAAAACATAGTTGATATTAAGACACCATCGAACGACAATTCTATAAGTCAAAGTGATTTAGATTATTTTTCATCAAAGCCAATTAATTCTCAAGAAAGAAATCAAAGATATGATGATATTGTTAAAACAAGAGAAGAATATCATAAAGTTCATAATTTAGAAATACAAGATGCTTTAGCTAAAAAGACCGAAGATTTAAATAATGATGGTATTAGTATATCGCAAAAATCATTAGAAAAGACTTTAAATAAAAATAACGTTGATATTACTAAGTATGATATTGACGTATCTGAAAAGTTTACCTTGCTAAATTCTAGTAAAATTGGTCAAAAAATAACTAATTTAATGTTTAAGTATTCAGATTCTTACGTTGTACAAGTTATGGGAGATGACAAAAAGAAATTTGTTGTAAGTCCTAACAATACCTTTATGAGAATTGCTGCTTGTAATCAAGCTAAACTTGAAATTATAAAAAAAGCGAAAGAAAAGAAACAAGAAATAACAGATAAAATATTAAAAGTAAGTAGTAATGCAAAGAATATCTTTGTTAAAATGGCTCATAAAACTAAGGATAAGGCTTTAGATGTTAAGGAAAAGGTAAATGATAAGATAAATGAAAATAGAGAACATCTAGCAGATTCATTACTTAATGTTGCGAATAAAGTTGCTCTTAATGAAACCTATGTAAAAAAACTATCTAAAGAAGAAATAGACGAAATAATAAATAGTATTGAAACACGTAAAACATTAGGAACTGGAGCAACACAGGTTGCTTCTGATGCGAGTGAAATTATGCTTGCGTTAAGTGAAGAAGAACACAAAAAAACCGCATAATTAGTAGAAATTTGTATTAAAAAAGATATTTTTTCCATAATAATACTGGTGATTATTATGAAGAAGTATCTTTTTTTATTATGTTTGTTTATTGTTTATTTAATTTTAATTGGAAGAAATAGTACTACCGAAGTAATTTCTTATGATGATAAACATAATGATGGGGTAATCGACGTATCAATTAAATTTGAAAACGGAATTAATAGTAACAAGTTAAACGGTTTGTTTAAAAAATATAAACAAGAGTATTATGTACATGGAATAAATACTAAAAAAAATAAATTTAATGTTTCATGTTATAAAATAGATGAATGTTTAAAAGATATTTATAATCAGGAAGATAATTTGTTTGATGCTAATTATGTTACTCATGGCTTTTCGATAAATGAACTAAACGTTATGGCGTACTCTGATGAAATGCTTTTGTTCTTAAATGAAAATAATTTGGAATATAAAATAAATAAGGAATAGACGATGCTATTCCTTAATTTCTATTAAAAATGGTGCATTATTGTTATTTGTATTTCTATATATTTTATAAGCTATTTTGTTATCAGTTAAATAATTAATTATTTCTTTAGCTTCTTTTTTGCCTTCCTCGTGAGGATAGCACGTTACTAATATAATTCCTTTTTTATTTAGTAAGTTAAGTCCTTTTTTGATTGCATTAACGGTGGATTTATGGTTTGTCATAATCTTTTTATTTCCACTTGGTAGGTATCCTAAGTTAAACGTAATTAAACTTATTTTCCTTTTATATTTTTTAAGGTATTTATCGATGTATTCATGAGAATCATTTATTAGTGTTACATTATTTCTTTCGTTTTTCTTTAATATTTCTTTTGTATTATTAATCGCACCTGTTTGAATGTCAAATGCATAAACTTCTTTAGCTAATTTAGATAGGGCGAGCGTATCATTTCCGTTACCGCATGTTGCATCAACTACGATATCGCCTGGTTTTATAAATCTTTCATATATTAAATTAACCCTATTTAATATGCTTTTATTAAATCCTTGATAAGTTCCTCTTTTCTTTAATTCTTTATCAATGTCATTTAAAACGGATACTTTCTTTAAAGTCCATAAAGGTGCGATTAAATCTTCCTTCGCACCATCACCAGTTAAACGGTGAATAACTATGTTTTCGTTTAATTCTTCTATTTGATCACACACGATACGTACGTATTCTTCCTTAGTTAGTAAATGAAAATTAGTTTCTTCATAAAACGATTCTAGCTTGGTATTTTTTAAAACATGAAGCATGTGTATTTTTATACCTTGAATATCTAACTTATTTAAGTGCTTTACGGTATCCATCATCATATCAAAAGTTTCAAAGGGAAGACCATTTATTATGTGTACCACAACGTTTATATTTTTTTCTCTTAAACGCTTAACGCAGTTATCAAAACATGCTAAATCATGACCTCTGTTTATTAGTTTTAATGTATCGTCGTGCATAGTTTGAAGACCTAACTCTATTGTTAAAAAGGTTCTTTTACTTAAATCAGTTAAGTAATCTAAACATTCATCCGTTATGGCATCCGGCCTTGTTCCAATGTTAATTCCAACAACGTTAGGAAAGGTAAGTACCTCTTCAAACTTCTTTTTTAACACGCTAACGGGTGCATAAGTGTTTGTATTAGCTTGGAAATAAGCAATGTACTTAGTATCAGGCCATTTATTATTTAACTTAGATTTAATACTATTAAACTGTGTTAGCAAATCATCTTCCTTATTACCTGCAAAATCTCCGCTACCTTTTGCAGAACAGAAAATACAACCACTACCATTCTTAAAATTAGGACATGAAAAATTACCATTTAAACTAACTTTAAAAACTCGGGTATTAAACCTATTTGTTAAATCATAATTAAGAGTATGATACCTTTTATTGTCGGTAGAATATTTAAACATGTAAATCACCTAAAATAAGTATAACAAAAATAAAGTATTATATAAAACACTTTATTTTCTTTTAGATATTTTATTGTTAATTAAATCGGTTAATAAAACCATTAAAGCTAGTATTAAACCAGCAAGAGATATTATTTTGCCTTCCTTAAGATAGGGAGCGTCATAAGAAACTTCTATGTTATGCAATCCCTTCTTTATCTTAAAACCGATAAATGCATCACTTACTTTTTTATATTTTATAGTCTTGTTATCTAATTTAATATTAAATCCTTTATCGTAAGGAACTTTAATGATAAAGTAACTGTCCCTTGTAACGTTTACATAACCTGATACTTTATCATTTAAAGTTTTATCTACTTTAAATTCATTTATCTTTTGCTTTAAATTTGAAACATTTTCATAATTAATAGCGTACATCTCAATATTTTTAATTTTATAATGTCCCTTGGTAAAGGTAAGGTTAATATAATTAAAAGGAGCTTTATTACTAACCATGTAATCAAAAGTATAATTTTCATTAAAATATTTCCATTCTTTGCAAGTTAATTTATTCTTAATGCCATTTATAGTAATGGATATGTCTCCCATGATGCAAGATTGGGGTTCAGAAACATTTAACCTTACTAGCAATATTTTGTTATGTATTTCTTCGTTTAAGTTTAACCTTAACTTACCAATGTCTTTTGATACGTAGAAATCATTTTTATTAATTTGTATATTCTTTATGTTTGAGATATCTTTAACATTAACTTTGCTAACGTTTGTATTTTGACTATTATGTACGTTTTCACTTACTATGATATTATTTGTTAAAGCTTCTATGTTATATGGAAATAGAAACTTATCATAATCTTTTTTGCTTATAACATCACTACTTGCATACATAATTGGAAGATAATTTTTATTTTCATATAGCGTGTATTTACTTTCAGTTTTAATCTTTTCGTAACCTAAAGGAGGCTCTTTATCAGTTATTAAGTATTTTACACCCATAAACGTTTCAAATAAAATGTTTTTATCTTCAAATGTTATCGCAGAATTTCTAAACTTCATGTTATTATTAAATGTTTTATAAAAGAATTTATTATAATTCTTATTATAGGTAGAAGAGTATAGGGTAATACCATTTTGTTTTTTGTTTAATATTCTGTTTATGTTTGGGTTTTTAACATCTATGTGCGTGCGGTAAAAAGTTTTGTCCTTGCTAGCATAATCCACTAGTTTTTGAATGTGGTTATTATTTGCTATTTTATGATCTTTTTTAGTTATTAATTTATCCGTAAAGTTAACTGCTATACAAATTACGAATGCTATCGTAACAATAGGTATTAATAGTATTTTTTTATTTTCTTTTTTAAAATAATATCTTAGTATGATAATAACGATTAAACTGCATATTGTGTATATTAATGCAATCCATATTTTAGATAGTGTAAAAGATAAAAACACGGTAATTAAAAATGATAGTTTAACGCTTTGAAACGAAATTTCTTTTTTTAATACCTTATCTAAAAAGATTGTAATTACAAATGTATATAAAGGAAGTAGTGGTATTAATGCTTTACCATTTAAGTATAATCCGCCGTTTAATACGTAAATAAAGACGTTAAAGAAAATAGGGATTATTAGAGAAATTGTTAGAAATTTAACATGTTTTTCTTTTTTTAATAACACTAAACTAAATAATGCAATTATTAATATGCTTGTAAGTCCAACGGAGTAGGGTTGGTATAACACGTTTTCTAATCCGAAATTAGGTAATAGAAGTTTTCCTATGTTTATTCCAGAAGTACCATGTGATCTTCCGTTTAACAAGCAATAAAAGGTAGGAAGTATTAGTATGGCACTCATTAATATGGCAATGAGAATTAACGAAATGAACTTAAGTCCTTCTTTTAAAAATAATTTAAAAGTTACTTTATCATACTTTTTCGAAAATACGTAAACTCCGTAAATAATGATGCATAAAATAGAGGTTATACTATAAAAGTAACTGGTCATTATTATTAAGAACGTACTAATTATAATTGGTGATTTAACACCTTTTTCAAAATATTTATCGGTGCTTATTAAAGCAAGTATTAAAAACGGCATGTAGTTTATAAACATAATGTGCCTATGACTATGAAATATTAAAGGGCCTGCGCATAAAAACAAAGCACTAGAACAAAAACAAACTATTGAACTATAACCTTTATTTTTAAGCCATTTATAAAATAGAATAACGCTTACTATTACAACTAAAATACTAGTAATAGTAATATAATCATACATCGCTACCTTTGGAAATAGGTAAGATAAAAGTGTTATTGGACTTAAAAGACCGTAGTAGGCAAAATAAAAAATATTTTGACCACCACCAATGTTCGTAGCGAAGTTTGGTATCAAATTCTTGGTTTCGTAAAATAGGTTTCTGAAATACTCGGGGAAAGCCCAGTGTTGAATATCCCAGTCTGTTTTTGAACCATACATGAATTTTCCGTGAGTAATTAATATTATAATGAACGCGTACATTAAACATAAAATTAATATGTTTATGTAATCTTGCTTTTTGAATTTGTTTTTCATTTTGATGCACTTCCTAATACTGATTTAATTATCTTGCTTTTGTCCAATTTTCATAAGGGTACATGTGGCCAAACTTTTTGTCAATAAAACCTTGACTTTTGTATACGTCTAACATTTTTTTCTTATCTTTTAATTCCTTGTTACTTAGTTTGTTTTCCTTATCAATTTTGTTAATATCTTCCTTCTTATAATATTTTCCAAAATAATATAAGTTATCTTTATGATAAATACTACTAACTATCTTACTAGTCATTTTGTGATGAATGTGTCCATATTCACCATCAGGATTGTGAGTTACAACAAAATCCCAACTTTTATATTCTAAAATCTTTTTAATATCTTTTTTTATATCTTCATAATTATCTTTCCAGTTGCTTCTTTTGCCTAGCACTTTATCTGGATAGTTAAGCATAACTAGTTTATCGTTACTATATTCTAAAGCTTTATTTATCTCTTTTGCTCTTATTTTGTTATTACCACAAGTTATACAAACAACTAAATAATTACTTTTAAGCAGGTGATTTCCTCCCCAAATAGTTTCGTCATCAGGGTGTGCAACAATCATTAATTTGTTTACTTTACTTAGGTTTAAATCTTTTAATTGCTTTTCTACTTCTATCTTTTTAGGTGAATTTAAAAACGTTAATAATATAAGTGTTATTATTATAAAACTTAAGATAATTTTTTTCATACTGCTTCACCTCATATAACTACATTGTACAAAATAGTACTATGTATTGTCAAGTAGCATATAAAATGTTATAATATGGGTGTTAAATGGTTATAGGCGTGCTATAATTAGAAAAGAAAAGAGTGGTATTATGAAGTTATCGTTAGTTGTTCCTTGCTACAATGAAGAAGGAAACGTTGAATTTTTTTCAAAAGAAGTAGAAAAGACTTTTAAAAAACAAAAAATTGATTATGAAATTATCTTTGTTAACGACGGAAGCAAAGATAACACGATGTCAAAGTTAAGAGAAATCGTTAAAACGTCAAAGCAAAACATAAAGGTTATATGCTTTTCCAGAAACTTTGGCAAAGAATCTGGAATATATGCCGGACTTAAAGCTTCAAAGGGAGATTATGTCTGCGTAATTGATGCGGATTTGCAGCAGAGGCCTAACTACGTTTTAAAGATGGTTAATATTTTGGACGAGAATCCAGATTATGATTCGGTAGTAGCATATCAAGAAAAAAGACGAGAAGGAAAAATGTTATCAGGTTTTAAGAAAAGTTTTTATAAGCTTATAAACAAAGTATCTGATACGAAGTTTAGGGAAGATGCAAGTGACTTTAGAACGTTTAGAAGGTACGTTGTAGACTCTGTTTTAGAGTTAAAGGAGTATTACCGTTTTTCTAAAGGCTTATTTTCGTGGGTAGGTTTTAATAATTATTATATGCCTTACGAGGTAGAGGAAAGAAACTCAGGTAAAACCACATGGTCTTTTTGGGGCCTATTTAAGTATGCAATAGAAGGTATAGTATCTTTTTCTACGGCACCACTTAAGCTAGCTACAATAATCGGGTTATTTTTATCGCTTTTTACTTCTATATATTTAATTATAGTAGTAATCGAAAAACTTTTGTTTTCAATTGCGATACCAGGCTATGCAACAATAGTTGTGTTAATACTTTTAATTGGCGGAATACAGCTTCTATGCCTTGGAATAATAGGCGAGTATCTAGCTAGAACTTACGTTGAAACTAAAAGAAGACCAATTTATATAACCAGGGAAGTTATTTCTAACGAA
Source organism: uncultured Bacilli bacterium (assembly GCA_910580135.1). Taxonomy (GTDB): domain Bacteria; phylum Bacillota_I; class Bacilli_A; order RF39; family UBA660; genus Aphodocola. The sequence goes on along the minus strand of CAJTXC010000032.1, from coordinate 2,740 downwards.
AAGAAATAATATAAATCATTAAAATATAATTAAATAATCTTGCTTTAAATCATTAAATATACTATACTATAAATATCAAAACGTTGATGAAGAGTATTAATTTAGATTATACTTTTAAAGAGAGTTTATGGTTGGTGGAAATAAACAAAGTATGCTAAGTGAACTAGCTTCGGAGTTATTATGTGAAATAATAGTAACGTAATACGATTTACCTCGTTATCGGTTTTAAAGTGTATACTAATTAGTATAAATTAAGGTGGTACCGTGGACGAATGTTCATCCTTTAGTTAGGATGGACATTTTTTAATAGGAGGATTGTTATGGTTGAATGGGCAAAAATAGCATTAGAATTCATTGGTGTGTTTTTAATAATCTATTTTGGTTATTATCTATTTTCTTATAGAAAAGCAGATAAATTTAGTAGAAAAAAGATGCCAATAAACGTTAAGTATTTAGTTTTTAGGTATAATACTGACGTGGTTTATTTAGGATATAAAAGAGTACTTAAAACCCTCATGCTCTGTGATTCGTTTATTGTAGCAACTATTTATACTGTAACAAGATTCGTAGATAACATATACGTAAGATTACTAATTGCATTCATTCTTATATTTCCCTTGTTCGCAGGAGTATATCATTTGGTTGCAATGTATTATAAAAAGGAGAGTGAAAGATAATGGAATATAATTTTAAAGAAATAGAAAAAAAATGGCAAAAGTACTGGGAAGATAATAAGACTTTTAAAACTGACGTATGGGATTTTTCAAAACCTAAGTTTTATGCTCTTGATATGTTTCCATACCCATCAGGAGTAGGTCTTCATGCAGGACACCCCGAAGGATATACAGCAACGGACATAGTATCTCGTATGAAAAGGATGCAAGGATATAACGTTTTACACCCAATGGGATATGATTCGTTTGGTCTTCCAGCAGAACAATATGCCGTTCAAACTGGTAATCATCCAAATGGTTTTACGGAAAAAAACGTTGCGTACTTTACTAGCCAATTAAAAGAATTAGGCTTTGATTATGACTGGGATAGAGTAATTGCAACATCAGACCCATCATTTTATAAATGGACGCAGTGGATATTTAAACAGTTATATAAAGACGGTTATGCTAAATACATCGATATGCCAGTTAACTGGTGTGAAGAGTTAGGTACCGTTTTATCTAACGACGAAGTAATTGATGGTAAATCAGAACGTGGCGGATATCCAGTTGTAAGAAAAAATATGAAGCAACTATGTATAGATCAACCTAAGTTTGCGGAAAAGCTGCTTGAAGGCTTAGAAGAAATAGATTGGCCAGCTTCTACTAAAGAAATGCAAAGAAACTGGATAGGTAAATCAACCGGTGTTGAAGTAGACTTTGACGTAGTTGGTGGTGGAAAGTTTTCTATTTACACAACTTGTATAGAAACCATTTATGGTATTACGTTTATGGTTATTGCACCTGACGGAGAGTTAATTAAAGAGTTAATGCCAAGGGTGGAAAATAAGGAAGAAGCTAATAGATATATAGAAGAAACACTTAAGAAATCAGACATGGATAGAACCGATCTTAACAAGGGTAAATCAGGATGCATCTTAAAAGGTATTGAAGCGATTAATCCGGTTAACGGTAAGAAAGTACCAGTATTTTTAGGAGACTTCGTACTTGGTAACTACGGAACAGGAGCTGTTATGGCTGTTCCATCTCATGACCAAAGAGACTTTGAGTATGCTATAGCACACAACATTCCAATGATACAAGTAATAGAAGGTAAAGACGTAAGTGAATCGGCCTTTGAAAAACAAGATTACTTAGGAAAAGGATGTAAGTTAATCAACTCTGAAGAATTTACTGGCTTAACAGTTGAAGAATCAAAAGAAGCAATCACTGATAAACTAGTTAAAATGGGTGTTGCAAGAAGAACAACTAACTATAGATTTAGAGAATGGATATTTGCAAGACAAAGATACTGGGGAGAACCAGTACCTATAGTTCATATGGAAGATGGTAGTGATTATTTATTACCAGATGAAGAATTACCACTTGTATTACCTGAGTTAGAAGATTATAAAGGTCATAATGGTAAAGCGCCACTTGAAAATGCTATTGAATGGAAGGCTTATGAAAAAGATGGTAAAAAAGGCGTTCGTGAAACTTCAACAATGCCTGGTTCTGCAGGATCTAGTTGGTACTTCTTAAGATATATTGATCCACATAACGATAAAGAGTTTGCAAACCAAGAACTATTAAAACACTGGATGCCAGTTGATTTATACATGGGTGGACCAGAACATGCTGTTGGACACCTAATGTATTCTAGAATATGGAATAATTATCTTTATGACAAAGGTTTATCACCAGTTAAAGAACCATTTAAAAAGCTTGTTCACCAAGGTATGATATTAGGTGAAAATGGTATAAAGATGGGTAAACGTTTTCCAAAATTCGTTGTTAATCCAAGTGATATAGTAGAAAAATATGGCGCAGATACATTAAGATTATATGAAATGTTTATGGGACCACTTGAAGCTTCTAAACCTTGGAGCTCTTCTGGTGTTGAAGGTGCTAAGAAGTTCTTAGATAGAGTATGGAGACTTTATACTGATGAAAATAAAACCTTTGATGGAGAAAATAAAAACCTAGAAAGACTTTATCATGAAACCGTTAAAAACGTAACAAATGATTATGAAAAATTATCGTTTAACACGGCAATAAGTCATTTAATGGTACTTGTTAACGCAATG
>CAJTXC010000031.1 GCA_910580135.1 uncultured Bacilli bacterium | reverse complement strand
AAATACTATAAAAACGGGAGTAACTTTAAAAAATCAAAATTCTACAGTAACTTATAAAGTTACTGTAGCAAACACGGGTAGTGTTGCGATGTGGATAGATAGTATAACAGAGGAAGCTTTTAATAACACAAATATGGAATATACCTTAAGCGGTATAGGTATAAAAGAATTGATCTCACCAGGAGAGGTTAAAGAATTTTATGTTACATATAAATATAAAGATGGAGCGACACTTTCTAATGATAATCTAGATTCAATATTATTATTTAACTTTGTAAAACCGTCTTCAACTTTGGTTCCGTTAAGTACTACACCAGTAGAAACCGATATGATCTTTAATGGGCCAATTGCTAGAAACGAAATAGAAACTATTAAGTTTGCACCAACCTTAGATGTTGGAAAGGGTGCATTAGGTTCATGGGATGCATCAGAAGCAGGTGACGGGACTGTTATAGCATGGTATACAGATACTAATAAAAACGGATTATATGAATTAACCATTGGAGGAGCGGGAGTAGTTAACTTCCCTAAATCAAGCCGTAATTTATTTAGAAGCATTACAAATTTAAAAACAATAACGTTTAATTACATAAACACAAGTAACGTAACTGATATGTATCAAATGATTACTAGAAATCCTAATTTAACAAGCTTAGACTTGCGAAACTTTGATACATCAAAAGTAACTAATATGTTTGCAATGTTTTATGATTGTACTTCATTAAAAACAATAGATTTATCGAGTTTTGATACAAGTAAAGTTCCAAACATGGAGCAAATGTTTAATAAATGCAATAGTTTAACTAGCTTGGATTTAACGAATTTCGATACTAAAAATGTAACTACTTTTCGCTATATGTTTGGACATTGTCCATCTTTAAGCACTTTAAAAATATCTGATTTTGATACCAGTAATGCAACATCATTTGAAGGAATGTTTTCTGGTTGTTCCTTACTGAAAACGTTAGATTTGTCTAGTTTTAATCTATCTAAGGCTACTACAATAAAACAAATGTTTATTAATTGTACTGCTTTAGAGAATGTTTACTTTTCAAATTTAGGTGGTTCTTTAATCACTGATATGTTTGGTATGTTTCAAAATTGTTCAAAACTAAAAAGTTTAGATTTAACAAGTTTAAATACATCAAGTGTAACTAATATGAGTTATATGTTTTATGGATGCTCTATGTTGCCTTCGTTAGATTTATCTAGCTTTAATACAACAAACGTAACTACCATGTATGATATGTTCTTTGATTGTCAAAAGTTAGAAAGTATTAATTTATCAACTTTTAGAACACCTAATGTAACTTCTATGTATCACATGTTTCATAACTGTAACGCATTAAAAAGTATAGACGTTTCTAAGTTTGATACATCAAAAGTAACCCAAATGAATGGTATGTTTTCTAAATGTGAATCATTAACAGAACTTGACCTATCAAATTTTAATACTTCAAACGTAGTAACGATGAATCATATGTTTCGTGGAGCTAAAGGTTTAACTAGTTTAAATGTTTCTAGTTTTAATACTTCTAAGGCTACTACTTTAAATAACATGTTTGAAGATTGTTCTAGTTTAACTTCTTTGAGTATAACAAACTTTAATACTGAGAGTGCAACAAACATGAATTCTATGTTCTTAAATTGTTCTTCACTTACATCTTTAAATTTGTCAAAGTTTAATACCGCAAAGGTAACTTCCATGGCTAGTATGTTTGATGGTTGTTCGTCGTTAGCAACATTAGATATATCTAACTTTAATACTACTAAAGTAACGTTAATGAATTTAATGTTTCATGATTGCTCAAGTTTAGCGGAATTAAACGTATCAAGTTTCAATACTGCATATGTAACTAATATGCGCAACATGTTTGAGAACTGTTCATCATTAACAACACTTAATTTATCTAATTTTAATACGTTAAGAACTGCTACTATGGCTGATATGTTTAGTGGATGTTCAGGATTAACGAGTTTAAATATATCAAATTTTGATACGAGAAATGTTAATACAATGGTAAATATGTTTAAGAATTGTTCTTCACTTACTAGTTTAGATGTTTCAAAATTTAATACGATTAAAGTAACAGATATGTCTTACATGTTCTATAATTGTTCTAAGGTATCAACTTTGAATTTGTCTAATTTTAACACTTCAAATGTAACTAATATGGCTTATATGTTCTGTAATTGCTCACCAACTAATGGGCTAGATGTGACAAAACTTAATACAACTAACGTTACTAATATGCAAGGTATGTTTTACGGAATTTCTAAAACGGTTGATTTATCTAATCTCAATACCGCAAAAGTTACTAACATGAGCTATATGTTTGCCTATATTTCTTTAACTTCAATAAACGTAAAACCACTTAATACGTCAAGCGTAACTACCATGATGGGTATGTTTGAGGGAGCAACTAAATTAACGAGCTTGGACTTAAGCACCTTTAACACTTCAAATGTAACGAACATGAAAGACATGTTTGACATGAGTGGTGGATTAACAGGCTCTAGCTTGACAACTTTGAATTTAAGCGGATTTGATACGTCAAAAGTTACAACCATGGAAGATATGTTTTCTAGGTGTAATAAAATAACAAATTTAAACTTAAGTAGTTTTACAACCGCTAACGTAACCAGCATGAAAGATATGTTTTATAGAATGGAAGGTTTAAAGACGCTGGATATTAGAAAATTTATTTTTACAAAAGTATCTTCATATAGTGGTATGTTTGATGGTCACTGGTTGCAAGGTGGAAAGGTGCCTGCTTCCGTAGCAATATATGTTAAAGATCAGGCTGCATATAATTTCATTAAAGCAAGAAGAAGTGACTTTACAAACGTTCAAATAGTGAGTAGCTAAAAAGACTTGTACAAACAAGTCTTTTTCTTTGAAAAAACATTATAAAAAGAAAGTAGGGTTTGGAATTTCATTTACGTTTATAGCATCGCCCGTTTCATTATTAATTACATTTTGTGTTTCTGTTTGAACGTTATTTGTTTGGTTTACTTCGTTACTATTTACGTTACCCATTTTAGAAAACTCTTTTGTAATTCTCCCTAGGGCCCCAAGATTTTTAAATACTGGTTTCACTTGATAATAAAGTGGTATTGCTTGATTTACAACGTTAAGTGTTTTTTGCGTATTTGATAGTATTGATGCCCAATTAATTTTTCCTAGAAAAGAAGTTCCAGCAGCTTTAGCAGCGCTTAATCCATTACCTAAATTACTTGCTGATGCAAGGGAATTCGCAATTGGTGCTGATGTCATGCCCATATTAGGAATCATATAGGGAATTGATCCATACATATAATCACCTCTATATTAATATATGCAGTTTTTATGGATGGTTTAATCAAAGTGTAAAAATAATAATTTTGTTATTAAAAATAATAAATATATGATATAATAATTTACAGAATAGGAAGGTGTCTTTATGAATGTATTAGAAATTATATTAATGCCATTTATATTTATATATAAAGGATTTGTTGTGGTTTTATTATCTCCTTATTATCTTGCGTTAGGAATTGGTAAGATATTTGGGATAAGTAAAAAAACAAGTAACACTATTGCCGAAGCTAAATCGGCACAAAGTGTCGTTACTGTTAAATCAGGTGCAACAACGGTAGGTAATGCCGAACCTTCTAAGTTATCTGCGGCAAATAAAATAAATGATCCAAGAAGGCAAAAGGATTTCGAAAAACTTGTTGCAAAGGCAAGGATGGAAGAAGCAAAACGTGCTAAAGAACAAGAAAAGATAAGAAAAGAAAATGAAAGAAGAGAAAAAGAAAGACAAGCAAGAGAATTAGAAAGAAGAAAAAAAGAAGAGGCTTGGGAACAGGCTCAAGAAAAGAGAAGAGAAGAACTTGAAGCTAAGGGTGAACCTGTTACTTTTTCTGATAAGTTAAAGGCTTTCTATAAAAAGCTTACTTATAATAAAAATGAAGAATTAGAATTAGAAGCTAGAAAAAGTGTTTTAGAAGAACAATTTAAAAACAAAAATAGTGATGATTCAAGGCTTGCTAAACCACTTTTATTTAAGTATAAAGCACGTAATGCAAACGGGGAACTTGTAACTAGTACCATTGAAGCTTTATCAAGAGTTGATGTTCATTCGTTCTTAGAAGCTGAAGGATATGAAGTATATGAAATAACTGCAGTTAAAGCAAATTTAAATATGCATACGTATAGAATGAAAAAGAATAGGTTAATATTTTATCTATCACAATTATCTGCTTATTTAAAATCTGGTATCGCACTTGCTGATGCGGTAAAAATACTAGACGATCAAGCTAAAAACACTAATGAAAAAAGAGCATGGAGAGCTGTTTATTATGATTTATCGATGGGTGATGTTTTATCTGTTGCAATGGAAAAAAGAAAAGATACTTTCCCTAAACTTTTAATAAACATGATTAAAACAGCCGAAATGACTGGTAACTTACCAGAAACGTTAGATGATATGGTGGATTATTATACTGAAGCTGAAAGTACTAAAAGACAAATGAAATCTGCGATGATGTATCCTGCTGTTGTTACTGTTTTTGCAATCGTTGTAGTTACATTTATACTTATGTGGGTTGTACCACAATTCGTTGATATATATGCTGATTTAGGTAGTGACATTCCAACTATCACAAAGGTTGTTATAGCTATAAGTGATTTTCTTAAAGATTATTTAATATTTATCTTACTTGGAATAATAGGAGTTTTATTAGTATACTTATATTTATTTAATACGGTAAAACCATTTAGAAAATCGATGCAACAATTTGCTATGCATTTACCAGTGTTTGGTAATATCATAATTTATAACGAAGTTACTATTTTTGCTAAAACTTTTGCTAACTTAATTAATCATAATGTATTTATAACTGATTCAATAGAAATATTAAGTAAAATTACTGATAACGAAGTATATAAAAAGTTAATTTTTGATACTGCTAAAAACTTAACAAAAGGTGAGGCTATATCTAAAGCGTTTAAAGATCATTGGGCATTTCCTAACATTGCATATCAAATGCTTCTTACTGGTGAAAAAACAGGTAGATTAGGTTCTATGATGGAAAGAGTATCAGAATATTATCAAGAACAACATAGAACAATTATTAACCAAATGAAAACTTTAATTGAACCAGTAATGATCATCACGTTGGCTGTTTTAGTAGGTGGTATATTACTTGCGGTTATAATTCCAATGTATGGTATGTACGAAGCGTTATAGAAAGAGGTTATTATGAGTTTAGAAGTATTTAATGGAATCATGGTATTCATCGCTGGATTAATATTTGGTTCATTTTACAACGTTGTAGGATATCGTGTTCCAAATAATATGTCTATTGCTTTTCCAGTATCTCATTGTCCTAATTGTAATCATAAATTAAAATTCTATGAACTAATTCCTGTTATTTCCTATATTTTCTTAGGAGGTAAATGTAAAAACTGCAAAAAAAGGATATCTATTTTCTATCCTTTTTTTGAACTACTTACTGGTGTTTTGTTTTTACTTTCATATTTATCTTTTGGTATTTCTTTAAAGTTTTTAATATCTATTACTTTTATATCAATACTAATAATTATAAGTATCAGTGATATTAAGTATTATATTATCCCTGATGAAGTATTAATTGTTGGTGTTATATTAATAATATTAGAATTACTTGCTAATACCATAATAAATGATTTAACAATATTTAAAGGACTTGTAATGCCAATTTTAAATGGCTTAGGTTCATTTGCCTTATTATATTTATTTAAAGCTTTAGGAGACGTTATTTTTAAGAAAGAAAGCCTTGGTGGAGGAGATATAAAACTATTATTTTTTATAGGCTTAACACTTGGTTTTGATATGTCGATTGTAACTATTTTTATAGCGTCGTTCATAGCACTTCCTTTATCAATAATAAGTTTAATTAAGGATGATAATAACGTATTACCATTTGGACCTTATTTATCAGTAGCAGCAACTATAATAATGCTAACTAGTTTGAATATAGATATGGTATTAAATTTTTTTGTAAAATAAAAGAGTTCAAATTTTTGAACTTTTTTTCATACTTTTAGGGGTATTTTAAAAGTTATGAATAATTATAAATATGGAAGGAAGTAAAAAAGGACTAGTTTGTTTTCCTCTTTATATCTAGAATAGAAAGAGGGTGATTGTTATGATGTTAAAGATAGTAATTAAAGACAAGAAGTTTTTTATTAAAATCAGAAGCAAAATAGTAATCATATTATTTATAATATTAACTTTAGTTATGTTATTTAAATAAGAAAAGCACGCTAGCCTGGCAGATTAGCGTGTTTTTCATTTGCAAAAATTGGAAAACAACTAGTCTTACTAGCTTTCTTCCACTAATTAAATTATACATTATTAATAAAATTATGTAAATAAAAAGGCTTAATATATTTTTCCTTTATATTAAACCTTTTTATATATCAAGCATCTCCATACCATCATCGGATATGTTAGATTGATTAGTATTTTCTTGAACATTATCTTTTCCAGTTATTATTTTAACTGATTCATCATCAAGTTCTACTAATCTTAAAATTTCTTCTATCGTAGTTATGTTTTGTAATACTTTTGTTAAACCGTCTTGTAAAAGTGTAGTAGTGTCACCTTGATATACTAAATTTCTTAGTTCTTCTTTAGAGACACCGTTTGCTATTGCGTCTCTTATTTCTTGGTTTATAACTAAAACTTCATGTATTGCTATTCTTCCTTTATACCCACCAACACATTCAGGACAACCTTCAGCGTATGCTAATTCTTCTATATCAATTCCTAAATTGCTTTTAATAAGTTTTTTCTCATAATCTATTGCAGGTCTTTTTTTCATACAGTGAGGGCATATTCTTCTAGCAAGTTTTTGAGATACGATACCGTTTAATGAACTTGCAAGTAAGTATGTTTCAACGTCCATATCAGTTAAACGTTCAATTGTATTAAGTGCGTTATTAGTATGTATTGTAGATAATACTAAGTGACCTGTGATAGATGCTCTAACGGCAATTTTAGCGGTTTCATCATCACGGATTTCACCGATCATTATAATATCCGGGTCTTGACGCAAGATAGAACGTAAAACCTCTGCAAAGGTAAGACCGATTTCACTATTAACTTGGATTTGGTTTATTCCGTTAATATTCATTTCTACTGGGTCTTCAACGGTAACTAAGTTAACTTGTGGTGTATTTAGTATTTGAAGAAGGGAGTATACGGTAGTGGATTTACCAGATCCAGTAGCACCAGTTACTAAGATTATACCGTTAGGTTCTTTTATAAGAGTTTTCATTTTCTCTAGGTTATTAGGAGAAAATCCTAAACTTTCTAAACCATTTAGGGAAGCTGAATAATCTAGTATACGAATAACTATTTTTTCTCCTTCATTAGTAGGAAGAGAAGAAACACGCATGTCTAAATTTATATTATTAATAACCGTTTTAATAGCGCCATCTTGAGGTAATCTTGATTCAGTTATATCCATACCTGATATTATTTTAACCCTTGCTATTAAGTTTTTTCTAATTCCCTCAGGGATTACCATATAATCAATTAAAACGCCATCAATTCTAAATCTAACTTTAATAGATGTTTCGGTAGGATCAAAATGAATGTCACTTGCGCCCGCTTCAGCAGCTGTATAAATAATTTGATTTACTATTTCAGTAATTGGCAATTTAGTAAAATCAATTTGTCTTAACATGTTTTATCGCTCCCTTTATATTCTTTTTATTCTTTCTTTTTTATCTTTACCCTAGATTTTATTATAATATTATTATATAATATATTTCGTAAGATATCAAGTAAAGAAAAGGTGATTAAATTGAAAAAGAATAATAGAGGGTTCTTTTTAGCAGAAACAATAGTTGTTATAGCGCTTGTTACAACTGTTATGGCCTTTGTTTATCCTAATGTTACAAGTTTATATGATAATTATAAAAACAGAACTAATTATTATGATCAAACTGAAGATTTATATCTTTTAAGGGCTATATATGATAAATTAGAAAGTAAAGATAAATTAAATGAATTGACTGATGATGGGTGCAAAGTGTTTAACAGTGGCGACAAAAGTGAAATAACAGAATATAGAAATGAATACAATATAAGTAAATTATATATTACTGGTTATATGACTGAGGTTTCTGATACTGATTATAATTTTAATAAATATTTAAAAAGACTGAAAAAAACTACGTATGATAAAGCTTCTTATAGATTGATAGCAAAATTTAAAAGTGGAAAGTATGCTTCAATTAAAATAGATAATCCTAATTCATCAAGAGATTGTAATTTAGGAGGCAAATAATGAAAAAGTTAAATAATAAAGGCGTTACGCTAATTGAACTTATAGTTAGTTTTATGTTGGTTAGTGTTGCAATAATATATTTTTTTCAAACGTTATACACGGTTAAGGATGTTTATTCAACCGCAAGAAGAGAAACTAATGAATTTGTAATAAAAGATTATGCACTAAGAATAGTTGATGCATATTATGAAAAAGTTGAAAATACATTGCCTGAAAGTGGTAAGACAATAAATTTTGATTATAAAACAAGTAGTGTTAATGCTTGCTCAGGAAATGATAAATTAACTACAAATTGGTATAAATATGATGGTAGTAATATAAATACATATAATGTAACTATTTGTTATACTAAATAAGTCTAAAGATAAGGTATTTTAAATATCTTATCTTTTTATTATTAAACATAGAAAAAGTTTGCATTTGAATGCATAATCCTCCAAAGTTTAAGAATATATATGCAAGCACTATTTTAATATAAATATTAATATCTAAACTTGATAGTTTCATAATACCACCAGTCATTTCTAAAAGGCCGTTTATAATAACATTAGTACATAAATTAAGATTAAATATATTACTTATTAATGCTACTAATAAGTTAAACATTATAACTATACCAAATATCATCAAAAGAGCATTTATACTTGTTTTAATTGATTCTGATAGGGTAGTAATAAAATTTTTGTTACTGTGAGTAATATTCATTTTTCTTTTTTCTTTAAAATTGTTTCTATTTAAGAATGCTTTAAATAAGTTACTTATCCATGCTAAGACAAGTAATAGAAAACCTATTTTAACATCATTAAATACACCAATACCAACTCCTGCGACAACAAATAAAGGATTTATAAAGTGAGTAGTGCATAAAAGAGCTTCTGCTTCTTTTTTTGTTATTAAGTTTTTTTCTAAATACTCATTTATATAAATAGCATTACTGGGCGTTCCAGTAAAAATAGATATTATAAAAATACTTGTTTCTATATCATTAAAATTGAATAGTTTGTTAAATATCTTTTTAATAAACTTTGGTATTATAAGTTCTATGTTATTTTTAATTAAAAGATTTCCTATTACCATGGTTGGAAATAAAGATGGAAATATTTTTATAATAAACATAAAGGAAGAGTCTTTAACACTTTTAATGATTAATGATGAATTAATAAGGATTAATAACTCTAATGTTAATAAAAAATATAGTAAAAATATATCTTTTTTTCTTGTCAAACAAATCACCTTAATAAATGATATGACTAGTTTTTTTAATAAGTCATTTTTACCAAAAAATGACATTTATTTTGCTTGGCATTATGGCTTTTTTATAGATTTTATTATATAATTATAAAAGGTGATTTAAGTGACTAGAAGTGAAGTAGATAAAAATAAAGTAAGTCCTATGATGAGACAATATTTAGAAACAAAAAAAGATTATGAAGACGTAATTCTTTTTTACCGAATTGGTGACTTTTATGAAATGTTCTTTGAAGATGCGATAAACGTATCCCGTGATCTAGAACTTACTTTAACAGGCAAAAACGCAGGATTAGATGAAAAGATACCAATGTGTGGCGTACCTCATCATGCTGCTAATATATACATTGATAAATTAATTGAAAAAGGCTATAAAGTAGCAATCTGTGAACAAGTAGAAGATCCTAAAGATACTAAAGGTATTGTTAAAAGAGAAGTTATTAGGATAGTATCTAAAGGAACGGTTATGTCCGATGAAATGTTAGATGCTAAAAGTAATAATTACATAGGTGCTTTAAAAGATTTAGGACATTGTTTTTCTTTAGCTTACGCTGATTTATCTACTGGTGAATTTAACTGCGTTTTAGTAGAATATGAACTTGATAAGATAATTACTGAAATAGTAAATGATAATATATCTGAACTTGTTATATATGGTAGTGTTGATCCTAGAATAACAAATACTTTAAAAAATAATTATAATATTACAATTTCTTACTTTAACATTGATACAGAAAATAAAGATTGCAAACATTTATATAAAGAAATTAATGATGTTAGATTAATATCTTCTATATGCGTTTTATTAAATTATTTAATTGATAGTCAAAAAAGAAGTTTGGATCATTTACAAAACGTGGTTGTAAAAGATTATAAAACTTATTTAAAGATGGATATTCATACCAAAAGGAACCTAGAGTTAACGGAAAGTTTAAGATTAAAAGAAAGAACATATTCACTTTTGTGGCTTTTAGATAAAACAAAGACTGCTATGGGATCCCGCACTCTTAAGAGTATGATTGAAAATCCGTTAGTTGATAAAGAAGAAATTGAAAGTAGATATGATATGATATCTAAACTTTTAGAAGAATTTCTTATTAAAGACGAAATAAAAGAATTATTAGGTGAGGTATATGACCTTGAAAGATTATGTGGAAGGATTGCTTTTGGAAGTGCTAACGCAAGAGATTTACTTCAATTAAAATCAAGTTTAAAGGTTTTACCTAAACTAAAAGAATTAGTTGGTGTGTTAAACTTTAACTTAGCAATTGATGATTTAACTGATTTATATAACCTTATTGATGAAAGTATATATGAAAATCCTCCTGTTGGTATAAAAGAAGGATATTTAATAAAAGATGGTTATAACAGTGAACTTGATGAACTCAAAGAGGCAAGACGTGGGGGTAAAGACTTTATCGCTAAGTTAGAAGCCGTAGAAAAAGAAAGAACTGGTATTAAGAACTTAAAGGTTGGTTATAATCGTATATTTGGTTATTATATAGAAGTATCTAAAGGAAATAGTAAGCAAGTTAAGGAAGAATTTGGTTGGGAAAGAAAGCAAACCCTTGCTAATAACGAAAGGTTTATAACTCCAGAGCTTAAAGAAAAAGAATCTTTAATATTAGGTGCTGAAGAAAAGATTATAAACTTAGAATATGCGTTATTTACCGAGATAAGAAACAAGGTAAAAGATGTAATACCAACTATTCAATTGACTGCTAAAATGGTAGCTAAATTAGATGTTATGCAATCTTTTGCAACCGTTACAGAAAACAATAATTACGTAAGACCTGTTTTAAATAATGATAAAACGGTAAGAATAATTGAAGGAAGACATCCAGTAGTCGAAAAAGTATTAGATGGTGAGTACGTTGCAAATGATATTATTTTTGATAACGGATGCTATTTGCAACTTATAACAGGGCCTAATATGGCTGGTAAATCAACTTACATGAGACAAATGGCTAATATCGTTATAATGGCTCAAATAGGATGCTTTGTACCCGCTAAAGAAGCTTATTTACCTATATTTGATAAGATATTTACGCGTATTGGAGCATCTGATGATTTAGTATCTGGAGAATCTACGTTCATGGTAGAAATGAAGGAAGCTAACCACGCGATAGAAGGCGCTAGTGAAAATAGTTTGATTTTATTTGATGAGCTTGGTCGTGGTACTGCTACTTATGATGGTATGGCGCTTGCACAGGCAATAATAGAATATATTCATGATAATATAAAAGCGATTACTTTATTTTCAACTCACTATCATGAATTAACAGCTTTAGAAGAACACAAGAAACACATTAAAAACGTGCATGTATCAGCACATGAAGAAAATGGTAATATTACGTTCTTGCATAAAATTAAAGATGGAAGCGTAGATAAAAGTTATGGTATTCACGTAGCTAAACTAGCAAATCTTCCAAATTCTCTTATAAAAAGAGCTGATGAAATATTAAAATCTTATGAAAGTTCGAACGGTTCAAGAGAAGTTGTGAGTCAAATAAGCATGAATTTAGAAGAAAATATAGAAATTAACGATAAGTATGATATAATTAAAAAGAAACTTGATTGTATAAATCCACTTGATGTTTCTCCGATGGAAGCTTTAAACATCTTGTATGATTTAAAAAAAGAAATGGATAAAAAGGATTAGGTGAAAAAATATGAATGAAGAACAAGAATCAAAGGATATAAAAATTCCTATAAAAGCAATCGTTGAACAAGCGATGACTTCTAACGGTGCAAAGTATGAAGAAGATGAATTTAACTTACTTAGAAAGTATTTTATTGCATGTTTAAATTTAGGTTATATGGAACCAAAAGATTTAGTTCCTATGGTTAATAAGTTTGCATACAAAATAAAACTAATAGTTCTTAATTATAATAACGTTAATAAAATGGATTACTATGCTATTAATAACGGTGTTTTATATATAAATGGTGCATTAAAAGATGATAATCCTATGTTTTATGAAATTAACTTTTATAAAGCAGTAACAGAAACTGTTTTTAACGCTAATGATAATCACATCGGAATATCTAATGCATTATGTAACATGGCTGCAGAAAAAATATATAACATGGATACAAATGGTTCTAGAATCGTTATGCCGAGAACAGATAACGAAGTAATAGATGGTAAAACTATTCAAATAAGAGCAGGATACAATAACTATAATCTTATAATATCTTTAATGAAGCAATTATTTATTTGCAAAGGAATAAATGAAAATAGAGTATTACACGATATGTATTTTGAAGGTTATGATGTAGTTTTAAACAGAACTCTTACTGATAGTAATTCTATGTTATTATTAGATGTAT
>CAJTXC010000030.1:7629-13272 GCA_910580135.1 uncultured Bacilli bacterium | reverse complement strand
CCTATTAAATTAAATGATAATACGTACCTTATTGGTTATAACATAGTACCATTATTTAATCATAAAATGTAAATATAGGTGCTTGTTATTTCATATTTATTAAATATATGGTATACTTTATTTAGTCGTTTGGAGGTAGTTAAAATGGATTATAAGGTACCTAAACATGTTGCTATCATAATGGATGGTAATGGTCGTTGGGCACAAAAAAGAGGTCTAAAACGTACTAAAGGACATCAGCGTGGAGCGGATGTTTTAAAAGAAATATCAGAGTATGTTTATGATAAAGGAATTGACGTATTAAGTGTGTTTGCTTTTTCAACGGAAAACTGGAAAAGGGATAAAGAAGAAGTTGATTATTTGATGGATCTTTTTTTAAAGGCTTTTAAAAAAAACTTTGACTCGATAAAGAAAAAAGGAGTTAAGGTAGTGTTTTCAGGAGTTAAAAACAAGTTAAGTGATAAAGTGTTAAAAGCTATGGAAAAAATGACGCTAGAAACCAAAGATAATAAAAATGGTATATTTAATATTTGTTTGAATTATGGTGGACAAGATGAAATAGTTGAAGCTTCTAAAAAAATATGCAATGATGTAAAAGAAAATAAGATAAACATAAGTGATATAAATTCTAAAATGTTTAATAAATATATGTTTAATGATCTTCCACCAATAGATTTAATGATTAGAACGAGTGGAGAATATAGAATAAGTAATTTTATGTTGTGGCAAATGGCTTATGCAGAACTTTATTTTACAGATGTGTTATGGCCAGACTTTAATAAAGAAGAACTTGATAAAGCGATAAAATCGTTTAATAATAGAGATAGAAGATTTGGAGCGGTAAAGAAATAGAAATATTTCTTTTTTTGTTTTATTAATTTTTTTTAAATATTTTAGGGGAATTTTCAAAATTATGGCGAATGATAAAGTTGAAGGGAGATAAAAATGCAATATTATAACAAAATAAAAAAATTAATAGAGAATAAAGAGGTTAATGACAGGATAAGAAGGTTAGACGAAAATAACGAAACATTAAGAACTTATTACGAGATAGGAAAGCTTCTTGTGGAGGCTCAGGGTGGCGAAGCAAGAGCAAAGTATGGTGATGGTTTAATTAAAGAGTGGTCAATTAAACTAACTAAAAAGTATGGCAAAGGATATTCCTCAGCAAATTTGAAACATATGAGAAAGTTTTATTTAATTTTTAGAAAAAGCTACTCACTGAGTAGCCAATTTAGTCTTTCGTGGACTCATTATAGATATTTATTAAGATTTGATAATAAAAACGAAATTAACTATTACATAAATAAATGTATAACAAACAATCTATCTGTAAGAGGTTTAATAAATGAAATAAAAACTAATTCCTTTGAAAGATCAACAATCAAAGACAAGAATAATATTAAATTGATAACAGAAGAGGTAAACTATAAACCAACTTTATCCGATATGCTTAAGGATCCTATAATTATAAACGTAGATAATCAAGATAGATTATCAGAAAAGGCTTTGAAAAAATATATGATAAAACAATTGGAACATATCTTTTTAGAATTAGGTTATGGATTTACTTTTGCAGGTTCTGAATATAAACTAATCGTTGGTAAGAAAAATTATTATATAGATCTTTTGATGTTTAACACAAAACTAAATTTTTATACAGTAATAGAACTTAAGACAAGAGAATTTAAACCTAAAGATATAGGACAAATAGAGTTTTATATGAATTATGTTGATGAGAATATAAAAGAACCTTTTCATGCTAAAACCGAAGGAATAATTATATGCAAAGAAAATGATAAATTGGTGTGTAAATATGTTTCTAATAAAAATATCAAAGTTATTAACTATTTATTAAAAGAAAAAACAAAAATATGAAAGGAGGAAAGATGAATTATTATAATGAAATAAAAAGTCTAATAGAAAACAAAGAAATTTCCTCTAGGGTAAGAAATTTAGAAGAAAACAATGAAACTTTAAAAACCTATTTTGAAATTGGAAAGTTATTAATTGAGGCACAAGGCGGTGAGGCAAGAGCTAGATACGGTGATGGATTAATTAAAGAGTGGTCTAAAAGATTAGTAATAGAATATGGTAAAGGTTATGACATTTCTAATTTAAAAAGAATGAGAAAATTATATTTAACGTTTCAAAAAGGTGGGACACCGTCCCACCAATTAACATGGAGCCATTACTATAAACTTTTATCCATAAAAAATAAAAATGAAATGAATTATTATATTAATCTTGCAATTAATCAAAGATTATCTGTTAGGCAATTAAGAGATGCTATAAAAGAAAAATCTTTTGAGAGGTCAACAATTAAAGATAAGGACAATATTAAGTTAATAACAGAAGAAGTAAACTATAAACCAACTTTATCCGATATGCTTAAGGATCCTATAATTATAAACGTAGATAATCAAGATAGATTATCAGAAAAAGCTTTGAAAAAATACATATTAAATCAATTAAAACATATTTTTTTAGAATTAGGTTATGGTTTTTCATATGTTGGTGATGAATATAAAATTAAAGTTGGAAATAAAAATTATTATATAGATTTGCTTTTATATAATATAAAACTTAATAATTATATTGTGACCGAACTAAAAACAAGACCATTGTTGCCTAAAGATATAGGACAAATAGAATTTTATATGAACTATATAGATGAAAATGTAAAAGAAAAGTTCAATAATAAAACAGAAGGAATAATTATATGCAAAGAAAATAATAAATTTATATGTAGATATGTATCTAATAAAAATATCAAAGTTGTTAACTATTTATTAAAAGAAAAAGTAGAAATAAAGTGATATAAAGTTTCTTCTTTTAAACTATAATGTTTTATCATTTTTTATTTTTGATACAGAATCATCGTTAAAAGCTATTCCGAATTTATTACAAAAATCAATAAGTTTGTTATTAGCATTTAATTTACTAATATTGTATCCATTCTTATTAAGAGTATCTATAAAAATATTGGTATAGTCTATTAAATTCCTACTTGTTAATTCTACATAACCTTTAGTTTTAAAATTCTCTAATAATACTTTTTGTTTTTCGTTTAAATTATTTTTAATATCTATATAATAATCTAACCCTAAAGGATATTTATCAGTATCAAATTGTATAGCGGTTGGATCTACTATAAACCATTTCAAACCGTCATTAGTATTAAATCTTAAAAAAGAAGAATAGTGAATAAAATCATTCATTTCTATACCTAAAATTTCTGTAGAAAATTGGGCATAGTTATCTAAATTATCAAAAGTAAAACCATATAAGCTTTGGCTAGCTTTTAAACACAGCATATTGCTATTTTCTTTTTCCATATGGTACCTTATATAGGAATTTAAATAATCTAAACAATACTTGATTTCTTCATCTGATAAAATTTCAAGAGATGCTATTTTTTCTCTTATTTCATTAATATTCATTTTATAATTCTCCGGATAAATTGAAATTTTACTGCTATAAATATTTTAACATTTATATTGTTTCTTATTAAGTTATTTAGTTATTGTATGTAAAGTAATATGAAAATAAAAAGCAGAAACTTTAAGTTCCTACTTAATATAACCGTTAGTTTTAAATCTTTCTATAGTACTTTCTTTAGATGCTTCACCAACTATTCTGTTTAATGTTGTTTCTTCTTCACCATCTGTTATAAATACTATAGTA
Source organism: uncultured Bacilli bacterium (assembly GCA_910580135.1). Taxonomy (GTDB): domain Bacteria; phylum Bacillota_I; class Bacilli_A; order RF39; family UBA660; genus Aphodocola. Next base: position 9,585 of record CAJTXC010000030.1, on the reverse strand, counting down.
GGGGTTCCTGAAATATTAACATAAGTTTTAAACTCAGCATATTCTTTTTCAGATAATTTGCTGTTATCCAAATGATATATAGTTATGTTATATTCATCTAAAACACTTTCTAAAACTGGTCTATATGCTTCACAATGAACACAATCTTTATTTCCGATGTACAAAGCAAAACTTTCTTTATTAGCCATTTTTTCTTTAAAACCATCAAGACTGATTTCTTTTATATGGTTACCTTTATTACCACATCCAGTTATAAATAAACCTGCTATAAGTAAAATAATTAAACTTTTAAATATCTTTTTCATATAAAATCACCTAAACTAATTTTATCACTTATTATTAATTTACACAATACGATAATTATTTAATGTAAAAAGTCCAGTTTTTAGCGGAATTTTGTCTAGTTTTTGAATAAACGACAAAAAATGATAATATAAATGAGATAATAAAATAAAAAAAATATGATAAAATAATTAAAGAAGGTGATATTATGGCATTATCAAAAATCGATTCGAGTTTAAATATTGAATATTTGAAAGATACAAAAGAGAATTTGTATTTTGATAAGAAAAGAGCAAAGATAGGATTACAAGAATTAGCAAACGAAATAGCATCATTTGCCAACGCTAATGGTGGAATTATAGCTGTAGGTATAACTGATGATGGTGTGATAGAAGGATTTAATAAGTATGGAATAGACAAGCTTAATGACTGCCAAAAAATAGTCAGTAATTATTTGAATCCAACACCAATTTATAGAACCGAATTAATTAAAATAAGAAATAATAAAAATGAGGATGATAATATTTTATTATTTCATATAGATTCTGCTTTAGATTATATTGTTAGAAATAATAAGGATGAAGTATATCTTAGGCAAGGTGATTCATCTATAAAGCTTTCTGCTAGCCAAATTAGAAGTTTGGAATATGAAAGAAGAGAGAGAAATTTTGAATCGGAAGTACTAGCTGGAACTGGTTTAGAGGACTTAGATTTGGATATAATTAATATTTACAAGGAAAATATAGAAGCTACGGATATCCCTACTGAACAAGTTCTTAGAGCGAGAGGTTTTTTAGTTAACAATAATGGTGAATTAAATCTTACTAAAGCAGGCATGCTTTTGTTTGGGAAAAATCCATCTATTTATTTACCAGGAGCGAGAGTACGAGTATTGAAATTTGAGGGTGTTGATTTTCAAGTTGGTATGGATATGAATATTGTAAAGGATAAAACCTTTGATAAATGTTTATATAGAACATTGCAAGAAGCTAAGGATTTTATTAATTCACAATTAAGAGAATTTACTCATTTGACTCCAAACGGTATATTTAAAACAATACCAGAATATCCAGAATTTGCATGGTATGAAGGATTAGTAAATGCAGTGACACATAGGGACTACTCTAATAATGGCGAACATATTACTGTAAAATTATATGATGATAGATTAGAAATAGCTAGTCCTGGGAAATTGGGTGGTTTTGTAACAATTGATACAATGACTACAAAAAGATATTCAAGAAATCCGCAAATAGCAAGAGTATTACATGAATTTGGAATTGTTAGAGAATTAAACGAGGGTGTAAAAAGAATTTATAGAGAAATGAGAGAATTTTATTTAAAAGATCCTATTTATTCAGAACCAGATCAACACTCTGTGTTACTTGTTTTGGATAATAATATTGTTATGAGAAGTAAAAGAAGAAAAGAAACAATGATGAAAAATAATGATATTAATAAAATATGGAGTGATCTTAATTATTTAGAACAAAAAGTTATGCAGGCTATTTATGATAAAGGAGAAGTAACATCAGAAGAAGTTGCGAAATTAATAGAAAGAAAAAAAACAACTTCAGTAAAATTATTAAATAGATTAATTAGTCTTAATCTAATTGTTTGGACGGGAACACATAAATCTGATAAACATGGTAAATATATCATAAAACCTCACTA